>CAVAXH010000155.1:0-4876 GCA_963592505.1 Bacteroidaceae bacterium
AAAAAAATCCTTGCGGATGCGCTGCCGCTATGGCAGCCATGTCCGCAAGGATTATTTAGTGTTCAGCCACAAGTGTGGCGAGGCCTTACTTGGCAGTCAGCGGTGTGAGGCGGAAGGTGAAGGTCATGTCCTTGTAGCCCAGACGGTGCTGCGGCAGAGGCCATGCACCCCAGCTGTTCTCGCCGCCAAGACCGAAGTGTGCGTGGTTGAGCGAGAGCACGGTGTACTGGCTCTTGGGCACCTCGGGTGAGTGGCGCTGTGCCTTGTGGTCGCCCTCGTCGAGATCGCTGATGTTATAGTGGAGCGCCGAGGCATCGAAGTATTCGCCCTGAGCGGTGATGAGGAAGCCCTGGCCGTTGGCCGTGGTCTGCTTCCACCAGCGGATGTCGCTCTTCGTGCCGGTCTCCTGCGGACGGATGTAGGGGAAGAACTGCTCGTCGGCCGTCTGCTTGTAGATGCCGACGTTCTGGCTGACCTTGCGGTCGATGTAGTTCTCCACCGGACCGCGGCCGTAGAACTCGCTCTTGTCCATGCCGTAGGCCAGATCCATCACCATGCCGAAGCGCAGCAGGTCGCTGACCTTGGCGCCGGGGGTGGTCTTCAGCTGCTCGGCCACGTTGATGGCTCCCGTGCCGTCGATGTCGTAGGTGAGGGTGAGCGTAGCCTGCACGTCGGGCATGTCGTAGACAGCCACCACGCGGGCTCCGGTCTTGCCGGCCTTCTCAGCGGTGACAGAGGTGAGGTTCATTGCGGGGTTGCGCCAAGCCTTGAAGCGGTTCTGCAGACCGGCACCCATGTCGTTGTCGGTCACGGCACGCCAGAAGTTGGGGCGCAGTGTGCCGCCCTCGGGCAGCAGGTTCTGACCGGCCACGGTGTAGGTCTTCAGCAGACCGGTGGTCTTGTCGAACACGATGTCGAACTGGTCCTTGACGCTGACGCTGATGGTGGTGCCCTTCTTGTCGTTGGCAATCTTCAGCTTGGCCTTCTCGGCCGACAGCTCGGCTGCTGCGGGCTTCACCTCGCGCACGGCCAGCTGGCGCCATGCCACCACCTGTCCCTTCTGCATGAGGGGCTCGGCGCTCTTCAGGCGGAACTCGATGTTGAGCATCACCTCGCCGTCGGCGGGCACGCTGTAGCCATCGAGGGTGATCACCTTCTTCTGCTGCGGCTCCACACTGAGAGAGGCCACCTTGCCGCTCTTCACGGCCTTGCCGTCCTGCATGACGGTCCACACGAGCTCATAGTTGCTGAGGTCGCGGAAGAAGTATTCGTTGTAGACCGAGATCTGTCCCTTGGCCAGGTCGACAGCCTCAGCCCAGATGTTCTGGTGCACATAGGCGATCTCGTAGGCATGAGGGTTGAGCTGGCGGTCGGGTGAGATGACACCATTGCAGTTGAAGTTGTTGTCGGAGCCGTCGTGGTCGTTGTAGTCGCCGCCATAGGTGTAGAGGGGCGACATGTTGCCGGTGCCTGCCTCATACTTGGCCGAGATGGCCTCGTAGTCGGCCACGGTGCGCGAAGCCTTGAAGTTGGGGGTGCGGTGCAGGCCCTGGTCCACGAAGTCCCAGATGTATCCGCCCTGATACTTGGGATACTTGCGGATGAGGTCCCAGTACTCTACGAAGCCACCGCTCGAGTTGCCCATGGTGTGGTTGTACTCACACTGTATGAGCGGGCGCTTCTCGGCGTCGTTCTTGGCATACTTGTGGCTGGCGTCGTGGGTGTAGTACATGGGGCAGTAGATGTCGCTGTCGTCGCCATGTCCCCAGAGGCCGCGCTCATACTGCACGGGGCGGCTCTTGTCCTGGCTCTTGATCCAGTTGTAGGCGTCCACGAAGTTCTGGCTGTTGTCGGTCTCGTTGCCGAGGCTCCACACGATGACCGACGGATGGTTGTACTGCATCTCCATGTTGTGCTGGTTGCGCTCCAGGATCTGCTTGGCGAAGGCCTTGGTGATGACGGGCGAGTTCTGGCCATAGCCGAAACCGTGGCTTTCCTGGTTGGCCTCAGCGGTGACGTAGAGACCATACTCGTCGCAGAGGTCATACCACACGGGGTCGTCGGGATAGTGGCAGGTGCGCACGGCGTTCATGTTGAGACGCTTCATGATCTTGATGTCCTGGATCATGCGCTCGCGTGTCACGACATAGCCGCCGTCGGGATCCATCTCGTGGCGGTCGGCACCCTTGATGAGCACGGGCTGTCCGTTGACGAGCAGCTGGCTGCCCACGATCTCCACCTTGCGGAAGCCCACCTTCTGCGGGATGACCTCCACCACGTTGCCCTTGCGGTCCTTGACGATGGCCAGCAGCGTGTAGAGATAAGGAGTCTCGGCCGTCCACTTCTTCACGTTCTTCACGGTGAAGCGTGCCAGACCGGTGTTCATGCTGTGGAAGCTGCCCGACTGCTTGCCCACCACGAGGCCATTCGCGTTGAGCAACTGGAAGTCGATGATGGGATCACCCTTCACGCTGACGTTGATGACGAGCTCACCGTCCCTGTAGTTGTTGTCGAGGTCGGGAGTCAGCTTGATGTTGCTGACCTGCACGGCGGGGTTCTTGGCGAAGAGGTAGCAGTTGCGTGCCACACCCGAGAGGCGCCAGAAGTCCTGATCCTCGTCCCATGAGCCGTCGCACCAGCGGAAGGTCTGGAAGGCTATGAGGTTCTTGCCGGGCTTGACATACTTGGTGATGTCGAACTCGGCAGCCACCTTGCTGTCCTCGGCATAGCCCACATAGTGGCCGTTGACGAAGAGATAGATGTTGGAGGTCACCGATCCGAAGTGGGCCACCACCTGCTTGCCGTCCCAGTTGGCGGGCACCTCGATGGTGCGGCGGTAGGTACCCACATGGTTGTCGGTGATGGGCACCGGCACGCTGTCGGCCGTGACCTTATACTCCTTCTTGAAGCCCTTGGCATAGTTGCCCTCGTTGAACATATAGGTCCAGGCAAATCCCGAGTTGACATACTCGGGGTCGCCATAGCCGTTGACCTCCCAGTTGGCGGGCACCTGCATGGTCTTCCAGGCGGAGTCGTCGAAGTCGGCCTTGTAGAAGTCGGTGGGGCGCTGGTCGGCATTGGCCACCCAGTTGAACTTCCATGTGCCCTCGAGCGAGAGGTAGTTGGCCGACTTGGTCATGTCGCCGGCGGCAGCGGCCTGCTCGTTCTCGTAAGCGAAGAAGTTGGTGTGCAGGGCATAGCGGTTCACCTCGTTGACCTGCAGGTCGTGCCATTCGGTCCATGAGGGCATCTGCTCCACGGGCTCAGCCTTCTTGGTCTTGGTCTTGGTCTTGGCTGCGCTCACGTTGAGTGCCACGGCAGCCAAGGCCGTAATGATCAATGCTTTTCTCATGAGTTGTGTTGGTTTTAGTTATTTTTTGTTGTTCAGATAGCGGTGGTATTCGCAGGCGGCGAGGAGGAATGCGCCCACGCCGAAGTTGGCCTGCGAGTCTTTGTCGATGACCTGTCCGGGGATGGCCTTCTCGCCGATGGGCTGCACATAGCCCACCTTGCCGTCGGCCTGCAGGGCCGTGGTGGTGAGGTAATTCCAGGCGCGGTCGATGGTCTTGCGATACTGCTTGGCATCGAGCAGACCGTTGTTCACGCCCCAGAGATATCCGTAGGTGAAGAAGGCGGTGCCGCTGGTCTCCGGTCCGGGGGCCTGCTCGGGATCCATCATGGAGCGTGTCCAGTAGCCGTCCTTCTGCTGCAGCTTCTGCACGGCAGCTGCCAGACGCTGGTATTTCTTCACGAAGAAGTCGCGGTGGGCATAGTCGGCAGGCATGTCCTGCAGCACCTTGGCCAGTCCGGCGAGCACCCATCCGTCGCCGCGGGCCCAGAAGTCTTTCTTGCCGGCGGCCGTCTTGTGCTGGGGGTAGACATACTTGCCGTCGCGGAAGTAGAGGCCGGTCTCCGTGTCGAGCATGATGCTGTCGGAGTAGAGCAGGTTGTCGTAGAGCTTGTCGAGATAGCGGCTGTCGCCGGTGAGCTTGTACATCTTGGTCATGACGGGCATCACCATGTAGAGGGCGTCGGCCCACCACCAGTAGTCGTGGGCTGCCGAACAGGCCTCATAGCCCATCACCTCCTTGGCGCGCTGCACCATGCGCTCGTTGCGTGCCGAGGCACCCTTGGCATTGGCTATCCAGTAGAGGTCGACATAGGTCTGGAAGCAGATCTGCCAGTCGCCGAAGAGCACAAACTGGGGGCCTTCGCCGTAGTGGCGATACTTCCATTTGGCGGGGTCGGTCTCTGTGGCGCCCATCCACCGGTTGTGCTCAGCCCAGCGTGTGCTGTAGTCGAGCCATTCGGCCTTGCCGAGCAGTTTGTAGGCCTCCATGTTGCCAGTGTGGTAGGCGGCATTGTCCCAGAAGGAGCGCACCTCAGCCTTGTTGTGCTGTTGCCAGTAGTCGTTGACCTTAGTGATGGTGGCGGCTACCTGTTCCTGCGTCCAGCCCTTGGCCTGTGCGCCGAGGGCTGCGAGGGCCACGAGGGCCGTCAGAACGATTTTTCTCATAGTCGTTATTTTGGTTTTTGGTTTTGTTGTTTTCAGCGTGTGTCGCACATTAACATTGCAAAGATACAAAAAAGAAACGAGAACAACCGTTGTTGCAGGCCTAAAGTCACTTACCCATTGAAGAATTTCCGTTCCAGCCACAGCTGGAAGAATTGTTTAGCATATTCTCTTTCATTTAACCGCAAAGTTGGGCATGACGGCAAAAAGCACTAACTTTGCATTGCAGTTTACAAAATCAGTATCCGATGACAGAAAATCCTTACATCAAACAATACCCCGACCTGATGCGGGGCAAGAAGATCATGTATAACCACGGCTTCGGCTCATCGGCCGCATCGGGCACGGTGCGGCGCATACAGG
>CAVAXH010000156.1:0-4862 GCA_963592505.1 Bacteroidaceae bacterium
CCCTGGGCTGGGTAATTGCTGGGCTTTCAGCCCGCGTCGGCTCACGCATTCTTCATCCTGCGCTTCCGACTTCTGGTTCAGCCTGCGTTGCCGACTTTTGGTTCAGCCCGCGTCGGCTCACGCATTCTTCCGCCTGCGTTGCCGACTTGTGGTTCCGCCCGCGTCGTGAACAGGAACTAGTGATTAAAAACGAGCCCAAAATGTCTCACTAAATAATGTCGAAATTGAACACCCTGGCCAGCAGACCATAATTATAAATGAGAATGACGGGAAAGCGCGTTTTTTTCAGTAACTTTGCAGCATGATTTATCCCAGCAACTTCGAAAACAAGATACAGTTTGGCGAGATACGCACGCTGCTCAAGCACCACTGCCTCAGTCAGCTTGGCAAAGACAAGGTCGACGAGATGGCCTTCTGCGACGACGTGCAGACCATCAACACGCTGCTCAGCCAGACACGCGAGTTCAGGCGCATGCAGCAGGAGGTGGACGACTTCCCGCTGCAATACTTCTTCGACATGCGCGCCTCCATCAAGCGACTGCGCCTGGAGGGCACGCATCTTGAGGAAGGCGAGCTCTTCGACATGAGGAGGTCGCTGGAGACCATCGGGGCCATCGTGCGACACCTCAACCGGGGCGACGACGAGGGCGTCTACGACTATCCGGCCCTCCACGACCTCACCGACGGCGTGCTCACATTCCCCGACCTGCTGCGCCGCATCGACCAGATCCTCGACAAGTATGGCAAGGTGAAAGACACCGCCTCGCCAGCGCTGGCCGAGGTGCGCCTGCAGCTGCGCAGAGCCGAGGGCAGCGTGTCGCGCGTGCTCAACAACATCCTGCGTGCCGCGCAGAGCGAGGGCCTCGTCGACAAGGACGTGGCGCCCACGCTGCGCGACGGCCGACTCGTGGTGCCCATAGCCCCCGGCATGAAGCGCCGCATCCCCGGCATCGTGCACGACGAGTCGGCCACGGGAAAGACCGTCTTCGTGGAGCCTGCCGAGGTGGTGGAGGCCAACAACCGCATACGCGAGCTGGAGGCCGAGGAGCGCCGTGAGGTGGTGCGCATCCTCGTGGAGTTCTCCAGGCTGGTGCGCCCGCATGTGCCCGAGCTCATCTACTCGTATGCACTGCTGGCAGAGGTCGACTTCATCCGGGCGCGTGCCGAGCTGGCCGCGCAGACCGGCGCCATCGAGCCCCATGTGGAGCCGGTGCCCGCCGTCGACTGGATCACGGCGCGCCACCCGCTGCTGTGGCTCTCGCTGACGAAGCAGGACAAGCAGGTGGTGCCGCTCGACATCACCCTCACGCCCTCACACCACATCCTCATCATCTCCGGACCCAATGCCGGAGGAAAGTCGGTGTGCCTGAAGACCGTCGGACTGCTGCAGTATATGGTGCAGTGCGGACTGTCGGTGCCCATGAGCGAACGGTCTACGGTGGGCGTGTTCCAGAACCTGATGATCGACATCGGCGACGAGCAGAGCATAGAGAACGACCTGTCGACCTACTCGTCGCACCTGCTCAACATGAAGATCATGATGCGGCAGGCCAACGCACGCACGCTGCTGCTCATCGACGAGTTTGGCACCGGCACCGAGCCGCAGATAGGCGGTGCGATGGCCGAGGCCGTGCTCAACCAGTATGTGAAGAAACAGGCATGGGGCGTGATCACCACCCACTATCAGAACCTCAAGCACTATGCCGATGCCCACGAGGGCATTGCCAACGGAGCCATGCTCTACGACCGCCATGAGATGCGGCCCCTCTTCCAGTTGGCCATCGGACAGCCGGGCAGCTCGTTTGCCATAGAGATAGCGCGCAAGACGGGCATTCCCGAGGAGGTCATACGCGAGGCATCGGAGCTCGTCGGCTCCGACTACATACAGAGCGACAAGTATCTGCAGGACATCGTGCGCGACAAACGCTACTGGGAACAGAAGCGGCAGACCATACACCAGCAGGAGAAGCGGCTGCAGCAGCAGATAGACCACTATGAGCACGACCTCAGCGATGTGGAGCGCGAACGGCGCGACATCCTGGCGCGGGCCAAGCAGGAGGCCGAGGAACTGCTGAGCGCCGCCAACCGCAAGATAGAGAACACCATCCGCGAGATCCGCGAGCAGCAGGCCGAACGCGAGTCGACCCGGCGCATACGCCAGCAGCTCGAGGAGTTTAAGCAGGATGTGCAGACCTTCGACACGCAGGCCAACGACGACCAGATTGCCCGCAAGATGGAGCAGATCAAGGCCCGCAAGGCCCGCCACGAGGAGCGGCGCAAGAAGAAGAAAGACGACGAGCAGCGGGCTGCCGAAGCGCTGCGCACAGCTGCCCTGCGCGAGCAGAAGGAGCGCGAGGGCATCATCAGCGTGGGCGACGCCGTGCGCATGCGCGGGGCTCGCTCCGAAGGGCGCGTGGAGAGCATCAGCGGACAGACGGCTACGGTCATCTTCGGCGGCATGCGCACGCGTCTGCCCCTGTCGCGCCTCCAGCTGGCATCTCCCGCAGCGGCCTCTCCCGACGGCGGCGAGACGGCGGCCGGCCAGCCGTCGAAGATGGATGAGGTGCGTGCCGGTCTGCAGCGCTACAACGTGTCGCACATGACGCAAGACACCATCGACGATCACCGCAAAAACTTCCACCAGGACCTCGACGTGCGCGGCATGCGCGGCGACGAAGCCCTGCAGGCGGTGCAGTATTTCATCGACGACGCCATCCTCGTGGGCATGCCGCGCGTGCGCATCCTCCACGGCAAGGGCAACGGCATACTGCGACAGCTCATCCGACAGTATCTCGCGGCAGAGCCCAACGTCAGCCATGTGCGCGACGAGCACGTGCAGTTTGGCGGAGCCGGAATAACGGTGGTGGACCTCGGTTGATAACATTTTGTTACTTTTCTTTTGTTGTTTCAATAAAAAGTGTTACATTTGCGGCCGTAACGGTTGCAAGTGCACCTTCGTCGGCACCATCGGGCATCTCCAGTGGGCCGCAAAAGGGCCTCGGGGAGAGGCCAGCGTATGATCAGGCGAATAGAACACAACACATATATCATTATTATCAAAATTAGTATTGTATGAGAAAAACTTTACTCACAATGGTTGCCCTTATGGCAACGGGCGCCGCAATGGCGCAGAGCGGCATCACTGAGATTCCCGACACACTGGGCTACGGCCTGATGGCCACCTCTATGTCGCCCAACGGCAAGTATATCGCCGGTTCACTCTATGCCACCGACGGCGGCTACATGTATGACCGCGAGACGGGCTCGATGTGGCTTATAGACCCCTCTGAGGACGAGGCAGACCTGCAGTTCAAGGGCATCGCCAACAACGGTGTGGCTGTGGGCTGGAACGGTTCGGCCAGCATCTTCGATTTCAACAAGCAGGAGGTCAGCCTGTTTGGCGACGTCGACCAGTATCTCTTCATGGGCATCAACCCCGCCGGTAGCATCATCGTCGGTGCCCGCTATGACGAGGGTGCCGAGGAGGGTGCTCCCTGCTATTTCACCAACGACGGCACACCCGTAGACCTGCCCATGCCTACGGCCAAGTTCCTGGGCTACAACGCTGCAGGCGCCTCGGCACTCGCCGTGACCGACGACTCGCTCATCACCGGCTATTTCGTCGACGACATGGCCACACGTCCTGCCACCCTGTGGGCACTCAACAAGGACGGCAAGTCGTTCTCATGCTATCCTGTGTCGCGCCGCTTCTTTGCGCCCACGATGGAGTCGAAACTGCCCTACACCATGTTCAGCACCGACCAGACCACGGTGAGCGCCAACGGCAAGTGGATGGTGGTCAACTTCGAGCAGTATGTGGGCGAGTGGGATGCCGTGCGCGGCGTGGCCCGTTACAACCTCGAGAACGACTCGGTGGAGTTCTTCGTGCCCAACAGCAGCGAAGAGCGCTTTGAGGACGGTGCCGAGTGCTACGGCTTCGGCGTGTCCGACGACGGCACCATCGTAGGTTTCTACGGTGGCGAGTATGGTCCCCGCACCGGCTTCATGTGGAAGAAGGGCGAGAGCGACATCCAGACGCTGTCCGAGGCCTTCCCTGCCACCACACGTCTGGCCGACTATGACGAGGGCGGTTTCAACACGCCTGCCACGATCTCTGCCGACGGCCGTTACATCCTGGGCTTTGCCTATGCCGTCCCTGCCAACACCGACGCTGAAGAAGGCGAGGAGGATGGCGACGACATCGAGGAGGTCTACGGTGCCTACATCTCTTGGGTGCTCGACACACAGGAAGCTGCTGCTGCCGCTGCCGACGTGAAGGACATCAAGGCCGAGACCGCTGCCCACAAGGCCACAGTGAAGGCTCGCTATGCTCTCGACGGCACCAAGCGCCAGGGTCAGTTCAAGGGTGTGAACATCATCCGCATGAGCAACGGCCGTGCCGTGAAGACCATCGTGAAGTAAGTCATCGTGAAGTAAGCCATCGTGAAGTAAGCCGTGGCCGTCACCGTGAAGACCATCGCGAAGTAGGCGGTGGCCGTCAGTACGGCCGACGCATTGCTCCACGCTAAAAAAAACAGCCTGCGGGCAAAGGATTCCACACATACGTCTTGTGGAAGCCTTTGCCCGCATTTTTTTTTGAACAACAGATTTCACAAATTACACAGAAGGCTCCGCGGTGATGTTTATATTTTAGCACCGGACGATGCGGATTACACAGAAGGCGCAGGCTTCGCCTACGCTGGGCTGCCGCGGTGATGTTTACCGGAAAGCGCTGATGTCCGTTGCGTGAGCCGACGCGGGCTGAACCAACGGTCGACGACGCGGGCTGAAAGCCCAGCTCTTACCTAGCCCAGGGCAGCGCCCTGGGTATCGTAACACGTTGATTAGCAGCGCCCTGTAAG
>CAVAXH010000157.1:0-4765 GCA_963592505.1 Bacteroidaceae bacterium
TGTGATACTCGTTGTTTATCTTCATGGTGATACGGATGGCCTCCTGGCTCATCTCGTGCATGAAGAGGTGTGCCGGACTGCCGTTCTCAACGGGAAGACCTGCAGCAATATGGTCTTTATATTCTTGTACTGTCATTGTTTGTTGTCACTTATCTTTTACTTTCCGATGCAGAACATTTATTTTCCAATACAGAAGTGCTGGAAGATGTTGTTGAGGGTCTCCTGCGGGGTGATCTGTCCGCCGGTGATGTCGGCCAGGTCGGCCAGGCAGAGGCGCAGGTCTTCGGCGAGGAGGTCGGTGGGCAGGCCTGTGGCGAGGCCGTCGGCCACCCGCTGCAGGTCGTCGGCGGCTCGGCTGAGGGCCTCATAGTGGCGTGTGTTGGTGATGATGACGGTGTTGTCGGAGATCTCGGGCAGGTCGGCTGCGTCGTAGATGGCGTGCTTCAGCGCGTCGATGTTGCGGCCTGTCTTGGCGCTGACGGCCACCTCGCCGGCAATGAGGGTGTGCAGCGAGATGTCGGCCTTGTTGTGCACGACGACGACGGGCTTGCCGTCGGCGCGCCGCATGATGTCGGCCTGCTCGTCGGCGGTGGGCATGGCGTCGATGACCCACATCACCACGGCGGCCTGTTCGATCTGCCGGTAGGCGCGCTCGATGCCTATCTGCTCGATGGTGTCGGTGGTGGTGCGCAGTCCGGCGGTGTCGGTGAAGCGGAAGCTGACGCCCCTGATGTCGGCCACGCCGTCGATGGTGTCGCGTGTGGTGCCGGAGATGTCGCTGACGATGGCCTTGTCTTCCTCGAGCAGGCAGTTGAGCAGTGTCGACTTGCCGACGTTGGTCTTTCCGACGATGGCCACGGCGATGCCCTTCCTGAGCGCCTGCCCTGTGCGGAAGCTGCTGCAGAGGCTTGTGACCTTTCGGAGCAGCGTGGCGGTGAGGGTGTCGATCTGTGTGCGGTCGGCAAACTCCAGTTCCTCGTGGTCGGAGAAGTCGAGCTCCAGCTCGAGGAGGCTGGTGAGCTTCAGCAGTTGGCTGCGCAGTGTGGCGAGCTCTTGGCTGAAGTGTCCCTTGAGCTGGCTGATGGCGAGGTCGTGCGAAGCCTTGTTGCCTGCTGCGATGAGGTCTGCCACGGCCTCAGCCTGCGAGAGGTCCATCTTGCCGTTGAGATAGGCACGCATGGTGAACTCGCCGGGTCCGGCCATGCGGCATCCGGCCTCCACGAGGTTGTGCACGATGGTCTGCGCGATATACTGGCTGCCGTGGCAGCTGATCTCCACGGTGTCGTCGCCGGTGTAGGAGCGAGGTGCGCGCCAGACGGCCGCCACCACGTCGTCGATGGTGTGTCCGGAGGCTATGTCGCAGACGGTGCCATAGTGCATGGTGCCGGCCTTCTGTGCGGCCAGCGGCTTGCCGCTGTGGGGGTGGAAGAGGCGGTCGGTGCAGCCGATGGCGTGCGGTCCGCTGACCCTGATGACGGTGATGGCGCCCCCCACCCTGGTGGCTATGGCGCAGATGGTGTCGCCGGTGTTGCTGAGTGTGTTCACGAGTAGCGTGTGTTGTGAAAAAAGAGGAGGCAGCGCCCCCTCTTTTTTTTATTTGTATGTGAGTAATTGGTGTTTAGATTCTGTCGAGCACACGAGTGATGAGCGTGTCGATGCTCGTCTTGTAGTCGGTGTTCATCTCGAGTGCGCGCCGGTTGGCGATGACCATGCAGACGGTGGCGGCATGGTGGCCCATGAGTGTGGCCAGTCCGGCCAGTGCCGACGACTCCATCTCGAAGTTGCGTACGCGCAGTCCGTGGTATTCGAAGTCTTCAATCTTCTGGTTGAGCATGGGGTCGGCCAGCGGCAGCCGCAGCTGTCGTCCCTGCGGACCGTAGAAGCCGCCGCACGCCACGGTGATGCCGCGCTGCATGTCGTCGGCTGCAATGCGCTGGATGAGCTCCGTGTCGGCAGAGGCCACGTAGGGGTTGCCCATGGCGAGGTTCCATCCCACGGCGTTCTTGAAGGCCTGTTCGAGGTCGAGGTCCGACGCCTCGTCGCGTCCGGCATAGAAGTTGAGCAGTCCGTCGAAGCCGATGCTCTTGACCGATGCCACGAAGGTGCCCACGGGCGTGTCGGGCTGCAGTCCGCCGCAGGTGCCCACGCGCACGAGCGTCAGTGCGCGGTGTGTGGGTCGCTCGGTGCGCTGTGTGAGGTCAATGTTGGCCAGCGTGTCGAGCTCGTTGACCACGATGTCGATGTTGTCGCATCCGATGCCGGTGGAGAGGGCCGTGATGCGCTTGCCCTTGTAGGTGCCCGTTATGGTGTGAAACTCGCGGCTGCTGACCTCACACTCGCGGTTGTCGAAGTGGCGTGCCACGAGGTCTACGCGTGCGGGGTCGCCGACGAGGATGACCTTGTCGGCCAGCTGTTCGGGGCGCAGGTGCAGGTGGAAGACGGAGCCGTCGCCGTTGATGACGAGTTCCGATTCTGCAAAATGTCTGTTTGTAGTCATAGTGGTGTGTGTGTTTTTTAGGTGATATCTATTGGTTTTCGAGGTTTCTTATCTTCTTGGCCAGGTCGTGGCTGTCGTGCAGCTGCTGGGAGAGCTGGCTCTCGAGGTTGGCGATGCGCGGGCGCAGGGCGGCGCGGCGGTCGGGCTGTGCGGCATACTGGCGGCGGCAGCTGTCGAGCTCCTGTCGGGTGGCGTCGGCGAGGTGCTGCAGCTCGGTGAGCTGTGCATAGAGGCGGGGGCTCTTGGCGCTGCGCCACTGCGTGGGGTCGCTGACCACGCGGCTGTCGCTGACGGCGAAGCGCAGGGTGGGCGCTGCCGCCTGCTGTGCGCGCCCGGTCATGGCGGCCAGGCGGCGCTGTGCCGCCTTGCGGTTGCCGAAGGCCCATGTGGCTCTGATGGCGCTGATGTCGGCATAGGCGGCGAGGCGCTCGTCGCTGACGTCGTCGGCCTGGAAGTCGCGCCGTGTGGGTGTGAGCTCGAAGGTGTAGATGCAGACGCTGTCGGGCGCCTGCCGGCGGTCGGTGACGAGCCATCCCAGCGAGTCGAGGTCGTCGACGGCGAGGAAGTATTCGTTGGCCTCCGAGTTGAAGGGCAGTCCGTAGTTTTGCGGCTCATACCACTGCTGGCTGTCGGCATCGTAGGTGGTCATGAAGATGTCGTATCCGCCGAGGCTGTGCTCGCCCTTTGCTGCGAAGAAGAGCGTGGTGCCGTCGCTGGCCATGAAGGGCGCACAGGCATGCCGGTAGACGTCGGTGTCGATGCCGGCGAGGGCCAGCGGCTCGCTCCACTGTCCGCCGACGAGGGTCTGTGCGGCGAGGTGCGAGGCGGCGGTGTCGCCGTCGGCGATGATGCGGCGGTCGGCCAGCTCGTTCTGGTAGACGGTGAGCGGCATGGCGTCGGCGCCGTGGCGTCCGGGCAGGGTGGTGACGGAGCCTGCCTCGCTGCAGAGGGGCAGGTGTGCCAGGAAGTCGTGCTTGGCCACGACGACGCTGTCGGTGAACATCACCTTGGCGGTGGCGGGCAGCATGGCGGTGTAGCGTGCCGAGTGGCGCGGTGCTGCCTTGGCGGGGCGCGCGGCTTTGGCGGCGGACTTGTGCTGTGCGGCCAGGGGCAGGGCGGTGCAGAGCAGCAGGGCCATGAGGATGTGTCTGTAGGTCATGTGCGCTTATGGATGGTTTTAGCGTTCAAAGATACGTCATTTTTTTGATACTTCGCCATGACAGGGCCGTTTTTTCACAATTCTGTCGGCCGCGGCTCGTTTTTACGCGAAATATTCCGTATTTTTGCATCGTCAACCCGCAACCGAAGCCTGCCGCTATGAACATACCCATTGAGTCGCTCAACTTCCAGATGCTCAACGTGGGGTTTGCCCGCCACGATGCCGACTGGAACTGGAAGCATGTGGTGTCGCCCTTCACCCGCATGTATCTCGTCACCGAGGGAAGCGCAGAGATCACCCTCCCCGACCGCACCGCACACCTGGAGCCCGGACACATGTATATCGTCCCGGCGCACACGGCGCACAGCTGCGTGTGCAGCGGCAAGTTTTGCCATTACTACCTCCACTTCTACGAGGGTTTCAAGAAAGATACCGACGTGTTCGACTTCTACGAGTTTCCGGTGGGTGTGGAGGCCTGCGACACTGATGTCGCCGTCTTCGGCAGTCTGTGCGACGCCTACCCCACGTTCAAGCTGCCGGCGAGCGATCCGTCGTCGTATGACCACATGGGCAAGTTCATCGATTATGTGCACCGCTACAATGACCTGACGCTGGCCTCCAAGCTGGAGCTTCGCGGCAGCATCCTGCTGCTCTTCTCGCGGTTTGTGCGCGAGGCTACGCCGAAGGTGTGGACGAAAGACCCTAAGCTGGCCAAGGCGCTGAGCCACATCCACAACAACATACACCGTGAGATCAGCGTCGACGCGCTGGCCTCGCTGGCGTGCGTGACCAAGCCCCACTTCATCCGCCTCTTCACCCGCACGATGGGCATGTCGCCGCTGCAGTATGTCAACCGCAAGAAGATCGAACATGCCGAGATGGTGCTCATCACCGAGGATATGCCCGTCAAGGAGATAGCCTACCGTCTGGGGTTCAACGACCACTCCTACTTCATCCGCCTGTTCAAGAAGCTCACCGGCATCACCCCGATGGTGTATCGCAACACCATGCGGTGAGGCGCGGGCTGAAAGCAAAGGTCGACGACGCGGGGGGGGGAACCAACGGTCGACGACGCGGGCTGAACCAACGGTCGACGACGCGGGCTGAAA
>CAVAXH010000158.1:0-4758 GCA_963592505.1 Bacteroidaceae bacterium
GACTCCCGTTGGTCGCCGACCGTTGGTTCAGCCCGCGTCGTCGACCATTGGTTCATCCCGCGTCGTCGACCATTGGTTCAGCCTGCGTCGTCGACCATTGGGCTCATCCTGCGTCGTCGACCATTGGGCTCAGCCCGCATCTTCGACCATTGGTTCAGCCCGCGTCTGACGATATATCCATATAAATTGATCAGCTGTCGTGCCTGACAGTATATTGTTGCTTTATTATAAGGTGTAATTGTTGCACCGCGTGATGCCTGTTGCCGTTTATCGGTTGGCTTCGACAAACTTGCTGGGGCTGACGCCTGCCACCTTGCGAAACACGCGGCTGAAGTAGTTGGCGCTGTCGAAGCCCACGGCATAGGCCACCTCCTTGATGCTCATGCGGTTGGTGCCGGCGCGTCCCAGCAGCAGCATGGCGTGGAAGATGCGCTGCTTGGCCACATAGGCGCTGGGCGGCAGCCCCATCTCTTGGTGGAAGAGGCGTATGAAGCGCTCCTTGCTCAGGGCGGCCGTCTGCGCCAGCCGGTCCACGGTGATGGGCTCTGCCAGGTGCTGCTCTATCCACACCACGGCCTTGCGTATGCGCTCGTCGCGGATGTTGCGCGGCTTGCGGTCTTTCATAAATCGGGCCAGCAGCTGCAGCAGTATGCCCTCGGCCTCCAGGCGCCGGTCCAGGTCGCTGGCGGCAAAGCGGCGGGCAGCGGCAAGGGTGGTGCGCGACGTGTCGTAGACCTGGGGCTGCGACGTGGGCAGGGCATAGTCGGGGTAGAGGTCGAGCAGGCGGCGGAAGAGGCGCAGGTCATCGGGCGTGGCAGGCTGGTCGATCGACATCTCGCAGTCGTAGGCCATGTTGATGAGCGAGTTGTCGCTGTCCATGAAGTGGAGGTATATGTGGCGGAACGTGCCGTGGCTGTGCTCGTCGTGGGTCATCAGCGCCGGGATGATGTAGATGTGGCCGGCCTGCAGCTGCAGGTCGTGGTGGGGCAGGTGCACGGTGGCCTGCCCTTCGGTGACATAGTAGGCACGGAAGAAGATGCTCGACACATGGTCGAAGTTCCAGCGGGCATCATCGTCGGCATAGCCGGCATTGAGCAGTATGAGGTGGTTCATGGGCGTGTGGAGGGATGGTGATGGGTGCAAAGATAAGCAAAATATCCGGGGGCACCGCACCGCCGTTAGCACAATATTGACCAATGATGTTAAAATAATAGACGTAAATAGCAATTTGTTGATTCTTGCCGTATGCGGTGTCACCGGTGCCATGTATCTTTGCAGCACAGAAACCTAAATAATCACTACATGAATATGAATGTCAAGAAAATCCTTGCTTGTGCCATGCTGGCTATGTCCATGCCTCTGTCGGCGCAAGACAATGTCACTGTGGCCACGGGCGACTATGCACCCTCGTGGAACAGCCTGAGCCAATGGTCGTGTCCCGAATGGTTTGCCGGAGCCAAGTTTGGCATCTGGGCCCACTGGGGCGTGCAGTGCGAACCCGCCGACGGCGACTGGTATGCCCGCGGCATGTATGAGACGGGCAGCGAGCAAAACCAGTGGCACATCGCCCACTATGGCGATCCCAAGGAGTTTGGACTGAAAGACCTCTGCAACGCCTGGAAGGCACAGTCGTGGGATCCCGAGCGCCTCATTGCCCTCTACAAGAGCGTCGGCGCACGCTACTTCTTCACGCTGGGCAACCACCACGACAACTTCGACCTCTGGAACTCGCCCTATCAGGAGTGGAACACCGTCAACGTCGGTCCGAAGCGCGACATCGTGAAGGGATGGAGCGACGCCTGCAAGAAGTATGGGCTGCCCCTCGGCGTGAGCATACATGCCTCGCACGTGTGGACCTTCCTCGAGCCCGCACAAGACTACGACGGACGCGTCACCAAGGCCGACGGCGTGGGCAAGTGGTGGGAAGGCATGGATCCGCAGGACCTCTACCACCAGGACCATGAGAAGAGCACCAACGGACTGCAGTGGGACTGGAACAACGGCTCGTCGATACCTACCGCCGACTTCATGATGAACGTGCAGAACCGCGTGCTCGAGCTCGTCAACGACTACGACCCGCAGATGCTCTACTTCGACGACACCGTGCTGCCGTTCTATCAGATCGACCAGAACTACGGTCTCAACATGCTCACCCACTTCTATAACCACAGCGCCAGCCAGAACGGCGGACAGCAGAGCGTGGTGGCCATGGGCAAGAAGCTCAACGACGTGCAGAAGCAGGGCATGCTGCTCGACGTGGAGCGGGGCATACCCAACGCACCGCTCGACGAGCACTGGCAGACCTGCACCTGCCTCGGACAGTGGCACTACTCGCAGAAGGTCTACGACCAGGACAAGTATAAAACGGCTGCCACCGTGGTGCGCATGCTCGTCGACATCGTGGCCAAGAACGGCAACCTGCTGCTCTCCGTGCCCGTCAAGGGCGACGGCACCATCGACGACAAGGAGGAGGCCATCCTCGCAGGCATCAAGGCATGGATGGACGTGAACAGCCGAAGCATCTACGACACACACACCTGGAAGACCTTCGGCGAAGGCCCCACGGCCGACCTCGCACAGAGCGGCAGCGGCGAGACCAGCGAGGGCGGCTCCTACTCGGCCTCCGACGTGCGCTATGTGGAGAAGGCCGACACCGTCTATGCCACCATCATGCAGTGGCCCGAGGAGCAAGACATCACGCTGGCCAGCTTCGGCATCATGTCGCCCTACTACAATGGTACGGTGAAGAGCGTGGAGCTGCTGGGCATCGGTGCCGTCGATTTCTTCCAGGACACCGACGGACTCACCGTCACCCTGCCCGCCGAGCATGCCGACACCATAGCCCCCGTGCTCGCCATCACCTTCGACGGTGGCGGCATCACGCTGGCCGACGTGCAGAGCTTCGCCTCGATGCTCGCCAGCGTAGTCAACGAATATGACCAGCAGGCCAACTACAACACGGGCAAGTACAACCGCACGGCCCTCAACAAGCTGCAGGATGAGGTCAACGCTGCCGGCAACCTCAGCGCCGACGCCTCGCAGGCCGACATCGAGGCCGCCTTCGAGGCCCTGCAGACAGCCTATCAGACCTTTCTGAGCAGCGGCCGCAATGCCGGCGGTGTGCCCGACATGGCCGGCGCCACCGACATCACCACCGACAAGCTGCACGAGAACGGCCCTTTTGAGCCCACCACGGAGACGGCCATGAACGACCGCTTCGGTAAGCCCTACTACTGGACCGTGGAAAACTTCAACATCACACAGGGAGGCACACAGGGCAACAAGCAGGGCCTCGACCGTAACCCCGGCTACTGGTCGCTCTACCTCGGCCTGTGGGACGACCGCGGCAGCAACACCGAGGGCGACCTCACCAACAGCCGCATCTACCAGACGGTGCGCCTGGCTGCCGGACGCTACTTCTTCGGTGCCCGATACCAGAACCACTATAATGTGTCGCCCCGCGCATGGGTGTTTGCCGCCACGAAGCCCCTCACCAGCGACAACCTCGAGGAGCAGTCGCTGGCCTTCCATGCCATCAACGCCGCATCGGCCAACGACAACTACTATGGCATCAACTTCACCCTCGACGAGGAGCAAGACGTGTGCCTCGGATTTCAGATGGACCTCAACAACGGCAGCGGCGAACAGGAGATCCGCATCGCCAACGTCAAGCTGCTGCAGTATGGCGACATCCCTTTTGAGGACCTGGCAGCGCTCAACGGCGAGGTGGCGGCGCTGCTGCAGAACGTGGTGGTAAGTCCCAACACCGGCTTCTACAAGGCTGCCTACGTGGAGGCGCTGCAGGCTGCTTATGCCCAGGCCAGCCAGGTGGGGCAGAATGCCGGCTATGAAGAAATCAACACGGCCTACAAGACGCTGAAGGCTGCCTACGATGACCTCAAGGCCAACGGCATGAACAAGGGCGGCGCTCCCGACAGCAATGTGGCGGGGACCGACATCACCGTGGAGAAGCTCAAGGAGACATCGGCCTTCACAGCCACCGACGACACCAAGGGCAACAGCCGTTTTGCCAAACCTCTCTACTGGACCGTCGAGAACTTCGACATCGCCCAGGACGGCACACAGGGCAACAAGCAGGGCCTCGACCTCTACTCCAACGACTTCAACCTCTACCTCGGCCTGTGGGGCGACCGCAGCAAGTCGCTCGTCAACCTCAACGACTCGCGCATCTATCAGACGGTGCACCTGGCCAAGGGACGCTACTACTTCGGGGCCAGCTTCCAGAACACCTGGGGCGTGGAGAAAGGCTATGTCTTTGCCGCCAACGAGACGCTCGAGACGAAGAGCATCGAGCAGAAGTCGCTGGCGTGGCTGCAGATCAGCGGTCTGCCCACCAACGAGTGGCAGGGCATCTTCTTCACCCTCGACAAGGAGCAGGACGTGTGCCTCGGCTTTCAGCTCGACCTGCAAAACTACAGTGAGTATGGCGAGATGCGCGTGCAGCGCGTCAAGCTGCTCAGCTATGGCGATGCCGACGGCATAGCCGATGTCACTGCAGGCACCCAGCCCACGGCCGCCGACGGCATCTAC
Source organism: Bacteroidaceae bacterium (assembly GCA_963592505.1). Classification (GTDB taxonomy): domain Bacteria; phylum Bacteroidota; class Bacteroidia; order Bacteroidales; family Bacteroidaceae; genus Prevotella. The sequence continues at coordinate 4,552 of CAVAXH010000158.1, forward strand.
ACGCTCAGCGGCATGCGCCTCGGCAGCAAGCCCCAGCATGGCATCTACATCGTGCGCCAGGGCGGCAAGAGCATGAAGGCCATCGTGCGCTGACCCGCATGCACGCCAGCCAGCCGGCCCTCTCAACAACATCAGAAGCCCGTCGTCACAACGCTTGTGACGACGGGCTTCTGCCGCTGTTGGGAGGGATGATGCAGCCCTTCGGGC
>CAVAXH010000159.1:0-4735 GCA_963592505.1 Bacteroidaceae bacterium
TATACAAATGGATGGCCAACCTGAATTAATCCATAATGTAAACCTGTCCGCAACGCCTGTTTTATGGGCATTGCGGACAGGTTCTTCTTCGACCGGCAAGAGTAGGGTCAGCTGGCCTTGTGCAGCATCTTGTGCCGCACCTTGCTGAAGACCCACGGGCCGTAGAGCCCCAGCAGGAAGGCCGTCGGGACATACACCACGGGCGGCAGACTGACGAAGTGGAGCAGCACCTGCAGACTGAAGATCTGGAAGAAGCTGTGGTAGAGATAGATGGTGTAGGTGTAGCCGTAGAGATGGTCGAGCCAGTGGCAGCCGCGGCGCTCATAGACGAGGGCCAGCGCCATGGTCATCACGATGCCGTTGACCGAGGCGAGCATGTCTACCAGCGAGTTTTGCGGACCGAACAGCACCGCCACCGACAGCGCCAGCGTCACGGCAAGGAGCACCGGGGCGCTGGTCCGCTTGATGGCCGCCTCGAGGGGCGATGCCTGGAAGAGGTAGCCCAGGGTGAAATAGAACATGTAGAAGATGACGCCGACGATGTTGAGCAGCGAGTCGTGGCTGAAGGGCATCAGGCAGTTGACCAGCGCCAGCACCACCAGCACCGCGAGGCCCGCGCGGCGGCGTGTGAGACCGGGGATGGCTTTCTGTGCGGCCATGCAGCCTATGGTGAAGACGGCAAATATCAAGAACAGGGTGGGCATGAACCAGTAGGCCCCCAGCACCGAGTGGTAGGGGATGAGCAGCTGGTCGAGGTAGTCGTGCAGGGTGAAGGTTATGGGGCGCACGACGAAGCGCGCCATGGAGGCTTTTATCACGAAGCCCAGTCCGCCGAGCACCACATAGGGCACGAGCAGTCGGCGGGCCTTGCGCGTCAGGTATCCCTTGCGTCCGGCCAGCTGCAGATGGGTCAGGTTGCCGTGCACATACCTCAGCAGATAGCCCGAGATGAAGAAGAACAGCGGCATGTGGAAATTGTGGATCCAGCGGAGGAAGAGCGTTTGGTGTGGGAAGTGGAAAAACGAATGGCCCAGCACCACGAGTATGATGCCGAAGGATTGCATGAACAGTATGTCGCGCAGTTGTTTCATTGCTTTTGTTGCTTGTTCCTATTATGTGTGTGTTATAGCCCCACCCTGCATGGTGTAGTCTGTCGTTCCATCACCTGTATGTTCTCGCCGTCGGCTATCCACACGTGGTCGTAGCCCTGGCGCAGTTTTTTGCGGGCCGTGGCGGCAATGCCGTCTTCGGGGGTTATCTTCTCCACGTCGAGCACCTGCGGCCATTGTCCGCCGGTCTCCCATATCACGGCGTTGCCCCATCCGTAGGCATCGTAGGGGATGACGCAGAAGCTGGAGTATTTGGGTTCGTCCCGGTCCACGCAGATGCAGCACACGCGGTGGGTGGGCCGATGCGTCTGGGCCATGGTGGCGAGGGCCATGCGGTAGCCCACCAGGCCCGACTGATGGGCTTTCTGCCAGTGGCGGGCATCCACGGCCACTGCCGACAGCACGTAGAGGCCGAAGGCCGTGGCGGCCAGCGTCTTGCCCTTGCCCTGTGCGGGCACGAGCCATCCGGCCAGCAGGGCCAGCGGTGCCAGTCCGGCATAGGAGTGTATGGTGCTGAAGAGGGTCAGCAGGTGGGGCAGCACCGCCAGCAGCGAGGCCAGCAGCAGGCTCCACACCTGCCGGCTGTGGCGGTGCCGACAGGCCCCGAGCAGGTTGAGCACGAAGAGCGGTGCCGACAGCGCCAGCGTGAGCAGCAGGAACGGCAGGTGGCGGCTGGGGCGGTGGAGCACGCTGACAAAATCCATCGATGTGAAGGAGAAAAGCACATACTTCACCACGTTTCTCGCCTTCTCGCCCAGCGATGCCGCGAGATACTCGTTGTCTTCCTTATGGTAGGTGTTGGGCAGCGACAGGCGCACGGCGCCATAGACGGCACAGAAGAGCAGGCCCCACGCTGCATGGCGCAAGGCCTCGTGCCGGGTGCGCTGGCCAAACGCCCAGGCCGTCAGCGGACAGATGAAGAGCCACATGATGCCGTTCTCCTTGCACAGCGTGGCCACGGCGCACAGCGCCATCCACAGCGGCACACTGTGGCGTCCGCGCCGCAGATACACCCACAGGGCGGCCAGCCCCCAGCAGGCGGCATAGGTCTGGTTGAGCGTGTCGTTGGTGAGCACGGTGCCGAGCACGGCGGGCGACACATAGTGGAGCGTGGCGGCGGTGAGGCGTGCCGCCGGATGGAAGCGGAGCTGGCGTGCCACGAGCCACACCAGCAGCGTGGCGATGATGTGGCCTGTGAGGATGCACAGCTGGTTGAGGGCCGGGAAAAGGCTTCTGTGGAGTGCCACGACATAGCCGAAGAGACCGTCGAAGGGGCGCCAGTAGTTGCCGTAGGGCAGGAGATATTTCCAGAAGTCGGGGTCGGTGTTGGGATAGGTGGTGTAGGTCCAGTCGTCGAAGGTGGGGCGCAGCAGCGTCAGCGCATAGGCCACAAGGGGTGCGGTGAGCAGCAGCAGGGCCAGTGCGGTCTTCTCGTGCCGGCTGGCGGGCGGTGGGAGCGTCATTCTTGCGAACATAAGGTCAGTTGATGACGGCTATCTTGCACACCACGCCTTGCTCGCCCTCCGAGGTGGCCACGGCCACCATGTAGACCCCGCTGGCCACACGCCGTCCTTCGCGGTCGAGCCCGTACCACTTGTACTCGGTGCCCGAGGCGCGTCCTTCGTTGACGAGTGCGCCGTTGGCCGTGAGGATCTTCACGTCGGCATCGGCCTCAAGGCCGGTGATGGTGATGGCGCCCATGTAGTCGGGGCGCACGGGGTTGGGGTAGGCATAGACGTTGTCCTTGGTCATGCCGTCGCTGCTGGGCACGGGGGCGGTGTAGGAGCAGAGGCCCTTGTCGGTGCCGATGTAGAGCTCGCCCGTCTGGTTGTTGATGGCCAGCGCCTGTATGTTGTCGGAGAGCAGCGCGCTGTTGTCGGCGGTGAAGTGTTGCAGCTGTGTGGTGTTGTTGCTGGCTATGAGGTACACGCCCGAGCCGTTGGTGCCAAACCACTTGCGGTTGGCGGCATCCACCACACATGCCGTGATGTCTACGCCCGACAGCAGATAGTCGGCATAGTTGGTGCCGTCGTTGCGCGGCACCTTCACCTGTGTCAGCGTCGGACTGGTGGCTGTGATCTGGCTGGTCTCGAGCATGAAGGGGCCCTGGTCGGTGCCCACCCACATGTTGCCGCCGGTGTCTTCGGCGATGCAGCGCACATAGTTGACGGTGGTCTCGGTGCCGTCCTGGTTGACGAACGAGGCGTAGCGGTTCATGCCGTCGTTCGACGCGTCGTAGGCAAAGAATGCGGGTGTGCTGTAGTGGTTGTTGACAAACCACATCAGGCCGCGGCTGTCGGTCATCATGCCGATGAGGTTTCCGAGACTCTTGTTTCGGAAGCTGCCGTCGTTGAGGCCCATCAGCCTTGCCTGGTCGTGGGTCTGCCATTCGCCGGCGGCGGTGAGCTCTATGAGCGAGCGCTGGGGTGCCTGGCTGTTGAGCAGCCAGAGGTTGCCGTCGGTGTCATACTTCAGGGCAGTGACCAGTTGGTACTCCACGCTTTTGTTGTCGAATATCTGTATGGGCGAGTTTTGGTAGTCGTGGTAGGCTGTGAAGCGTCCGCCGACAAACTCATAGAGGCCGTTGCGTGCGGCGGCCATGAGGTGATTGCTGTTCTTGGGGTCTATGTCGACGGCAAGGATGTCTTGGTAGAGGCGTCCCGTGGTCTTGTTGATGTCGTCTTGGTAGATGGTCCATGTGTCGCCGCTGAGCATCTGTATGCTGCCGTCTTGTGCGCCTAACATTCCGTTGCAGGTGTAGAGGTTTCCGCCATGGAGTTTCAGGAAGCCCACGTGGTTGCTCTTGGGACCGCCGGGTGCCAGCGTCTTCACGGTGGCCAGCAGGTCGGCGTCGATGGTCTTCTGGCGCGGGGTGTAGTTGGCACAGCGGGTCCACTGGCTGGGGTCGAGCAGGTTGGCGGTGAGCGGTGCGCGGTAGAGGCCCTTGGCCTTGCTGGCGGCATAGAGGTAGCCGTCGCTGAGGTAGCAGTAGTTCACGTTGAAGCCCAGCTGATAGGTGTCGCTGATCTCGCCGTCGGCCACGTTGAGCTTCATGATGCCGAAGCCGGTGGCCAGGTAGGCGTAGACACCGCTGATGCAGATGTCGTTGACGGTCTTGTCGGCCGTCATCGACTTGTCTTTGTAGTCGGCAATGTTCACCACGTTGCTGTTGGCCTCGAGCAGGTCGATGTTGTAGTCGTTGTAGACGACCAGCAGCCGCCGTGCCTTCTGGCACCAGGCTATGTGGGCTATGCCGCAGTCGGAGAGCACGGTGGTCTTGTCGTAGGTCTGCAGGCTCTGGTCGCTGGTGTCGTAGCTGTAGAGGCCTTCGGAGGCGAGCACGTAGAGGATGTTGCCGGCCTGTTCGATCTCGGTGGGGGTGCTGTAGGCCAGATAGGCCTTCCACTGGGCCTCGGCCGGCAGCGGGGCCAGCAGGCACAGCAGGGTGGTGCAGGCGGCGGCCAGCAGGCGGCGGTAGGGGGTATGGTTGCGAAAAAGCATGGTGGTCGAAATGTTGCTGTTTTTCTTATTAGAACGAAAAAAGAGCAGTTCTATTGTTTGAACTGCTCTTTTTGATGGGGTAAAAAGGTTTTTAAGACACCTTATTTGTTTGCGTTGCCGAGTTT
>CAVAXH010000160.1:0-4703 GCA_963592505.1 Bacteroidaceae bacterium
CGTTGGTCGCCGACCGTTGGTTCAGCCCGCGTCGGCTCACGCAACGGACATCCGCATCATCCGGTGTTAATAAAAACAAATCTGAAAACTTGAGTTGACCAATCCAACCGCCTGCCTTCGGCGGTCTCCTCACCCTCGTCTCCAGTCGAGTGGCGACTGGGCTGTGATGCGCTTGAAATATTTGCAGAAGAAGGAGTCGGTGGGGAAATGCAGCTCGTCGGCAATCTGGGCGACCGTCTTGTCGGTGTGGCGCAACATCACCTTGGCGGCAGTGATCACGGCACGGTCTATCCATTCCTTGGCAGTGATGCCGCTGACCTCGCGCACGACGGTGCCGAGATGGCGCCTGGTGATGCAGAGGCGGTCGGCATAGAAATCGAGCTGGCGCTCGCTGCAGCAATGTTCGTTGACGAGGGCAATGAACTTCTGATAGAGTTCGTGCTGGCGGTTGGGGGCATCGCTCTGCAAGACGCCATCACCGCCATGGCTGCGGAAGATGTCGTCGTAGGCCTGACCGACGACGCTTATCATGTTGTCGAGCGTCTGCTGCTTCACGGTGCGGTCGTTGGCAAGGTTCCACATCAGCGCAAACAGCTGTTCCACCAGGCGCGTCTCGCCTGCTGTGGCAGTGAGCAAGAAGTCGCGGCGGTGACCGCAGAGCATGTCGGGCAACGTCTGCCGGAAGGCCATCTGCATGCGCTCTTCGGAAACGCCCATACCCGTCAGGGTCAGATCGGGACTGACGTCGACAGGTTCGACGATGCTGCCGGGGGCAATGATGATGAGCATGCCCTCCTTAATGACGTACTCCTGCAGGTCAATGACGCTTCGTATGTATCCCTTCTTGCAATAACCCAAGCGATAGTCTTCTATCAGGTACGGGCCTGGGCTACCGATGACTAACGGCTGCAATACGTTTACGGCATCCACCACCATGCCGAAGTTGTCGGAGAGGAGGAGATGCTTGGTTCGGCCATCATCCTGCTGGGTGAAGGCATTGAACATGCGACGAAGGTTGAGTTTGCGTGGTTGCATGCCACAAAGATAACGATTTTCGGAAACACGGCATGGTTTCACATGCGCAATCGTACAAAAAGAACATTCTTTATTCACATAGAGCCATGAAGATGCGGAGAATAGTGCATAACTTTGCCCCCAGCAACAACAACCATACTTTTTATGATGAAACGACTGTTACTGATCGCATGGGCGATGTGGGCGATGACTGCCGCACACGCACTGACGCTGGAGGACTGTCTGCAGCTGGCGCGGGACAACTACCCGGCCATAAAGCAGTATGGCCTCATCGCAGCGGCAAAGGACTACGACATGAGCAACGCCGGCAAAGGCTGGCTGCCCCAAATCGGCGTGCAGGGCAGCGCATACGGCTTTACCGACATCCTCAACACGGAGAGCATGCCAGGCGGACTGGGGATTGACCTCGACAACTACATGGTCAGCGGCAACGTGACGGTGAAGCAGACCATATACGACGGCGGACAGACGGCGGCCAGCAAACGCATCATCGCGGCAAAGGCGGAAACGGACGCACGGCAGACGGACGTCGCCCTATACAACATAAAGGAGCGCGTGCAGGACATCTTCTTCGGCATACTGCTCATCGACGAGCAACTGAAGCAGAACGACATCCTGCAACAGGACCTCGCGGTGAGCATCAAGACCGTGAAGGAGATGATGCGCGGCGGCATGGCCAACCAGACCGACCTCGACGCCCTCAGCGTGGAACTGGCGGGGGCGCAGCAGCAACGCGATGCTTACGAGGCATCGCGCACGGCATACCTGCGCATGCTCGGCACGTTTGTCGGCAAGCAGCTCGACAGCGACACCCGGCTAGAGAGGCCGGCCATGACGGGGGCGGCCGGCAGCGATGCGGCGCTGCGGCCGGAGATGGGCCTCTTCGCTTCGCAGGACAACATGCTGGAGGCGCAGCGCCGCCAGCTCAACGCCGCCCTGCTCCCCACGGTGGGCTTCATGGGCATGGGCGTGCTGCACACGAAGATGACAGACATGGTGAACACGGGGATGTTGCTCGGCGGGCTGACCGTGTCGTGGAACATCGGGGCGCTGTACACACGCAAGAACGACCTGCGAAGACTGCAGACGCAGCAGCAGCAAAACGATGTGCAGCGGCAGACCTTCCTCTTCCAGAACCGCCTGCAGCAGCAAGAGACCGACGGCACCATCGCTGCCCTGCGCAAGCAGCTCGAGAGCGACGACAACATAGTGCGGCTGCGCGAGAACATCCGCCGCATGGCCGACAGGAAGGTGGCGGCGGGAACGGAGAGCGTCAACGAGCTGGTCAGGGACATCAACGCCGTGAACAGGGCGCGGGGACAGCGCGCGCTGCATGAGGTGCAGCTGCAGAAGGCGTTGTACGCGCGCAGGACACTGACGGGCCGTTGACATTCTATATATTTTTTTGAGGAACACTAATTACACGCTAAGTTTACGAACGTATGAAACTGATTAAGAATGCAATGACTGCATTGCTGGGCATGGCCCTGACGGCTTGCGCCGGCAGCGAGAAGGAATATGACGCTACGGGAACCTTCGAGGCTACGGAGGTGACGGTGTCGGCAGAGCAGAACGGCCGACTGCTGGCGTTCGATGTGAACGAAGGCGACCGGGTGAGCATCGGACAGCAGGTGGCGCTCATCGACACCACACAGCTCTACCTGAAGGCACGGCAGGTGGGAGCCACCAAACTGGTGTATGCCGCACAGCGCCCCGACGTGACGAAGCAGATGGCTGCCGTGGAGCAGCAGCTGGCGAAGGCACGACAGGAGCAGCAGCGCTTTGCCGGACTCGTGGCGGACGGGGCGGCCAACCGCAAACAGCTGGAGGACGCAGAGAGCCAGGTGAAGGTGCTGGAACGGCAGCTGGCTGCCCTGCAGTCGTCGCTGAACACGTCTACACAGAGCCTCAACGCACAGATGGGCACGGCCGACGTGCAGCGCCTGCAGGTGGCCGACGAACTGCGCAAGTGCCACGTGGCGGCTCCCATCACGGGCACGGTGCTCGACAAATACATGGAGCGGGGCGAGTTTGCCGCTGTCGGCAAACCGCTGTTTAAGCTGGCCGACACGGACAACATGTTCTTGCGGGCCTACGTCACCACGGCACAACTGAAGAACGTCAAGACAGGGCAGGCCGTCAGGGTGTTTGCCGACTATGGAGGCGGTGAGCGCAAGGAGTATGCCGGCAAGGTGACATGGATCTCGGCCAAGTCGGAGTTTACGCCCAAGACCATCCTCACCGACGACGAACGCGCCGACCTGGTGTATGCCGTGAAGATTGCCGTGAAGAACGACGGCGGCATAAAGATCGGCATGTATGGCGAAGTGAAGTTTTAAGGCTGAGAGGACTGTCAGATGGAAAACGCTGCAATCATAGCAAGCCACATCAGCAAGCGATACGGAAAGGTGGAGGCGCTGCGCGATGTGTCGTTTGATGTCGGGGAGGGCGAGATATTCGGTCTCATCGGACCGGACGGGGCAGGCAAGACGACGCTGTTCCGCATACTCGCCACGCTGCTGTTGGCCGACAGCGGCGAGGCCACGGTCAACGGGTTCGACGTGGTGCGCGGCATGAACGACATACGGCGCTGCGTGGGGTATATGCCCGGCAAGTTCTCGCTCTACCAGGACCTCTCCGTGGAGGAGAACCTGACGTTCTTCGCCGAGCTGTTCGGCACGACGGTCAGCGAGGGCTACGGGCTCGTCAAGGCCATCTACCAGCAGATAGAACCGTTCAGGAAGCGGCGCGCCGGAGCGCTGTCGGGCGGCATGAAGCAGAAGCTGGCACTGTCGTGCGCGCTGATACACCAGCCGAAGGTGCTGCTGCTCGACGAGCCCACCACGGGCGTGGACCCCGTGAGCCGCAAGGAGTTTTGGGAGATGCTGGCCTCCCTGAAGCAGCGCGGCATCACCATCATCGCTGCCACGCCATACATCGACGAGATACGCCGCTGCGACCGCGTAGCCTTCCTGCACGAGGGCGAGCTGAGGGGCATCGGCACGCCCGACGAGATGCTGACGCGGTTCAAGGACGTGTTCTGCCCCGAGGGCATCGCGCATGCAGCGGGCAAGTCAAGGGAAGAGAACGTCATCGAAGTGGAGCACCTCGTGAAGGCGTTCGGCGACTTCCGGGCCGTAGACGACATCTCGTTCAGCGTCCGCCGCGGCGAGGTGTTCGGCTTCCTGGGGGCCAACGGTGCAGGCAAGACGACGGCCATGCACATCCTCACGGGCCTCAGCGCCCCGACGGGCGGCACGGGCCGTGTGGCAGGATGCGACATCACGACAGAGCATGAGCAGATAAAGCGCCACATCGGCTACATGAGCCAGAAGTTCGCTCTCTACGAGGACCTCACCGTGCGGGAGAACATACGCCTCTTTGCCGGCATCTACGGCATGAGGCCGAAGGAGATAAGGGAGAAGACCGAGGCGCTGCTCTCGCAGCTGCGCTTTGCCGACCATGCCGACGACATCGTGGGCAGCCTGCCGCTGGGCTGGAAACAGAAGCTGGCATTCTCGGTCAGCATCTTCCATGAGCCGGAGATCGTGTTTCTCGACGAACCCACGGGCGGCGTAGACCCGGCCACACGCCGACAGTTTTGGGAGCTCATCTATGCTGCCGCCGACCGCGGCATCACCGTCTTCGTCACCACCCACTACATGGAC
>CAVAXH010000161.1:0-4698 GCA_963592505.1 Bacteroidaceae bacterium
TAGCGCTCCTGGTTTGGGACCAGGTGGTCGCAGGTTCGAATCCTGTCGCCCCGACGCAGACAATCTTTCAACAAAGCCGCAAGGACCAGCAAAGTCTTTGCGGCTTTTTTATATCTTTTTGCAAACACACTGCACACATTCTTGAATCTTTTCAGTAACTTTGCAGAATGAACCGAATCATCACCCTCTTGCTCACACTGCTCACAACGGTGGCAGCAGCACACGCACAGAGCAAATACGCCGAATGTGAAGACTCATGCGCACACATCCACGGCATCGACCTCAGCCACTACCAGGGATCGGTGTTCTGGGAGACCGTGGGCCAAAGCAAAATGGCATACGTGTACCTCAAGGCCACGGAGGGAGGCGACAACATCGACAGCCGATACAAGGAGAACATTGATCTGGCACACCGCTACGGACTCAAGGTGGGATCCTACCACTTCTACCGTCCGAAAATAGCGCAGCAGACACAGCTCGAGAACTTTATGGCGCAATGCCGCCCTGGCGACCAGGACCTGTTGCCGATGATCGACATCGAGACGCGCAGCGGACTCTCAAAAGAGGCCTTCAGAGACTCGCTGTTCATCTTCCTCAACCTCGTGGAGAAAGCCTACAAGCAGAAGCCGCTGCTCTACACCGGTGCCAACTTCTACGACAACAACCTGCTGGGCATGCTCGCCGACTACAAGGTGATGATTGCGCAGTACACACCGCAGGAGCCGGTGCTCAAAGACGACCTCGACTTCGTGATGTGGCAATACACCGGAAAGGGACATCTCAACGGCATCAACGGATACGTGGACAAAAGCCGGTTTATGGGAAAGCACCGACTGCGCGAGATCAGGTTCCGCCACAAGTAAGCTCCGGCAACCGTACGGCACACAAGAAGCCCCCAAGCAACAGAATAGAAACTACAACACAGAGAGATTATGGCTATCATAAAATGTCCCGAGTGTGGACGACAAATCAGCGACAAGGCACCCGCGTGTCCCAACTGCGGAGTGGAAATAGCAGGCAAAATCACCAAGTGCACGCAGTGTGGAGAAATCTATTTCCGCGAGCAGCACTTCTGCCCCAACTGCCATCATGCGGCGCCCGCCGGCACGCCCGCCAGCACAACAGGCGTCACACCGCCCCCCGTGCCGCAGCAAAGAGAGCAAGAGCCGCAGCGAAGAGAGCAAGAGCCGCAGCATGCCGACAAGCCACAACACAGTGAGAAGAAGCCGCAGGCCGGACAGCCGCACAAGAGCCACACCGCACTCATCGTGGCTTTCGTCATCGCACTGGCCATCTGCGCCACATGCTTCTACTTCTACAGCAACGCCAAGAGCGACAAAGAGCTCGAAGCCTATGAGTTTGCCCTCAAGAGCGACGATCCCCTGGTGCTGCAGACCTATCTCGACAACAACGCCGATGCACCGGCCGACCACATACAAGCCATCAATGCCAAACTGGAACAGCTCAAGCAGCAGGACAACGAGTGGACCAACGTCGTGGTGAGCGGATCGAAGGCTGCCCTGCAGGACTTCCTGGCCAAGCACCCCGACACCGACCACAAGAACGAGATCATGCACAAGATCGACTCCATCGACTGGGCTGACGCCAGCAAGAAAAACACCCTCGAGGCACTGCAAACCTACCTCGACACCCACGAGGAAGGCGAGCACTTCGACGATGCGCAGACGGCCCTGAAAGCGCTGAAAGCCAAGACTGTTGGAGCAGACGAAAAGACGCTTGTGGCCGCCGTGTGCAAGCACTTCTTCCAAGCCATCAACGCCAAGAGCGATGTAGACCTTGAGGCCACCGTGGCTCCCATCCTCACCAATTTCCTCGGTAAGACCGATGCCATCAAGGCTGATGTGGTGACCTTCATGCACAAGATCTACAAAGACGACATCACCCGCATGACGTGGCACCTCAACAACGACTACGAGATAGAGAAGAAAGAGGTGGGCGACGAGGAATACGAATACAGCGTCACTGTGTCAGCACTGCAGGACATCGAACGCACCGACGACACCAAGGAGAAGCATGTGCGCTACCGCATCTCGGCCACCATCAACCCCGACGGCCTCATCTCGGCAATGTCAATGACCAAGATACTGGAGTAACCACACAAGGACAAGAAATACGGTTGCCACCGGCAGATATCGGCCGGATTGTTGTAACTTTGCAACCACACGCGCTTTTTGCGCATACCACACGAAAACGAACAACCATGCCCGAAATATCAGTACGGGGCCTCGAAATGCCCGAGTCGCCCATCAGAAAACTCGCACCGCTGGCAGCAGCAGCCAAGGACAGAGGCGTAAAGGTCTACCATCTCAACATCGGACAGCCCGACCTGCCTACACCGCAGTGCGGACTCGATGCACTGAGACACATCGACCGGCAGGTGCTCGAGTACAGCCCTTCGCAGGGATACCTGAGCTACCGGCGTCGGCTCGTCGACTACTACGCCAAGTTTGACATCCACGTCACTCCCGACGACATCATCATCACCTCCGGTGGTTCGGAGGCTGTGCTCTTCGCATTCATGAGTTGCCTCAACCCGGGCGACGAGATCATTGTGCCCGAACCGGCCTACGCCAACTATATGGCCTTCGCCATCTCTGCCGGAGCCAAGATACGCACCATCGCCACGTCCATCGAGGAGGGATTTGCTCTGCCGAAGGTCGAGAAGTTCAAGGAGCTCATCAACGAGCGCACACGAGGCATCCTCATCTGCAACCCCAACAACCCCACAGGATACCTCTACACCCGACGCGAGATGAACCAGATACGTGACCTTGTGAAGGAGCACGACCTGTATCTCTTCTCCGACGAGGTCTATCGCGAATACATCTACACCGGTTCGCCCTACATCAGTGCCATGCACCTGCAGGGCATCGAAGACAATGTCATCCTCATCGACTCCGTGTCGAAACGCTACTCGGAGTGCGGCATACGCATCGGAGCGCTCATCACCAAGAACACTGAGGTGAGAAAGGCGGTGATGAAGTTCTGCCAGGCTCGTCTGTCGCCACCTCTCATCGGACAGATCGTGGCCGAGGCTTCGCTCGATGCCCCCGAGGACTACTACCGCGACGTCTACGACGAGTATGTGGAGCGGCGCAAATGCCTCATCGACGGGCTCAACCGCATACCGGGCGTCTACTCTCCCATCCCGATGGGAGCCTTCTACACGGTGGCCCAGCTGCCTGTGGCCGATGCAGAAGACTTCTGCCGATGGTGTCTCGAGGACTTCTGCTACGAGGGCGAGACGGTGATGATGGCGCCCGCATCGGGCTTCTACACCACACCGGGGGCCGGAGCCGACCAGGTGCGCATCGCCTATGTGCTCAACAAGGAGGATCTGGAGCGCGCACTCCTCATCCTGCGCAAAGCCCTCGAGGCATATCCCGGCAAGAAAAAATAGGGCGGTTGTCTATAGCCCTTCCCAACAACGAATCTCCGCCAGACGGACCATGACCAGCACCAAACAACAACAATGAACCTGTCACTCTTCATAGCACGCCGACTCTACAGCGACCGCAGCGCACGCCAGCGTGTGTCGAGGCCCGCCATCACCATTGCCACCGCCGGCGTGGCGATAGGTCTGGCCGTGATGGCCCTGTCGGTGTTTGTGGTGCTCGGGTTCAAGCACACCATACGCGACAAGGTGGTGGGCTTCGGTGCACACATCCAGGTGTCGAACTTCATGTCGCAGATGAGCAGCGAGCAGCAACCCATCGCCATTGGCGACTCGATGATGCGCGCCATCAAAGGCATCGAAGGCGTGCGACACGTGGAACGGTTCGCCTACAAGCAGGGCATCCTCAAGACCGACTCCGACTTTTTGGGCGTGATGCTCCAGGGCGTCGCTCAGGAGTATGACACCACCTTCCTGCACCATAACCTCGTGGCCGGACACATCCCCCACTTCACCGACTCCGTGGCATCAGGACAGCTGCTGGTGTCCCGACAGATAGCCGACAAACTCGGCGTAGCTGCCGGTGAGCGCATCTTCGCCTACTTCATCGACGACCGCGGTGTGCGCATGCGACGGCTCACCATCAGCGGCATCTATCAGACCAACCTCTCGCAGTACGACGAGACGATGTGTTTCGCCGACCTCTACACCACCACGCATCTCAACGGTTGGAAACCGCAGCAGGTGTCGGGAGCCGCTGTCACCGTCAACGACTTTGAACAGCTCGACCTGGTGGCCCAACGCTTCATCAAACGCGTCAACCGCACCGAAGACGCATACGGCGAGACCTACGCCTCACAGACCATTCGCGACATCAACCCGCAGATCTTCTCGTGGCTTGACCTGCTCGACATGAACGTCTGGATCATACTCGTGCTGATGGTGTGTGTGGCCGGAGTGACGATGATCTCCGGACTGCTCATCATCATCCTCGAGCGAACCAACATGATCGGCGTGCTCAAAGCGCTCGGTGCACGCGGCAAGACCATACGCCACACCTTCCTCTGGTTTGCCGCATTCATCATGGGGCGTGCACTGCTCATCGGCAACGCCGTGGCGCTGGCGCTGGCACTGCTGCAGCAGTGGACCGGACTGATAAGCCTCGACCCCGCCACCTATTATGTCAGCACGGTGCCCGTGGAGATCAACCTGCCGCTGTTGGCTCTGCTCAACGTGGCCACACTGCTCATCAGCCTCTTCGTGCTCATCGCACCCAGCTACCT
>CAVAXH010000162.1:0-4636 GCA_963592505.1 Bacteroidaceae bacterium
GCATTCTTCAGCCTGCGTCGTGCCTCATGGCGTGTCGCTAAGCAGGTGGCGGTCGTTCAGCCATGTGCGCAGGGCACCGGCAGATGTGAACATGGTGGCGTGCATGCCGGCGTGCTGGGCACCGGCGATGTTGGCCGGTCTGTCGTCGACAAAGAGGCACTCGTCGGCCTTCACGCCAAAGCGCTGGCAGAAGGCGCGGTAGATCTCCACGTCGGGCTTCATCAGGCACACCTCGTGTGAGATGAGCCATCCCTCGAGCTCCTTGAACGGCTCGGGAAACTTCTTCATCACGTCGAAGACCTTCACCGACCAGTTGGAGAGTCCCAGCAGGCGGTAGCCCGCGGCCTTGAGGTCGGCCATGAGCTGGGTCATCCCCGGTATCTCGCAGACGAACATGTCGGTGTAGTGGCGGTCGAAGGCCCTGATGGTGTCGGCATAGTCGGGCCACGTCCGGCACCACTGGTCGATGTAGTGGTCAAAAGGCTTCTCGCCCTTGTCGAGCAGGTTGTTGTTGGCCTCGGTGAGGATGTTGGCCAGAAACCAGTCGGCCTGCTCCTCGCTGCCCAGCTGGCGTGCGAAGAACGTCCTGAAGTCGTGCTTCACCAGCACACCGCCGAAGTCGAATACGATGTTCTTGATCATAGCTGTCTCTGTCATTTTCACAGTGTGTGTAGGGTGGGGGTGTACCCTGTGTGTGTGCGGGGTGCGCCCCCCTTACTTCAGCGCCTTCACCAGCAGCGTGTTGCCCACGAGCATGCCCGACGGCGTGGCCTTCGGGGCACGCAGCGTGCGCAGCGCCTTGAAGCGTATCACGCAGAGCGTGGCGTCGCCCTCAAGGGTGGGCTGCTGGCCAATGTTCACAAAGGTGGGGTAGAGCACCTGCGATCCGTCGGTGTGCCGGCGGTCGTAGGTCAGGTTGCGCATGGTGCGTGTGGCCACTGCCTCCGTCCTGACATATTGCATCTGGCGAGCGTCGTAGGGCATGATGAGGCTCAGCGCGTTGACGGCCTGCAGGGCGTGTCCCTTCACGGTGACGACCACCTCGTCGCCGGGCTGGTAGGCCGCCTTGTCGTAGGCTATGGTCACCGTGCCGTCGGGCTGTCGGCTGTCGGGGTGTGCTATGCCGCCGTCGAGCAGCGTAGCCACGTTGGAGATGTCGTAGGCGTCGATGAGTCCGTTGCCGTCGATGTCGCCGTTTGAGATGTATCCGTCGAAGTCGGCATCACCCTTCTTCAGACCGGTGTAGTTCATATACGATGTCAGGTCGGCCTCGTCGATCTTGCCGTCCTGGTTGACGTCGCCGGGGATGAGCACCTTGCTGTCGGGTGTGCGCAGCACGTAGATCTCGGCCCCCGAGCCGAAGTCGCCCACGGCCTTCTTCACGTCCATGCGCACATAGCGTGCTGTGGGCTGGTCGGCGAAGACCACCTCCTTCTTGTCGGCGGTGCGCTTCCACTGGTGCGAGCCTGCCGGAGCCCATGTCTTCCCGTCCTTCGAGGTGAAGATGTCGGCCTCGAGGATGGTGCCGTTGCCGGCATTGGCGCGCGGCACATACTGCATGCGGTCGAGCGTGGTGGTGGCGTGCAGGTCCATCGTGACGGTGAAGGGCACGGCCTTCGAGCCGTAGTCGGTGTGCCAGATGTCGCCGCCCTCCTGGAAGTCGAAGAGCCGCCCGATCTCGAAGCCCTCCATGTCCTTGGCGGTGCCGGTGGCGGTGATGCCGTGGAGGGCAAACTCCAGCGGGTTCTTGTCGGTGCGTGCGCTGACGGCCGTCCAGGGGCTGCATCCGTCGGCGTTGACGGCACGCACGTCGAAGGCATAGTCGGTGCCGGGCTTCAGGTCGGCGAAGGGCAGCTGTGTGTCGCGTATGGTGGAGTAGACCATCGAGTCGAAGCGCACCTCATAGTAGTCGGCACCCTCCACGGGCAGCCATGTGGGTGTGAGCGCATAGGGCTCCGTCTTGGTGTCGGCAGCGGTGGGCTGTGCGAGCGCTCCGTGGTGGGTGAGGGTGCGCGTGGCGGGCTGGTCGTAGACATGTCCCTTCACGTCGATGCGCGTCTCTGTGGCGGTGATGTCGGTCTTCTGCAGTGTCACCTCGATGATCGGGTTTTTCACCACCTGCAGGCCGGCTGCCGGTGTGCCCGGTGTGGCAAAGCGGTTGAGCGAGGGGTGCTCCACGTAGCGCCAGGTGTTCACGCCGGTGCCCTCGCTGAGCGTGGTCTTCTTGCCGCCGATGACGGCGCGCAGGCTCTTGGGGCGTGCGGTGGCGTTGATGCGCACCACGGTGGTCTTCTCCTTTGTCATCCCCTCGTAGGTGCCCTCTGTGGGACAGAAGGCAATGGTGAGGTTGCCCTTGCCGTCGAGGTCCGAGGTGATGCGTGTGGTGGCATGCTCGCCTCTGCGGTAGGCCTCGCTGGTGCCGTCGTCGTCGTAGAGCGTGAACTCCGAGTGGCCCTCGGGCCACACCTCCACGATGCGCTCGTCGGTGCGTATCTCGTGCACGTTGTTGTTGGGTCGGTTCATCGGTATGATGGCGCCGGCCTTCACGAAGAGCGGCAGCTTCCAGAGCGGTGCGTCGAAGTTGTTGATCACGCGGCCGCCCTCATACACGTCGCCGGTGAAGAAGTCGGTCCAGCGGCCCTCGGGCAGGTAGATGCCGTTGCGCAGGTCGTTGCCGGCAGCGTCGGCCTGGGTGTTCTGGTAGACGGGAGCCACGAGGAGCCACGGCCCGTACATATACTGATAGCGTGTGGCGGCCGAGCGGGTGAAGGTGTTGGGGTCGTCGAGCAGCATGGCGCGCATGAGCGGCTTGCCCGTGGTGGCCTCGTAGGCCGCAGCGTAGGTGTAGGGCAGCAGGGCCGCCTTGAGCTTCAGGTAGGAGCGGTTGATGCTCGTGGCGGGCTCACCCAGCGCCTGCGGATACTTGGGGTTGGCGCCCCATCCGTCCATGTTGAGCTGCATGGGTGTGAACGCCTTCCACTGGAAGTCGCGCACGTTGACCGGCACGTTCTTTCCGCCGAAGATGCCGTCGAGGTCCGATGTGACGTTGCTCATGCCCGACAGTCCGGCACCGATGTATGTGGGTATGTGGAAGCGTATATACTCCCATTCGCCGCCGTTCTGGTCGCCCGTCCACACGCCGGCATAGCGCTGCGATCCGGCCCATCCGTCGAGGGTGATGATGAAGGGTCGTGCGTCGTTGCCATAGTAGGGCATGATCTGTGCGGCGTCGGCGATGCCGTTGAGTCCGAAGCTGTAGCCGGCGCCCACCCATGCCACGTCGGTCTTGAGCACGCGCACGCCGGCGTCGCGCACCTCCTTCACGATGTCGCGCTGCAGCAGCGCGGGAATGGTGTCTACGGGGTGCAGGTTCGACTGTGTCCACAGGCCTATCTCCACGCCTTTCGAGCGAGCGTAGTCGCCGAAGCTCTTCAGGTTGGCGATGTTGCCGTCGAGGGTCTCCGTCTGTCCGTATCCGGCCCCGTAGCCGTCGTTGGGCAGCACCCATCCCAGCGGCATGTCGGCAGCGGCATAGCGGTCCACGACGGCCCGTGCTGAGAACTGGTAGTTGCCGTTCTCGCCGTTGAGGCTCTCGCGTATGCCTCCCTCGTCCTTCTGGCTCTCGGTGTAGCGTTGTCCGTCCTCGAAGGCTATGCCCCGTGTGGAGTCGGCGGTCTGTGTCCAGTAGTCGCGGTTGTAGGCGTTGAGATGACCCTCGTAGAAGGCAAACTTAGGCAGCAGCACGGGGTTGCCGGTGAGCTGGTAGTAGTCGGCGAGCAGCGTGGCGGGCTCCTCGTCGACCATGAGGAAGAGGTCCATCCACGGCGTGTCGTGGCTGATGGTGAGGGCGTCGGCCTTGGTCTTGCCGAAGTCGTAGATGCCGGGAGCAAAGGTGTGGCAGAGCACGCCGTAGCCGGCCGTCGACCAGTAGAAGGGAGCCGGCGAGCACACGCCGCCGTCGGTCCACGAGTTGGTGTTCACGATCTCTATCTTCTGTCCGCGGTGCGAGAAGCGTCCGTTCTGCACGCCGCCTCCATAGAGCCACTCGCCGTCCTGCAGGCTCAGCGTGAGCGCGGTGTGGCCGTGGTCGAAGGCCGTGGGGGCTGTCTGCCTCACCACCGTCTGCTGGCGTCTGAGGTCGGTGACGCTGATGAGGGCGTCGTTGCGGCTGATGTCTATGCGCACGTCGCTCGAGGCGATGCTCACCTGCTGCCCGTCGCTGCTGATGGCGATGGGGCCGGGTGTGCGCCGGGCGTTGTCCACGAGGATCTTGGCCTCGGGCGTGGCCTTGGGGTCGCGCACGATGCCGCCGTCGTTGTCCTGGAAGAGGCGTATGATGGAGGGCCCGTAGAAGTCGACGGTCAGCGAGTGGCCGTTGTCGAGGGTCACCTCAGCGGTGGTGAGGTTGATGCGCCTTACGCCTGTCACGTTGGTTGCGGTGGCTGTCAGCGCGGGTGCGGCGGCGATGATGCCTGTCAGCAGCAGGCGGGAGATGTCTTTGCTCATGTGGTTTTTCTTAGAAATAAAAAAAAGGTGCGCCAAAGTTATCTCTGACACACCTTCTTAGTGTTGGTAGGGACGATCGGGCTCGAACCGATGACCTCTGCAATGTGACTGCAGCGCTCTAAACCAACTG
>CAVAXH010000163.1:0-4628 GCA_963592505.1 Bacteroidaceae bacterium
AAAAACGGAGTTGCGCTCAATATTTCACCATGGCGCAGTGTTCACGTATGTAGCCCATGAGCCGGGCGAAGACGGGGCTCTGGGCGAGCGTGGCGGTGTTGCCGGTGAGGATGAGCTGTTTGCGGGCGCGGGTGAGCGCCACGTTGAGTTTGCGGTCGATGACATGTCCGTCCTCGTCGAACGAGTTGGCGGTGAGGAAGTCGAGCTGGTAGCGCTGCTGTATGGTAAACGAGTAGATGATCACGTCGCGCTGCGATCCCTGATAGCGCTCCACGGTGTCGATGCTGATGTCTTCGAGTTCGGGCATGCCGAGCCGTTCTATCTCCTTGCGTATCATGGCAATCTGGTTGCGGTAGGGCACGATGACTCCCACGGTCCGTGCGGCGTCGAAGCGGTCGCCGTAGAAGCGGCGTATGCGCCGCAGCATGTCGGCCACGATGTGCGCCTCGGCGGTGTTCACCTTGTCGGAGATGTCGGGTCGGCGGCAGTCGGCCGACGGCACGAAGAGCAGTCGGTGTCGGGTGAGCGCCTCGTCGACGTCATCCTCGCAGGCCGCGGTGTCGTAGCCCAGCGTGGTGGCCGTCTGGTGTGGCAGCGGCACGGGCTGCAGATGTTCGGCAAAGTAGAACTCGCTGTTGGGGAACGCAGCGATGTCGGGGTGCATGCGTCCGTGTCGCGAGAGTATGCCCGTGAAGTCGGTGCGTTGGTGCCGCTGTTCTATGCGTATGAGGCGTTCGAAGAGCGAGTTGCGGCAGTCGGTGAGGCCGATGGCGTGGAGGTCGGCGTCGCTGACCACCGACAGCGCAGCGTCTTGCTGCACCACGGCCGGCAGCTGTTTGTAGTCGCCGATGAGTATAAACTTGTCGGGGTGCGTGAGCAGTCCCACGATGTTCGGTTCGAGGATCTGGCTGGCCTCGTCGACGATGGCGAGGTCGAAGTGTTTGAGGTCGAAGAGATAGCTTCGGCTGAGCATGGTCGACGTGGTGCCGACGATGACCTGTGTGTCGAGGATCTTCTGTTTTATCTCTGCCAGCGTCTTGTATTGTTCGAGCGCATGGTCGAGCAGGCAGCATCGGAAGCGCTTGTCGCAGGTGTGCTCGTTGCCGATGCGCAGAAAGTCGATGCCGTTGTCTGAGAGCATGCCGCATATCTCGTCGACGGCGCGGTTGGTGTAGGCCATGAGCAGCACGTTCTTCGGCCTGTCGGGGGAGCCCTGCGGCCTGCCGGCGGTGTCGGTGGAGTCGGTAGTATCGGGGTCGATGGTCTCCCTGACGAGATACTGCAGTGCCATGCTCGTCTTGCCCGTTCCCGGCGGTCCGATGAGCAGGAAGTAGTCGGTGGCCTGCATGGCGCGCAGCACGATGTCGTCGTAGGCTGCGTTGTAGGATCGGCTCAGCCGCACCGTGTCGTCGCGCTGCGGCGCCCTCTGTGCCAGCAGCAGCTCTCGCTTTCCCGTCTCGTCGGCGATGAGCCGGTGCAGGCTGCGCAGTGCCGCCGTGGCGTTGGCTCCGGCTCCGGCATGCTCTATGCACCATGCCGTGGGGTGTTCGCCCTGCATGTTGCGCTGTGCTGCCGCCTCGAAGATGTTGGGGTTCTGCTGTCCGTCGGTGAGGTGCACCGTCACCTCGTCGGAGCGTATCTCGGTGAGAGCGCCGCGGAAGAGCAGTGCGTGCCTCACGTCGGGCTGTTCTCCCTCGGCATAGGGATACAGATACACGCTGTCGCCCAGTCGGAAGTTGGGCAGGAAGTCGGTGCCCTGGCTGGGCACGCTGAGGGTGATGGTGTCGTAGCCGTTGTAGGCCGACGACTGCTCCTTGCGTGTGATGTGCAGGTCGGTGTAGATGTTTCCCGTCTCCTTCTTCTCGGTGACGGGCATGTTCCACAGGTCTGCTGCTGCGTTGCCCGTTCCCTCCACCACGCCGAGGCGCGAGGCCAGCTGTTCGCGGTAGACGAAGTCGGCCATGTGGCAGAAGTATCTGCGTGTCAGCGCGTCCATGGCGTGCAGCGGTGCGGTGACGGCGCACAGCTGTGGGTACACATACACGTTCCAGAGCTTGTCGGGCACAGGCTGCTGTCGCAGTGCCTCTGGCTGCAGGCTGTCGAGCACCGTGTCGAAGCCGTCGCGTGCTATGGCAAACTCTGTGTGCACCACCTCGTTGCGCAGGCGCACGGCCTCGTCGATGAGGTGTCGGTAGTAGGCGGCGCGCGGCAGTCCGGCGGGCATGGCATACTTGGAGTAGAGCAGTCGTCCGTCGATGCTGTTGTAGGGCAGTGCGAAGTTGCGGCTCAGACACTCATAGTAGAGCAGCAGCTGCACATAGTGGTTGTCGGCGAGCATGGTGCCGTGCGGGGTGGGCCGGTTAGTGTCGATGGCGAAGTTCTTGCCCGACTTCTGTTCGACGAGCAGTCGCAGGTCGGTGGTCATGAGGTCTATGCGTCCCTGCAGTCCCAGCTGTTCGCACACGAAGCTCGGCTCGAGGATGGCCTTCTGCCTGTCGTGTCCGTTGCCGAAGAGCAGGTCCACGGCCTGCTGTATGTTGCGTGTCTGCATCTGTGCCTCTTGGTGGAAGGGCACTTGCCGGTTGAGGTCTCGGCAGGTGCAGTACTCGAGGGCTTTCTCCCTGAAGTTGGTCTTGAAGGTCTCCGTCCACTGGTATCCGTCGCCTTTGTTGATGATGTCGTCGAGTGCGCTGCCGGCATAGCTTCCGATGAGTATGGCCTGCGAGTTGGCCACGGCCTTCATGCGGTTGACGGTGTAGCCGAGGGGTGCGTGTCCGTAGGGTGTGAAGCAGGCAGCCAGCGAACTGATGTCGATGAGGAAGTCGGGCTCCACGATGATCAGTCGTGCCTCGTGCCGTCCGGTGCCTTCCTGGGGTGCCACGTCGATGAGGTTCACCGTGGTGCCCTCGTGCAGCAGCGCGGTGACATAGCGCAGCCTGTCGGCGCTGCAGTCCATGTGCAGCGTGGTGCCTCCGGCGTCGTGGGCGGTCTCCACGGTGACGGTGGTGCCGTCCACGCTGCGCACGATGGCGCGTGCGCAGCGGAGGTCTATGTGTCGGCTGTCGGCCTGCGGTCGGCGCGACGGGGGTATGACGCCCGTGAGGTCGTGTGGGATGCTGGTGTCAAACACCTTGGCGATGAGCACGGCCAGCGCGCGGCAGTCGTAGAGCAGCGTCGTGCGGTCGAGGGGTGTGCTGCTGTTGGAGTCGTGCCGCATCTTCTGCGTGTCGAAGGTGTCGGCCTGGCTCATGTGGAGCTGCTTGCAGAGCGTGTCGACCTTGGCAAAGAGCGATCCCACGGCGCCGGGGGTGCCGGCCAGTCCGGCGGCGGCGGTGAGCACCAGCGTCTCGTGCATGAGCTTGTTGAGCGTGGCGGGGTCGGCGTCGGTGGCGGTGGCTATGTATGCCACGCTGCCAAACAGCTCGTCGGCGGTGATGTGTGAGGCGAAGGGTGTGGGCATGGCGGTGGTGTGTGTGGTGTTATTGTTCCTGCTGGGCCTGCTCCCAGTCTATGAGGCGCCGCTTCAGGTCGCGGCCCCAGTGATACTCGCCGCAGGTGCCGTCGCTGCGCACCACGCGGTGGCAGGGCACGAGCACGGCGATGGGGTTCTGGGCGATGGCCGACGCCACGGCTCTCACGGCCGTCGGCTCGCCGATGGCGTCGGCCACCTGCTGGTAGGAGCGTGTCTGGCCGAAGGGTATCTGCAGCAGGGCCTGCCACACGCGCAGCTGGAAGGCGGTGCCCCGCAGGTCGAGGGGCACCGGCAGCGTGGCGTGGGCGGCGGCGGTGGGGGCGAAGGCCATGCGTGCCACGCGGCGCGCCATGTCGTCGTCTTGGGTGGTGGGGGTGTACTTGCCCCAGCGGGCTGCGAGCTCGTGGATGGTCTCCAGGCGGTTGTAGTCGAGAAACTGCAGGTCGCAGAGGCCCTGCTCTGTGCGTGCCACGACGATGTCGCCGAAGGGGCTGTCGCTGAATCCGTATGCTATCTCATTGCTCATAGGTGCAAAGATAATGGTTTCGGGTGAGAAAAAAGCGTGGCGACGGCAAAAAAAACAATGCCCCGGCGCATGCCGTGGCCCACAAAATGCGTATCTTTGCAGTCCGCCCCCTGCCGCAACGGCGGGGCGGGCCTAAGACAGAAAACCCGAAAAAACAGACAGAGACAGCTTTATGACACAAGAGGAACTGATGCGCCGGGCCATAGCCCTGAGCGAAGAGAGTGTGAAGAATGGTGGCGGACCGTTTGGTGCCGTCGTGGCGCGCAATGGCGTGGTGGTGGCCGAGGCCTCCAACAGCGTGGTGCCCGACAGCGACCCCACGGCGCATGCCGAGGTCAACGCCATACGCATGGCGTGCCGGGGCCTGCGGTCGTTCGACCTCAGCGGCTGCGACATCTACTGCTCGTGTGAGCCGTGCCCGATGTGCCTGGGCGCCATCTACTGGGCGCGCCTCGACCGCATCTACTATGCCAACGACCGCAAGGATGCCGCACGCATCGGCTTTGCCGACAACTTCATCTACGACGAGCTGCCGCTCGACCCCGCCGACCGCAGCAAGCGCTTCTGCGTGCTGCTGCCCGACGAGGGCCGCCGCGCCTTCGACATGTGGATGGCCAAGGGCGACAAGAC
>CAVAXH010000164.1:0-4606 GCA_963592505.1 Bacteroidaceae bacterium
AACGACCCCGAGATTACAAATCACGTGCTCTGGCCAACTGAGCTAAAGAGGCAAATCCTGCAGCCGTCTAGCGACTTGTCTAAGGACCTGTTCTAAAACGGCTGCAAAGATACGGCTTTATTTTTAATCTCCAAAACTTTTTGGGAAAAATTTTAGTGATTTCTTGTTTTTTCTTTGATTTTCCCCAGTTGCACCTTCAGCGCGTCCACGCAATGGTCGACACCTTCTTCAAATGTGTCGCATGTCTTCTCGACAAAAACAGGGCTGATGCCAGGTGCTGTGACCGTGACGCTCGTGACCTTGTTCAATGCAGTGGCTGGCTTGGCAACCTTCAATTGCACCTCTACTTTCTGAATGTCTTCGAATGATTTTTCCAACTTGGCGATCTTCTTCTCGACGAACGCCTGCAACTTCTCGGTAGCATCGAAGTGAATCGACTGAATCCTAATTTCCATAGTCGCCCTCCTATTATTATTAAAAGGTTAAACTCATGCCCTTGGGTGGGCATCTTGATATACTCGCTTGAGCTGTTCGAAAGTGGTGTGCGTGTAGATCTCCGTGGTGGAGGCACTCTCGTGGCCTAACAGCCGCCGAATACTCTCGATGTCAGCTCCATGATTAAGCATGGCCGTGGCGAAGGTGTGTCTCAGCACGTGTGGCGAGCGTTTCTTGGCGGTGGATACCGCTCCGAGCCGTCTCTTCACGATGCTTTGCACCTGCGCAGGCTTGAGCCTGCAACCTTTCTGGCTCACGAAGAACGCATCGTCGGTGCGCTCTGTCTGCGCGTTGCGCTCACTGGCGTAGCGCTGCAGGCACTGGGCCATTTCGGTTCCGAAGGGCACCACACGCTGCTTGTTTCCCTTGCCAGTCACTTTGAGTTGACTGTTGTCCAGGTCAACGGCAGCATCGGTGAGGCCTATGAGCTCCGACAGACGGATACCCGTCTGGTAGAACGTCATGATGACGGTGCGCTCGAGCAGACTCTGATAGTCGCTCCCCCACTCCACGTCATCGAGCAGCCTGTCCATCTCGTCCTCTCTCATAAACTGAGGCAGAGGCTTCTTTTCCTTCGGGCCTTCCACCCGATGTGCAGGGTCGCGGTCTACAAGATGATGCGCAAGCGCGAATCGGTAGAAGGAGCGGAGCGCCGACAGGCGGCGATGCACACTCGTGGCGGTGTTGCCTTTGTCTACCATGCTCTCCATCCAGTCGCGCACGACGTCGGAGTCTACCGACTGCCAGGAGAGGTTTTCATCCAAGTTCTTGAAAAACAGCTCGAAGGCCTTCAGGTCATCGGCATATCCCTCCACCGTTCGCGGTGATCGGTTCTGCTCATACTGCAGATAGTTCAGGAACTTTTCTATCATCTTCAGCCACTTTTCCTACACATGTAGGTTTTCGGCAACGAATATACGGGAAATATTTGGAACTACCAAATTTTTTGGAAGAAATTTATTCCTCCTCGTCGCGAAGATGCTGTACGTAGATGGCGTGCTCCATCTTCAGGCGCTTCTTGACTGACGGCTTGTCAAACTGCTGACGAGCGCGAAGCTCTTTCACCACACCAGTCTTTTCGAATTTTCTCTTGAATTTCTTCAGCGCTCTTTCGATGTTCTCGCCGTCCTTAACAGGTACAATAATCATGTTGTTTTGGTTTAAATATTTAATGTGTTACTTAGCATCGGGCACTATGCCACAAAATGCGGGTGCAAAATTACATCATATTTTCCGAATGAGCAAATTTTTCGGATATTTTGTTGTCACACAGCATCATTGCGGTACGTTTGGCTAATATGCGTCTGCGCTCCCTGCAATGTTTGCAGCCACCGGTCAGATGGGCAGCGTGGCCTGGCGGAGCCACTCCAGATCGGCTCCGTCGAGATGGGGAGCGAGCGTGTCGCAGACATGGCGGTGATAGTCGTTGAGCCACTGCACCTCCTCGTCGAGAAGTTCTTCCTTGATGATGGGTGTGGTGTCGATGGGGCAGAGCGTCAGCGACTCAAACTGCAGGAAGGTGCCAAACTCCGTGTCCTTGTAGTGGGTGATGAGGAGCGTGTTCTCCGTGCGCACGCCGAAACGGCCCGGCAGATAGATGCCCGGTTCGTCGGTGACGGTCATGTGCTCCACGAAAGGTGCAGGCATCCACTCCATGCGGAACTGGTGGGGACCTTCATGCACATTGAGGTAGGCGCCGACACCGTGACCGGTGCCGTGCAGATAGTTGAGTCCCTCGCGCCACATGGCTTCACGGGCGAGGATGTCCATCTGTGTGCCGCTGGCTCCAGAGGGGAACTTGCAGAGCTCGAGCTGTATGTGGCCTTTGAGCACAAGGGTGTAGATGTGTTTCTCGTAGTCGGTCACCGGACCGAGGGCGATGGTGCGCGTGATGTCGGTGGTGCCGTCCTGATACTGCGCTCCACTGTCGAGAAGCAGGAAGCCGTGCGGCTCCAGCGGTATGTCGGTCTCGGGCGATGCTTCATAGTGCACGATGGCCCCGTGGACACCGTAGCCGGCGATGGTGTCAAAACTGATGTCGCGGAAGAGTGGCTGCTCGGCACGCAGCGCCGTCAGCTTGCGGTCGATGGAGATCTCCGTCTGGCCGCCCTGCTCCACGGCGGGCTTGAGCCACCGCAAGAACTTCACCATGGCGATGCCGTCCTTGAGCATGGCCGAGCGGTAGCCGCGTATCTCTGCCTCGTTCTTCACAGCCTTCATGGCGGGGATGGGGCTCTTCTGGCGCACCACCTCAGCCACATGCACCAGGCGCGACAGCGTGTAGTTGGTCTCGTCGGGATCGAGCAGTATGTTATACTCGCCATAGGTCTCCAGTCCGCTGCGCACCTCGTCGTAGCCGGCGACGGCGACGCCCTGTTGGTGGAGATAGGCTTCCACGTCGGGTGTGAGTTTCTCCTTATTTATATATAAGGTGGCAGTTTCGGCAGCGACAAGCAGATAAGACACGAACACCGGATTGCAATGCACGTCGGTGCCGCGGAGGTTGAGCGTCCAGGCTATGTCGTCGAGTGCCGACACCAGCATGCCGTCGGCATGGCGGGCGCGAAGGGCCTTGCGAATGCGCACGAGCTTGGAGGCGGTGGTCTCACCGGCATACTCCAGAGGTTGTATGTTCACCGTGTCGGACGGGATGGCGGGGCGGTCGGTCCACACCGTGTTGAGCGGGTCGAGATTGGTGCGCACGGTGATGCCGCCCTGGTGCCGCAGGTCGGCCACCAGCGCCTCCACGCTGGCCATGGAGTTGCACAGTCCGTCGACGCCGACCTCTGCCGACCCGGCATCGCGAAGCTCAGCCCCCAGCCACTCGCTGACGGTGGGCGTGCCGGCAATCTTGAGCTTCATCAGCTGAAACTCGGTGCCTTCGAGCTGGTCGGCGGCTGCCAGGAAGTAGCGGCTGTCGGTCCACAGGGCAGCAGAGTGCATGGTCACCACGGCCGTGCCGGCAGAGCCGTTGAAGCCGCTGATCCACTCGCGTCCCTTCCATCGGTCGGGCACATACTCGGAGTTGTGTGGGTCGGTGCTGGGGAAGATGAAGGCTGCGAGATGCTCGCGGCGCATGACGTCGCGCAGGTCGCTTAATCGTTGTGCTATATGTTGCTTCATAATGATAATGTTTGAGTTCGTTTGTCGTTTTGCCAATCTGACATGACAAAGATACGCTTTTTAAGAATAAACAACAAATTAAAGTTGCACGAAATGTTCGGTCTCGCCGATTTTTTAGTAACTTTGCAGAGAAAGAAGCAGACAGCATGCCGGCGGCATGGCGTTTGCAACACAACAGACAGCATACAAACATTTACATTCTTAAAATATAGTTTCACTATGAAGTATTTAACAAATGACAAACTTCTTATCGTCGGTGCCGGCGGTATGATTGGTTCCAACATGGTTCAGAGTGCCCTGATGCTTGGCCTGACCCCCAACATCTGTCTGTATGACATCTACGAGCCGGGTGTGCACGGTGTGTTCGACGAGATGCAGCAGTGCGCTGTGCCTGGTGCCAACCTCAGCTACTACGCTCCTGCCGTGGAGGACATGAACGACCCCGAGAAGGTTGCCGAGGCTGCCAAGAAGGCTTTCACGGGTGCAAAATACATCATCTCTTCAGGCGGTGCTCCCCGTAAGGCCGGCATGACGCGTGAGGACCTGCTGAAAGGCAACTGCAAGATTGCTGCCGACTTCGGTGAGAACATCAAGAAATACTGCCCCGACGTGGAGCACGTGGTGGTGATCTTCAACCCTGCTGACGTGACGGCCCTCACAGCCCTCATCCACAGCGGCCTGAAGCCCAACCAGCTGACCTCGCTGGCAGCCCTCGACTCTACACGTCTGCAGCAGGCTCTGGCCCTCGAGTTCGGCGTGCAGCAGGACAAGGTGACGGGTGCCCACACC
Source organism: Bacteroidaceae bacterium (assembly GCA_963592505.1). Classification (GTDB taxonomy): domain Bacteria; phylum Bacteroidota; class Bacteroidia; order Bacteroidales; family Bacteroidaceae; genus Prevotella. The sequence continues at coordinate 4,408 of CAVAXH010000164.1, forward strand.
TATGGCGGCCACGGTGAGCAGATGGCCGTGTTCGCTTCGCAGGTGAAGATCGACGGCAAGCCCCTCCAGGAGATGGGTCTCGCTGCTGACCGCTGGGAGGAGATCAAGCACATGACCACACAGGGTGGTTCGAACATCATCAAGCTGCGCGGCCGCAGCTCATTCCAGAGCCCTGCCTACAACGCTGTGAAGATGATCG
>CAVAXH010000165.1:0-4584 GCA_963592505.1 Bacteroidaceae bacterium
CGCGTCGGCTCACGCACTAACTATTCGCTTGAAAATCATGCACTGTTTTTTATGGATTTTGAACACCCTACCACGCGGGCCGGCGAAGGGAACATGTCAATACTGTCCTATTCTATCAAAACATAGTGATATGCCTATTCCGCGAATACCCCTAATTTTGCACACAGACCGCACAACGGATAAAAAACGCCTGAAAACAACAATTCTACCTCTTAATAAAATAAAAACCAGATTGTCTTATGAAAAGAAGAAATCTACTAGCAGCAGCGCTGGCAGCAGCGTTGACGGCCAACGCACAACAGACCGACGTGTCGGTGCTGACAGGGCAGTATGCACCCGAATGGGAGTCGCTCGACGCATGGGAGTGCCCCGAATGGTTCAAAGACGCCAAGTTTGGCATCTGGGCGCACTGGGGACCACAGTGTGAGGCCGAAGACGGCGACTGGTATGCACGATTCATGTACTACGACGGATCATCGCAAAATCAATTCCACCGCAACCACTACGGCGACCCATCGGTGTTCGGACTGAAAGACCTCTGCAACGCATGGCAGGCCGAAAACTGGGACCCGCAGGCACTCGTAGACCTCTACAAGAGCGTAGGCGCACGCTACTTCATGGCGCTGGGCAACCACCACGACAACTTCGACCTGTGGAACTCGCCCTACCAGGAGTGGAACTCGGTGAACGTCGGACCGAAGAAAGACATCATCAAGGGATGGAGCGACGCCTGCAAGAATGCCGGACTGCCGCTGGGCGTGAGCATACACGCCAGCCACGCCTGGACATGGCTGGAGCCGTCGCAGGCCTTCGACGGCAACCTCACCAAGGAAGACGGCTACACCCTCAACGCCGACGGAACGGAGAAATGGTGGAAAGGACTCGACCCGCAGGAGCTCTATGCACAAAACCACGACCACTCGCAGGGATGGGAGAGCTCGGGAACCATACACAGCCAGTGGAACTGGGGCAGCGGCGCCAGCCTGCCGTCGGAGGCCTACAAGACGAAGTTTCAGAACCGCGTCCTCGAACTCATCAACGACTATGACCCCGCCATGCTCTACTTCGACGACACCGCCATGCCCTTCTATGGCTGCGACGACGCCGTCGGACAGAACATCCTCGCACACTACTACAACCACAGCGTGCAGCACCACGACGGCAAGAACGACGTGCTCGTGACGGGCAAGCAGCTCACCACCGACCAGAAGAAACACATGCTCTGGGATGTCGAACGCGGCATTCCCGACCGCACGCAAGACGAATACTGGCAGACGTGCACATGCCTCGGCGACTGGCACTACAGCCAGAGCGTCTACAACAACGGCAGCTACAAGAGCGCACAGCAGGTGGTCAACATGCTCGTCGACATCGTCAGCAAAAACGGCAACATGCTACTCAACGTGCCCGTGAAGGGCGACGGCACCATCGACGACAAGGAGAAGGCCATCCTCGCCGACATCAAGGCATGGATGGACGTCAACGCCACCAGCATCTACGGCACACGACCCTGGAAGACCTTCGGTGAAGGACCGCTCGCCGAGGCTTCGCACGCCCTCTCGGCACAGGGCTTCAACGAGGGCAACAACTACTCGGCGGCCGACGTGGCCTACTGCCAGCGCAACGACACGCTCTTCGCCACCATCATGAGATGGCCCGGCAGCAAGACGTTCACCTTCGAGTCGCTGGGCATGGCATCGCAGTATTATGCCGGAAAGGTGAAGTCGGTGGAGCTCATCGGATACGGACCCGTCGACTACACGGAGGGCGTCGGCGGACTCACCGTCAGCATCCCCACCGTGAAGCCCAACGCGCTCGCACCCGTCTTCCAGATGACCTTCGAGGCTGGCACCGACCACGCCACACTCGCCGACATCATCGACGCCTATGAGGCCATCGCGGCCACGCTCGACGCACAGGTCGACTACAACACCGGCCACTACACCCGCGAGGGCGTGAAGGCCTTCCGCCAGGCACTCGCCGACGCCAAGCAGTACACCGGCGAGAGCGAGGCCAACCAGCGCGTCATCATCAACACGCTCAACGAGGCATACACCACGCTGCGCACCACCGGACGCAACCAGCCGGGCGCACCCACCACACAGGGAGCCACCGACTGCACAGCAGAGTATCTCGTGGAAGCCAGCAAGTTCTCCGCCAAGGAGATCGGATCGCGATTCGGCACACCCGAATACTGGACCGTCGAAAACTACAACGTGCCCATGACCAACACCGTCAAGGGCGTGAAAAACGGACTCGACAACTATCCGGGCTACAACTGCCTGAGCCTCGGCGTGTGGTCGGGCGAAGACGCTGAGCCCTACACCTGCGACCTCACCGACGCAAGGCTCTACCGCAAGGTGCACCTCATGCCCGGACGCTACTACTTCGGCACCAACGTCGAGAGCAGCTACAACCTGCACGAACAGGCTTACATCTATGCCGCATCAGAGCCGCTGGCCACCGAGAACGTGGAGACCGGAGCAATGGCCTTCGCACAACTCAAAGGCGCCACCGCCGGCAAGATGTTTGGCATCTACTTCACCGTCAAGGAGGAACAGGACGTCACGCTCTGCTTCCAGATCAACCTCACCAACGGCGCCAAGCAGCAGGAGCTGCGACTGGGCGAGGTGAAGATGTGCTACTACGGCAACATGGATGCTGACGCGCTGCAGACGCTCGTCTACTCGGTCGACAACACCCTCGGAAGCATCAAGACCAACTACAACACCGGATACTACAGCAAGACAGCGGCCGACCGGCTGCGCGCAGCCAAGGAACAGGCCGAAAACGAACTCATCGAGTCGGAGAGCGACGACTTCACCGAGACCTACAACACCCTCATGGCTGCCCTCGACGACTTCCTGCAGAACGGCAAGAACGTGGGCGGACAGCCACAGGGCGGACAGTATGACGACATCACCATCGACAAGCTGAAGGAGGCCACCAACTTCAAGCGCACCGCCGACACCGACAACGGACAGCGATTCGGAGCTCCCGAGAACTGGACCGTCGAAAACTTCGGATTCGACAATGAGGCCGGCATCGACGGATACACCGGCACCGACTGCCTGCACCTCGAGGTGTGGTGGAACAACAGCGCCTATGCCGACAACGGATACGACATCCACAACGTACGCCTCTACCAGAAGGCCACGCTGCCCGCCGGACGCTACTACTTCGGCGCTGCATATCCCAGCACCGAGGCCAACGAAGACCTCTACATCTATGCCTCCGACCAGCTGCTCGCCACCAGCGACATCCCCACGGCAAGCATAGCCTATGAGAAGGTGAACCTCGCTCCCGGCGACGGCACCTTCCGCGGCATCTTCTTCACCCTCGACGAGGAGAAAGAGGTGTACCTCGGCTTCCAGGCCGACTTCAGCGCCGTCACCACAGCCAACCTCCGCGCCAGCGCCGTGAAGCTGCTGGCCTATGGCGACATGAACTATGTCAAGACTCTCGAGTTTGCCGACCGCATAGACGCCGAGTGCCAGAAGCTCTCGTTCAGCAACAACACCGGACACTACTCCGCCTCGGCCTACGAGGAGCTGAAGCTGGTGCTGGCCTCGGCACGACAGCTCAGCGAGACGTCGACAGCCGAGGAGGTGACGGCAGCCTACAACGCGCTGGCCACAGCCTACAACGACTTCCTGCAGAATGGCGTGGTGGCCGGCGGACAGCCCGACCTCTTCAATGCCACCGACGTCACCAAGCAGTATCTCGTGGAGGCGGCCGACTTCAGCCGCGCCGACAACAGCGTCACCACACGCTTTGCCACACCGGCCTACTGGACCGTGGAGAACTTCCAGATCGACAACGGCAGCGACGGCGTGAAAAACGGCATCGACAAATATCCCGGATACAGCTGCCTCTCCATAGGCATCTGGAACGACCTCAGCAAGAACGCCAGCGGAGACCCCGCCAACGCCCGCCTCTACCGTCGCGTGGCGCTGCCCGCCGGACGCTATTACTTCGGTGCTTCCTACAACACCACCTACAACGTCAACTCGCAGGCATATATCTTTGCTGCCGCAGACCCGATCCCCACAGCCGACATGACCAGTCAGTCGATAGCCCACTATCCCATCAACAAGGCGTCTGACAACGACGGCCTCACCCACGGCCTCTACTTCACCCTCACCGAGGCACAAGACGTGGTGCTCGGCTTCCAGATGGACCTCACCGCCGGCAACTCATGCCAGGAGTTCAGAGCCAAGAGTGTGGTGCTCTACAGCTATGCCGGCTCATCCGACGGCATTGCCGACGTCACACCGGCTGCCGAGGACGCCGCCGTGCAGGTCTACACCATCACCGGCATGCGCCTTAACCAGATGCCCGCCCACGGCCTCTTCATCGTGCGCCAGGGCAACAGAACCGTCAAGGTCATGAGGAAATAGTCTCTACGCATGGCAAGCCCTCCCCAGTGTTGGGCTTGCCATGCGGCTTGCCTGTCACCGCGCGAGCCCCGCATAGGCCTTCTGCCTGCGCCTTCCGCGCAATCCGCGAAAAATTTGTTGCTGATTGTGTTAGTGCGTGAGCCGACGCGGCAGTGTTACACCGGATATCGTTGATGTCCGTTGC
>CAVAXH010000166.1:0-4566 GCA_963592505.1 Bacteroidaceae bacterium
AGAAGCGCAGGCGCACCTTCAGCGAGTTGCCGCTGACGATGTACTCGTTGGTGCTGGCCACGTCGCTGTAGAGGTAGGCGGCGAAGCTGTCGCCCTGCACGGCAGAGATAGGCACAGGCATGTCGGCCAGCAGCAGGTCTGCCTTGCCTTCGGGATCAGCCATGTACTCCGTGGCATCGTCTTTCGTGGCGAAGGCCCAGATGTGATAGTAGTTTGATGAGTCCATCGTGGGCGATGAGCAGAGGTAGCCTGCCTTGGCCTTGATGTTCTTGGCCAGCCAGTCCTGCACTTCGTCGCCGGAGAACTGGAGCCCGGTGGCGGGATCATAGTCCCAGCGCTGTGACCAACTCGTGATATTATTCGGTGATGTCTCTTTAGCCATATATATATCTTACTTTACTTGTTTTTACTTACTTCGTGTTTCCTCGCCATCCGTCCTTGCCGCTCCAGGGGCGTGTGCCAAACCATGCGCCGGAGCCAAAGCATGACGAGATGGCCTCCCAGACGAGCACCGCACCTTTGTAGACGGCCGAGATGGTACGCTGCCCGATGTAGCGGGCCTCCATGTCCTTGCCGCCATAGACGATGCCTCCGTCTGCTCCGGCCGCACGACCGGCGAGGCGACGTGCCTTGCGCACGATGGTGCGGGTGCCGTCGGCAGCAGCCTGCCACACCAGCGAGGCTCCGTGGTAGATGGCGGCGATGGTCTTCGTGCCAAGCAGACGCGAGACGATGGTCTGGCGGCCGCGCTGCATGGTCCCGATGGGGTCAGTCTGCGGAACGCTGTTGGCCGGCGATGCCGACACCTTCGCACTCGTGAGCGGAGAGGATGCTCTCACCTTCGACTGCGCCAAACGCCACACGAGCCGTGGCCCGTAGAATACGGCTTCCACGGCTCGTGTACCGATATATCGTGCAAGGGTAGCCTTGCTATTCTTGTCTATCATTCCTCCAGGATGTTGTAGTATGTGTTTGCGTCGACGGTTCCGGCGGCAACGAGTGCATCATATTCCGCCTGCGTCAGGGCTACCATCTTCACTTCGTTGGCCTGTAGTGTGGCCACCTGCTCGATGAGCTTGTCTACCTTGTCGCGGTAGGCTTGTGCCTGTTGGCTGACCAGCTCTTCCCATGCGCCCCATGTGCCTTGCTCGTTGGGCAGATGACTGGCTGCGATGTTGTAATAGCGCACGAACTGCGAGACCTGGCCGTCCTGATGTGTCGAGGTGTTGAGCGTGCCGTCGTCGTTGAGCTTGCAGAAATGACTCGTCAGCACCTCCGTCAGCTGACACTTGGTGATGTCGCTGAAGATGTCGAGCAGACCGACATTGCGCCCCACGCTGTCGACGAGCGCCCAGCGGGAGTGGGCCGCATCGAGCGTGAGCTTGATGGCATCGGCGCGGGTGGCGGGCCATGTGTTGAGCGAGCCGACGGCGACGGTGCCGACGCAGTTGCCTACCTTCGCGTAGAGGTCTTCGATGCTCGCCGTCGCGGTGTCGATGTTGGCCTGCAAGGTGGCATCGGCAGTGGTGCGGGCTTCGGCCTCTGCCGTCAGGTCTTTCTTGATGGCAGCGATGTTCATGTCTATCGCCTGGTCGGCAGCCTTGCGGTCGGCAGCCTCTTGGTCGATGTTGGCCTGCAGGGTCTTGTCGGCAGCCTCGTAGCCGTCCGTGATGCCGGAGATGGTCTCGGTGATGGTGTCGGCAGCCTTCTTGGCCTCTTCGGCGTACTGCTGCATCTCTATCAGCGTAGATGCGGGCGAGCCCACCACGCTGATGGATGCGGTGATAACCTCCGAGGGAATGTAGACATCCGACGACTGTTCCACGATCTCGATGATCTCGCCCGGTGCGGCATACCAGCGCCAGTCCTTACCGAGGCTATCCTTGCCCTTGACCTCAAGGCCGTAGAGTCCGGCGGCGATGTCGCCGGTGAAATGCACGCTGACGGTGGAGCCGTCGACGGTAAAGCCGAGAGATGTCGGCGCACCGACAGTGGGATAGATGGCCACAGCGATGTCGGTGGCGTTGTCGAGGTCGTAGTCTTCGTATGTGAGTTTTCCGTCAACGGCGGCAGGGCGCTTGAGCTGCACGGCCAGCGTAAAATCGTTGCCGCGTGCCACACGGGTGATGGCGGAGTCGGAGGTGTTGTAGTTCATATATATATGATATTTTATTCTACTTTCCGGGCTTTTTCCGTTGGTAGGTTTACCATCAATCAACAAAAAAGCCGCACTATCCTCACGGACGGTGCGGCCAGCTTGAAAATTATAAAAACCTAAATACTAAAAACTATTATATATGGAGACTAATTTCATTTCATTGTGCGGCATCATTGAGCCGGCCGCTGAAGATGTCGTAGCCCCGCAGGGCCATGAGCAGCGCTATCCAGTTGTCGATCTTCGACGTGGCGGTGCGCTTCCTTGGCTTTCGGTTCTCCATGCCGTCCGTACTGGTGTCGAGCACCATGTTTCCGGCCTCCCACGCCCAGAGGGGCGAGGCGCTGAAGTGTATCAGCGGCGGATCGTTCTTCACCATGTAGTCCAGCTCCATCACGAGGGGGTTGAACGTGGCGTAGTTCTGGCGGCAGGGCATGACCGACTGTTTCGGGTCGACGACGCGGCCGCGCTTGCCCATAGCGTAATAGATGTACGACTCCAGCGCATTGATGGGCGTGCGGCTCTTGTAGGGGTCGTACAAGAATAGCAGGAGCGACACACCCCGATCCTCGAACAGCGAGGCGATGCGGTTGACGGGTAGCTCCGGGGCAAGGGTCTCGCCCGGTGAGACGTGCATCCATCCGTCGGCAATCCACTGGCGATAGATGTCGCTCATGGCTGCCGTCTGCAACGAGTGCTCGCTGATCCACGCGTCGCAGTCAGCGAAGAACTCGCCCGTCTGCCGGTTGTAGGCCAAGAACGACAGGGCGTGCAGGTCATCGCCCAGCGAGAAGTCCATGCCGGCGAAGGCCACCCAGCCCTCGTCGTCTGTGCAGTCGTCGATGCGGCGGCCGACGGTGAGCTGCCGCACATGCTCCGGGCTGATCCACTCCTGCACGCTGTCGGTGCGATAGACGTTCATGTACTTTGGCACGAACTCCGTCAGGAAGGTGGGATCGAGGCGCACGCGAGCGGCTCCGTCGTCGTAGAACGACTGCTGCACGATCTTGCCCAGCATGGGGTTCACCTTGTGGCGGACGATGTGCGAGGTGAGCAGGGTCTCTTCGTCGCGTTCCCATGCGTCCGGCTCCAACAGATAACACATCGTGCGGTCCGTGGGGGTGCGGAGCACAGCGTGGACGGGGGTAGGTTCGGCGTTTTGCATCTCCAGCAATCTGTGGAGACCGTCGAGCTTCTCCTGAAATGGTCCCTCGCCATTGCATCCGGCGGTGGTGGTGTAGAACGACAGGGGCTCACGTCGTGGTCCCATCGACGACTGCACCACGTCCACCAGACTCTTCATGTCGTTATGGTCCTTGACCCAGGCGGCCGAGCCATACTCGTCGGCGCAGAGCAGCTGGGCTTGCAGTCCATCCTTGGTCTTGCCGCCTGCCGACAAGGGCTTGAGCAGCGACGACCTCACGCTGTGATAGGTGGGCTTCCAGTCGCACCCGGTGGCGGTGATGTGCAGACGGCCCATCGTGTCGAGCTGGCGCAGCATGCCGATGGTGCGGCTGTAGAGTATCTTGGCTTGTTCAGCGGCATTGGCCACGCAGTATATCTCGGCATTGTGGTCCTCCAGCAAGAAGAACACCACCTGGATGAACGCCGCCAGTCCTGTCTTGTCTGTCTTGCGGGGCATGTAGCAGGTGTAGTCGGTGCAGAGACGACGATAGTCGTAGATGTCGCCGTCGATGATGGTCTCTGTCGGTGCGAGGTCGCGGCTGCCTTCGGGGTAGCCGGTGGGGACGTAGCAGCGAAAACCGAATACCGACGCGAGGATGAACACCTGGAAGGGCTCCCACCGATAGTATGACAGGCCGCTGTTGCTGGGGCAGCGGATGCCGCCACGGACGTGTTGCCACAGCCCCCGGCAGTCCTTCGCCCACTCGCCCTCGCGGAGCCTGATGACCTGTCGCACCTTGCGTGTGTCGAAGTCATAGTGCAGGTAGTTCTGGGCGAAGCGGACCGCACCGAGTATCTCGTAATAGTTGTGCGAGGTGTTCACGTCGCCATCCTGCTCACCGTCTGCATCTGCCAGCTCTGTGAGGTATTCCACCAGTCGCACGTCGCAGTTGGCGAGGTCGCGCAGCATGGCGCTCTGCGTCTGCCGGCCTTCCGGCCAGAGCAGGTCGGTCAGCCGTTTTGCGGCGGCTCGTTTCTTCTCTTTGGGTGTCTCGCTCATCTCTTATGTGTTGTCTTTTCGTTTGTTGCGGTTTACCGCCGGCAGGGACCGGGGTGCACATCCCTGCCGGCAGTTGTCATTCTTCGGGCGGGCGGCTGTCGATAACATGGAAGCCATGTCTCGCCAACCGGGCCTCAAGTCTCTCGTTACGCTGGGTGTCGTCGTCGTAGTAGATGTTGTAGCGGAAGCCACCCTCATCGCTGAGGTCTTCGGCCCACCAGTAGCC
>CAVAXH010000167.1:0-4557 GCA_963592505.1 Bacteroidaceae bacterium
CTACACTTTTGCCCTTACAGGGCGCAGTTAGATTGGCTTGCTTAAACCCAGGGCGCTGCCCTGGGCTAGGGAATAGCTGGGCTTTCAGCCCGCGTCGTTGACCGTTGGCCTCACCCGCGTCGTCTCGGGGCCAATACTAATCAGCAATAGATGGAATATTGCAGCGCTTGTGAATTATGCAGGCTAACTAACCTACAGCCGCCTTTATTCTTGCAAAACGCTCTTTTCTGGCCCGTTTGACCGCGCCAAATCCTATTTTTTGCTAAAAATGGCGCGTGCCCCTTGGCAGATACGCGAAATAGTTGTATTTTTGCATCTCAAAATGTAAAACATGAAGAAGAATATTCTCGCGGCCTTCGCCTTCCTGATGCTCTTGAGCAGTTGCGCAAGAGAATTCAATCAGGTTTACAAGACCCCCGATTATCATTATAAATACGAGTATGCTAAGGAGTGCTTTGCCAACGGCAAGTACATGCGTGCCACCACCATCCTGCAGGAGGTGATCACCCAGCTGAAGGGTACGGCCGATGCCGAGGAGAGCCTCTACATGCTCGGAATGGCAGAGCTCTGCAACCGCGACTACGAGACGGCGGCAGAGACCTTCAAGCGCTACGTCAAGTCGTATCCGCGCGGCACCTATGCCGAGCTGGCGTCCTACTATGTGGGACAGAGCCTCTATCTCAGCACACCCGAGGCACGCCTCGACCAGACGGAGACGGTGCAGGCTATCTCTGCTTTCCAGGACTACCTGGACCTCTACCCCGACGCCTCCATGAAGGAGCAGGCTCAGCAGTGCCTCTTTGCCCTGCAGGACAAGCTGGTGCAGAAAGAGCTCTATTCGGCCCAGCTCTACTATAACCTCGGAGCCTATTTCGGCAACTGCACCGAGGGAGGCAACAACTATGAGGCATGCATCGTCACGGCGGAGAATGCCCTGAAAGACTATCCTTACAGCAGCAAGCGCGAAGACTTTGCGCTGCTCATCATGAAGAGCAAGTATGAGCTGGCACAGCAGAGCGTGGAAGAGCGCCGTCTGGAGCGTTTCCAGAACGCCGAGGACGAGGCCTACGGATTCATCAACGAATATCCCGACTCCAAGTCGCGCAAGCTGGCAGAGCAGTATGTGGCCAAGTGCAAGAAGGTCACTGGCACTGCATCCGACGAACAATAAGGAACAATAAGCAAGAAACAATATATTTTTTATATCAGATATGGATTATAAGAAGTCAAAGGCTCCGGTGAACACCGTGACTCGCGATCTTCCCGAGATGTGGAAGAACACAGGAAACATCTATGAGAGCATTGCCATCATCGGCAAGCGCGCCAACCAAATCGGTGTGGAAATAAAGCAAGACCTCAACAAGAAGTTGCAGGAGTTTGCTTCCTACAACGATTCGCTCGACGAGGTGTTTGAGAACCGTGAGCAGATAGAGATCAGCCGCTACTATGAGAAGTTGCCCAAACCCACACTGTTGGCTACACAGGAGTTTATGGACAGCGAGGTGTACTGGCGCGATCCCTCACAGGACAATCAGCAAGAGGAAGAGGTCTGATGATACAGCGCATTCAAAGCCTCTATCTGCTGCTGGCCGCTGCGGTGCTCATGGTGTGCATCTGCCTGCCCATAGGCAGCGTGGAGCCGCAGGGCATGGGCGTGCCGGCCGCGTTCTACAGCCTCGGACTGAAGCAGAGCCAAGGGTTCGCCTTTCATCCGCTGCTGTTCATCGACCTGGTGCTGACCGCTGCCCTGGCGCTGGTCACCGTGTTCATGTTCAAGCGCCGCCAGCTGCAGATGCGTCTGTGTGTGGTGGGTGTGGTGCTCTGCCTGTTGTGGTATGCCGTGTATGCCTATTGTGCATGCGTCTGCCTGCCTGTCGACGGTGCCGTGTTCCACGTGGGCTTTGCCGCCTGCCTGCCGGCAGTGGCTCTCATCCTGCTGCTTATGGCTCGCCGGGGCGTGAAGGCCGACGAGGAGCTTGTGCGCAGCATGGACCGCATACGCTGATCTTCATCACCCCGCACCCTTTTTTCAGCAAGCCCCAACGGCCGACACACTATGTCCGCCGTTGGGGCTTGCCAGTTTGACAACATGTCCTGTTATATGCATAGCCCCATCGTGATTATGGGCTATGCCTTCTGAATCATTCGCGACAGGCTTACACCTTTCCCTTTAGCGTCTGCTCGAACAGCAGCTTGCCGGTCTTGGCAGAGCGGAACACATAATGGAAGCGGTAGCCGGCTTCCTTGTAGGTCTTGCTCTGCGTGCTGTTGTCGAGGTCCTGTTGCAGGGCCTGCTTCAGCTTGCCTTTGTTCTGGCTGATGAGGGCCGGGTCGTCGGCAATGTCGCGCAGGGTGTAGTAGAAATGAAACGTCTTGTCGGTGCGCGAGAAGGTGATGCTGTCGGTGCGCTGGTTGTTGGCGTATGGGGTGGGGCAGTAGCGCTCCGTGTATTCGGTGACCTCGCGCTCGGCGCGGTCTTCGAGCGTGTCGTGGTGACAGGCGGTGAGCAGGCTGGTGGCAACCGCCAGCGCCAGCAGGGTGACTTTCTTCATGGGCTTGATGCGTGTTATTTTTGTGCAAAGATACAATAATTATTGCGGTATAATGCGAAAATGTAGGGGACGAAAAGCGAAAATGTGTGATTTTCTTATTAACTTTGCATTAAAGAGAAAGCAATCCATGGAGAACATAAGAAATTTCTGCATCATAGCCCATATAGACCACGGCAAATCGACCCTTGCCGACCGCATGCTCGAACACACCCAGACCATCAAGATCACCGAGAACCAGATGCTCGACAACATGGATCTGGAGCGCGAACGCGGCATCACCATCAAGAGCCACGCCATACAGATGGAATATGAGCATGAGGGACAGAAATATCTGCTCAACCTCATTGACACGCCGGGACACGTCGACTTCAGCTACGAGGTGTCGCGCTCCATCGCGGCCTGCGAGGGAGCACTGCTCGTGGTGGATGCCACGCAGGGCGTGCAGGCGCAGACCATCTCAAACCTCTATATGGCCATCGACCAGGACCTGGAGATCATCCCCGTCATCAACAAGATCGACATGCCCAACGCCATGCCCGACGAGGTGGAGGATGAGATCGTGGACCTGCTGGGCTGCGACCCGGAGGACATCATCCGTGCCAGCGGCAAGACGGGCGAGGGTGTCCCCGAGATACTCAAGGCTGTCGTGGACCGCATACCGTCGCCCAAGGGCGATCCTGACAAGCCGCTGCAGGCCCTGATCTTCGACTCCATCTTCAACAGCTTCCGCGGCATCATCGTGCTGTGCAAGATCGACAACGGAGTGATCCGCCGCGGCGACAAGGTGAAGTTTGTGCAGACCGACATGGAGTATACCGCCGACGAGGTGGGCGTGCTGAAGATGGACCTTGAGCCGCGCAGCGAGCTGCGCACAGGCGAGGTGGGCTACATCATCTCGGGCATCAAGGTGGCCACGGAGGTGAAGGTGGGCGACACCATCACACACGTGGAGCAGCCCTGCGACAAGGCCATCGAGGGCTTCCAGGAGGTGAAGCCGATGGTGTTTGCCGGTGTCTATCCCATCGACCCCAACGACTACGAGAACCTCCGGTCGTCGCTCGAGAAGCTGCAGCTCAACGATGCCTCGCTGACCTTCCAGCCCGAGAGCTCACAGGCGCTGGGCTTCGGTTTCCGTTGCGGCTTCCTCGGACTGCTCCACATGGAGATCGTGCAGGAACGCCTCGACCGCGAGTTCAACATGGACGTCATCACCACGGTGCCCAACGTGTCGTATATGGTCTACGACAAGCAGGGTGGCTGCAAGGAGGTGCACAACCCCAGCGGACTGCCCGAGGCCACACTCATCGACCACATCGAAGAACCCTACATACGTGCCACCATCATCACCGGCACAGCCTTCATAGGCCCCATCATGCGTCTGTGTCTCGACAAGCGCGGTGAGCTCATCAGCCAGCAGTATGTCTCTGGCAACCGCGTGGAGCTCCACTTCATGATTCCGCTGGGCGAGATCGTCATCGACTTCTACGACAAGCTGAAGAGCATCTCCAAGGGATATGCCTCGTTCGACTATCACATCGACAGCTATCGTCCGTCGAAGCTGGCCAAGCTCGACATCCTGCTCAACGGTGAACCGGTGGATGCGCTCTCCACGCTGACCCACGAGAGCAATGCCGTGACGATGGGACGTCGCATGTGCGAAAAACTGAAGGAGCTCATACCGCGTCAGCAGTTTGACATCGCCATACAGGCTGCCATCGGTGCAAAGATCATCGCCCGCGAGACCGTGAAGCAGGTGCGCAAGGATGTGCTGGCCAAGTGTTATGGTGGCGACGTCAGCCGTAAGCGCAAGCTGCTCGAGAAGCAGAAGAAAGGAAAGAAGCGCATGAAGCAGATCGGCAATGTGCAGGTGCCGCAAAAGGCTTTCCTGGCCGTGCTGAAACTCGACTGATGCCGCCCGCTTCCGGCCTCCACCATCACCTCTGAATCCCCCCCCCCCCATAACCAACACCCCATATAACCATGAAAGAACTGCAAACTTCTACAC
>CAVAXH010000168.1:0-4556 GCA_963592505.1 Bacteroidaceae bacterium
CGGCCACCGATGCGCTCTGTGAGCTTCACCCAGTTCTCCCAGTCGTTCTCGTCGAGACCGTCCTCGATAGAGTCGATAGGATACTTGGTGATGAGCTCCTCGAGGTAGTCGATCTGCTCGGCAGCAGACAGCTTCTTGCCGTTGGGATCCTTCGGCATGCCGTTCTTCAGCTGCTTGTAGTTGTAGAACCACTCGCCGTTCTCGCATGTAGCGAACTCAGAGGCAGCGCAGTCCATAGCGATCTTGACATCCTTGCCCGGCTCGTAGCCAGCGTCCTTGATGGCCTGAACGATGCTGTCGAGAGCGTCGTTGATGCCGTCGAGCTCAGGAGCGTAGCCGCCCTCGTCGCCCACAGCCGTAGAGAGGCCGCGCTTCTTCAGGAGCTTAGCCAGAGCGTGGAACACCTCAGCACCCATGCGGACAGCCTCCTTCTCGTTGGGGGCACCGACCGGACGGATCATGAACTCCTGGAAAGCGATGGGGGCAGAAGAGTGAGCACCGCCGTTGATGATGTTCATCATGGGAACGGGGAGCGTGTATGTGTTGGCACCACCGATGTAACGGTAGAGGGGAAGGCCGAGAGCCTTGGCAGCAGTCTGAGCGACAGCAAGCGAGACGCCGAGGATGGCGTTGGCACCGAGCTTAGACTTTGTGGGTGTGCCGTCGAGGGCCAGCATCTTGTAGTCGATGGCGCGCTGGTTGAGTGCGCAGTCGCCCTTCAGAGCCGGAGCGATGACGTTGTTCACGTTCTCGACAGCCTTCAGAGTGCCCTTGCCGCCGTAACGGTTCTTGTCGCCGTCGCGCAGCTCGAGAGCCTCGTTCTCACCGGTAGAGGCGCCTGAGGGTACGCTGGCGCGGCCCATGACACCGTTTTCCAATGTTACTTCTACTTCCACTGTGGGGTTGCCACGAGAGTCGAGGATCTCGCGAGCATGAATCTTTTCTATTTTCATCTTTTAATCCTTTTAAATGGTTCAAGATTTATCGTTTGCAAAGTTAGGAAAAAATCCGTAATAAGCACAATGATAGAATATTATTTTTGTGAAAATTATGCTTTGTGCCCTCTGCTTGGTCTTTGCCGGCCGATCGGCAGGATCGTGTGTGGCGCTACAGCAGCGGACTGAGCAGGCGCAGCAGGCTCTCGCCGAGGCGGCGGGCGAAGGGGCGGTTGCCGAGGCGCCGCACCTCGTCGATGGGGCGGCTCTGTGCCAGATCGTCCATGAAGATGTGTTTCAGGCGCAGTGCCATGCCCTCGTCGTAGAAGAAGATGTTCGACTCGAAGTTGTGCTCGAAACTGCGGAAGTCGACGTTGCTGCTGCCCACGGTCGACACGCTGTCGTCGCAGACGAGCAGTTTGCTGTGGTTGAAGCCGGTCTGGTAGAGATAGACCTTCACGCCGGCCTGCAGCGTCTCGACGATGTAGGAGAGGGTGACGAGGTCGAGCAGCCGCGAGTCGCTCTTCTGCGGAATGATGAGCCGCACGTCGACACCGGCGAGTGCCGCCGTGCGCATGGCGAAGAGGATGGGTTCGGTGGGCATGAAGTAGGGGCTCTCCATGTAGACGTAGCGCTTGGCCTCGAGCAGGATGCGCACATAGCCCTGCATGATGTCGGGCCAGGGCGAGATGGGACTGCTGGTGACGAGCTGTGCCAGACAGTTGTTGCTGATGTCGGGCGCGAGGGGCGGGTAGTAGCGCCGGTCGGTGATGAGTGTGCGGTCCACAAAGTACCAGTCGACGAGGAAGGCCCGCTGTATGCCGTATACGGCACCGCCCTCCACGCGCAGGTGGGTGTCGCGCCATGACTGTGTGCCGGTGCCCTTGACATAGCGCAGCGCGATGTTCATGCCGCCCACGAAGCCCACGCGTCCGTCGACGACACAGAGCTTGCGGTGGTTGCGGTAGTTCATCTTTGATGTGAAGGCCGGGAACTTCACGGGCATGAAGGCATGCACCTCGATGCCCTCGCGGCGCATGTGTTCGAAGAAGCTGTTGCTGACGCGCCAGCAGGCCACATCGTCGTAGATGACGCGCACCTCCACCCCCTGGCGTGCCTTGTCGATGAGGGCGTCGGCCACGAGGCGCCCCAGCGGGTCATCGCAGAAGAGATAGAAGTCGAGGTGTATGTGGCTTGTGGCCTGGCCGATGGCCTGCAGCAGAGCGGGGAAGAATGTGTATCCCGAGGTGTAGGTCTCCACCTTGTTGTCCTTGAAGGGCATAGCCATGCTCTGGTTCTGGAAGAGCTGTATCAGCGTGCGGTGGGTTTCGGGCAGACGCAGGT
The DNA here is from genome assembly GCA_963592505.1 of Bacteroidaceae bacterium. Taxonomy (GTDB): domain Bacteria; phylum Bacteroidota; class Bacteroidia; order Bacteroidales; family Bacteroidaceae; genus Prevotella. The sequence continues at coordinate 2,280 of CAVAXH010000168.1, forward strand.
CTTTCTGTTCGGCAAACTCGAGCATGGAGCGCTTCGACAGTTGGCCGAGCGACCGCTGGCTGACGAGGCGCTCACGGCGCGTGTCCTGTCCGAAGAAGAAGTAGAGCACGATGCCCAGCAGGGGCAGAAACCACAACACGAGAAGCCATGCCATGGTCTTGGTGGGCTCGCGGTTGTCCATGACCACGCGCACCATCATGCCTATGACCACCACGGCATAGACAGCCAGCCATATTTCGTGCAAGTATTCCAATGAGTCTGTTCTTTCTGGTGTGTCAGACAATGATGTTGCTGCCCAGTTCCCTGGCCAGCTGGGCGCGCAGCTGCTGCATGTCGCGCACCTTCTCCATCACCTCGCGTAGCTGCTGCATGTTGCCGGTCATGGTTCTCATCTGTGCCTGCAGGTCGCGCAGCTGCGCCTCCACGTAGTCCATGCGGAAGTCGAGCAGCAGGTGTATGGTCTGGTTGCGCAGGTCCTCGGTGTGGTTAAGCTGTGCCTGCCGCTGTGCCTCTTCGTTGTCGGGACCTTCCGCCTTGCGTCTGGAGAGATGGTAGCGGTCGGTGCTCAGGTCGATGGCTATGCGGCTGATGTTGATGTCCTCATGGTTGATGAAGTAAGGCTCCGCCTTGAAGGCCGGATCGGCGCTGTGCTCGCTGGCCTCGCGGATGATGCGGTTGAACAGTTCGTTGTGGAGCGGCAGGTCGTCGGCCGAGAGGTTATAGTGGATGTATTGTGCCACGGTCAGGCTGTAGTGGTTGCCGGCGTCGTCCTCCACATCGTTCATGATGACGTGTTCGCCGTGGCGCACCACGAGTTGCACGAGCATCATCTCCACCTTCGTGGCCTGTGTGATCTGAGGTGAGGGCTGCTCCGTGGCCTGTGTGGTGACTGGCGGCTGCTGTGGTCCCACGGCAGCCGTGCCCTGGCGTGTGGCAGGCGCTGCGTTTTTTCGGCTGCGTATGAAGGCGTTCATCTGGTTGATGAGTGTGGCCTCGTTGATGCCGATGCGTTGTGCGCAGTCGTGTATGTATGTGTCGCGCAGGATCTGGTTGGGCACCACCGACACCGACTGCACGATGGAGCCTATGGCGTCGGCCCGCTTCTTTGGGTCGCGCTCATTGGCAAGCAGCAGGTTGGTCTTGAACTGAATGAAGTCCACCTGGTGCTCATCGATGTACTGTCGGAAGTCGGCCGCCGTGTGCGACCGTGCAAACTCGTCGGGGTCTTGTCCGCCGGGCAGCAGCAAGATGTTGACTTTCATGCCCTCGGCCAGCACCATGTCGATGCCGCGCAAGGCCGCATGTATGCCCGCTGCATCGCCATCGTAGATGAAGGTGATGTTGGGCGTGAAGCGGTGGAGCATGTGTATCTGATGGGTGCTGAGCGCCGTGCCTGAGCCGGCCACCACATTCTCTATGCCACACTGGTGCATGGCGATGACATCGGCTTGTCCCTCCACCATGAAGACGTGGTCCTGTCGGGCTATGGCCTGTTTGGCCTGATAGATGCCGTAGAGCTCCTGGTTTTTGTGGAAGAGATCGCTGTCGGGCGAGTTGACATACTTCTGGTTGACACCCTTGGTGCGTGCGTCGAGCAGGCGTGCGGTGAAGCCCACCACCTTGCCGTTGTTGGCTATCCACGGGAATACCACGCGTCCGGCGTAGCGGTCGATGAGTTCGCCGTGGTCGTTCTGGTAGCAGATGCCCGTCTTCATGAGAAACTCGTCTTTGTAGCCCTGCTGGCGCGCCTTGGCGGCGAGTGCGAAACGGTTGGGCAGGTCATAGCCCAGCCGGAACTTTCGGATGATGTCGTCGCGGAAGCCACGGCTGCGGAAATAGCGCATGCCGATGTCGTTGCCGTCAGCCGGCTGGTGCAGCAGTTCCTCGAAGTAGGACGCTGTCCACTCGTTGACAATAAACATCGACTCGCGCTGGCTCTGCTCCTCGCGTTCGCGGTCAGTCAGCTCACGCTCGTGTATCTCGATGTGATACTTGTTGGCCAGCCACCGGAGTGCCTCGGGATAGGTCATCTGCTCATGCTCCATGATGAACGTCACGGGGCCTCCTCCCTTGCCGCAGCCGAAGCAGTGGCAGGTGCCGCGTGCCGGTGTGACGATGAACGATGGTGTCTTCTCGTTGTGGAAGGGACACAATCCCTTGTAGTTGGCCCCCGAACGACGCAGGGTGACAAACTCCGACACCACCTCCACGATGTTGGCGGCCTCTTTGATTTTCTCTACAGTAGCGCGGTCTATCATGTCTCAGTGTGGTTAGGAT
>CAVAXH010000169.1:0-4485 GCA_963592505.1 Bacteroidaceae bacterium
TAATCAACGCATTACGATACCCAGGGCGCTGCCCTGGGCTGGGGAATTGCTGGGCCTTCAGCCCGCGTCGGCTCACGCACTAACTATTCACTTGAAAATCATGCACTGTTTTTTATGAATTTTGAGCACCCCACCCCGTGTGGCTTGCCCTGCGGATTGCCTGTCACCGCGTGAGCCCAGCGTAGGCGAAGCCTGCGCCTTCCGTGAAATCCGAAAAAATCTGGTGTTGATAAAACCACATCACCGCGGAGCCTTCTGTGTAATCCGTGTAATCTGTTGTTAAAAAAAACGCTGGTCGTCAACGGTCATGGTGCGTCATGTCGCATCGTGTCGCGGAGGCCGTGTGCGGCAACCACATTTACCAATTTTTGAGTATTGCCCACACGTTTTTTCCTTTATACCTTTGCACCCGCTTTATGCAGCCGGCCGCGGCAACCATGCCACGGCCGCCGCACACCAACCCGTCACAGACATCCAAATGAAGTACACAGCCCTTATCAGCACACTGCTCCTTGCAGCCACCATGTGCTTTGCACAAAACACCCCCACCCCACAGACCGCAAACCAGAAGAAAGGCATCCTGCTCGTGCACTACGGCACACAAAACGACGACAGCCGGCGGCGCACCGTCGACGCGCTCAATGCGCTCGTGGCCGACCGCTTTGCCAGCTGCCCCGTGGTGGAAGCCTATGCCGCCCCCACCGTGATACGCGCCCTGGGGCGTCGCGGCATACGGAAGCTGACCATCGCCGAGGCCCTCGACTCGCTCGCCTCGCTGGGCTGCCGCCGCCTGGCCGTGCAGAGCACCATGCTGCTCGACGGCGTGATGACCGACGTGCTCGAGGAGCAGCTGGCCACGCGCCGCGCGCGGTTCGACACGGTGGCCGTGGGCCGCCCGCTGCTCTACACCGTCGACGACTGCCGCACCATGCTCGACTGCATAGCACGCAGCCTGAAGGCCGACACGCCGGCGGCCGACGCCGCGACACACGTGGTGCTCGTGGGCCACGGCAGCGACAGTCCGGCCAACGCCATGTACAGCCAGGTGGACTATGTGGCGCAAAACGAGGGGCGCCCCCGCTGGCACGTGGGCACCATCGAGGGCTACCCCACCACCAGCACGGTGGCCGCACGCCTCGCCGCTGCCAACGCACAGCGGGTGGTGCTCGTGCCGCTGCTCTACATAGCCGGCAACCACCTGCGCGATGACATCGACGGCACATGGCGCCACCACCTCGAGAGCCTCGGCTACAAGGTGAGCGTGGTGAAGAAGGGCCTGGGCGAGATGGCCGAGGTGCAGCAGGCGCTCGTGGACCGCGTGGCCGACCTGCTCAAATGATAACCACCACAGCAATATAAAAAAAACAGGAAAAAACGCGGTGGCCCGCCGCCCATCCAGTGACGGCCGCGGCCCACCGCACATCAGATAAAAAAGAAGAATGCAAAACAAGACCAAAAACAAGATCGCTCTCGTGGCCATGTTGGCCACCGTGGCCTCGGCCAACGCCGCCGACCACACCGTCAGTACACCCGCACCCAGCGCCGCTGCCGACAGCCTGCAGCTGGTGGAGTTCAACCCCGTGGTGATCACCGGCAACGGCCACCGCCAGCTGCTCAAGTCGTCGACCACCCCCGTGCACGTGCTCTCGCAGCGCCTCATCAAGGAGACCGGCGTCACCGACTTCATGGACGCCATGTCGCGCTTCATGCCCCAGATGTCGTTCACACCCAACGCCATGGGCTCATACATCCGCCTCAACGGCCTGGGCAACAAGTATGTGCTGATACTGGTCAACGGCAAGAAGCTCACCGGCGACATAGCAGGCAACGTGGACCTCAACCGCATCGACATGTCGCGCGTGAAGCGCATAGAGGTGCTCGACGGTGCCGCCTCGTCGCTCTACGGCTCCGACGCCATCGGCGGCGTGATCAACATCATCACCGAGCAGAGCCAGATGGAGCTGGTGTCGGTGACCTCCGACACGCGCTACTCGCAGGGACAGTTCTCGCAGGGCGTGAACCTCGACGTGAGCACCCAGGTGTTCGACTCGCACACCTCCTACTTCCACCAGCAGGCCGACAGCTACCAGAACAACAGCCTGGCACTCGACGATGAGGGCCAGGAGTATCAGACCATCGCCCCCTATGCCATCGGCTTCAACTCGAACCTCGTGAGCCAGCGCTTCGACGTGCGCCCCATGAAGAACCTGTCGCTCTATGCACAGGGCGCCTACAACTACAAGCTGACCGACCGCCCCGACACGCGCGAGGACATCACCGGCGGCTCCGACTACGACATCCGCAGCGAGGGCACACGCTGGGAGGCCGGCGCCAAATACATGCTCGGCAAGCACGCCCTGCAGTTCGACTTCGTCAACGACAACTACCACTACGGCAACCTCTACGAGGTGGCCTCGAAGACCTATGCCATCGGCGACTTCAAGCGCAGCAAGACACAGAAGTTCTATGAGGCTGAGCTGAAGGGCACGCTCCACCTCTACGACGGTGCCACCACCATCGTGGGTGTGGACTGGCGCAACGACTTCCTCAACGCCACCAGCGGCGACGTGGACAACCACGTGCACACCATGGCCGCCTACGTGCAGCACGACACCCGCATCGTGCGCAACCTCACAGCCACCGTCGGCGCACGCCTCACCAGCCACGGCACCTTCGGCGAGAACTTCACACCCAAGGTGGCCCTCATGTACTCGCCCGGCAAGCTGCGCTTCCGCGCCGCCTACTCGCGCGGCTTCCGCGCACCGGGTCTCGACGAGCTCTACTACCACTACTTCAAGCTGATGAAGAACCGCCCCGTGATCACCTTCGGCAACACCAGCCTGAAGGCCGAGAACAGCCACTATGCCTCCATCAGCGCCGAGTATAGCGACAAGTACATCAACCTGTCGGTGATGGGCTACATGAACTTTGTGAGCGACATGATCGTGAAGGAGACCATCACCGTGACCGACGCCGACCGCCAGATGCTGGCACAGGAGTTTCCCGAGGCCACGGCCGAGCAGATGGCCGCCCTCAAGACCTACGGCCGCTACATCAACAGCGACAAGGGCATCGTGAAAGGCCTGCAGGCCAACCTCACCGCCAACCTCACCAGCGACCTCACCTTCATGGCCAGCTATGCCTACACCTACGGACGCACCCGCACGGCCGGCGTGTGGCAGAACCTGGAGCGCACCTTCCGCAACTCGCTGACCGGCGCCGTCAACTATGCCCACACCTGGCGCAACTACACGCTCAACGTCAACCTGAACGGACGCTTCCAGTCGGGCACCTACTATCCCTCCTACGACGATGCCCCGGGCTATGGCGTGGTGAACCTCAACACCACCCACACCTTCCGCGTGGCCCACATGTTCACCCTCGTGCCGAGCATCGGCATCGACAACATCTTCGACAAGACCGACCACCGCATCGACACCGCCAACATCCGCCACGCCCTCTACTCGCAGGGCCGCACCATCACGCTTGGCCTGAAGGTGAACTTTGCCAAATAAGCCTGGGCTCATGACACGACAGTTTGTTAGACGCCTCCACCTGTGGCTCTCACTCCCGCTGGGCATCATCATCACGCTGATATGCCTGTCGGGGGCCACACTGGTGTTCAAGTCTGAGATAAGAGAAGCGCTCGGCATGCCCCGCGTGGTGGCTCCCCACGGCCACCACAGCCAGGGCGGCCAGGGCAAGACCGTCGCCCACCCCGCTGCCGACGGCCACCATGCCGCTGCCGCTGCCCACCGGCAGAAGGCCGACGGCCACCATGCCGCCACCGCCAAGAGCAAGGACAAGGACCGGCACGGCACCACCACACGCCGCGACTTCTTCTCCTACGTCACCCGTTTTCACACGTCGCTGCTGCTGGGACAGACAGGCAAGTACATCGTGGCCTACACCACGCTGGCCTTCGTCGTCATCCTCGTGAGCGGCCTGTGGGCATGCTGGCCGCGCAACGGGCGGCAGTGGCGCCAGCGCTTCGCCATAGAGCGGGGCAAGGGGCTGCGCCGTCTCATGTATGACCTGCATGTGGGGCTGGGCTACTGGACGCTGCTGTGGCTCCTGCTGCTTGCCGTCACCGGCCTTGGCTTCGGCCTGCACCTCGTGCCCAAGGGCACGGCGGCCATGCGCGTGTTCCACGAGCTGCACATCGGCTCATGGGGCGGCATCATCACCAAGTGCATCACGTTTGCCGTCAGCATCCTCGGTGCCTCGCTGCCCCTCACCGGCTATTGGCTCTACTTCAAGAAGCGCAGCGGCAAAGCACCGCGCTGACCGGCTGTCCGGGCAGGGTGCGAGCAGGCCCCGCAGATCATGCAGGCCAGGTCGCACGGCAAGCCCCGCAGATCATGCATGCCAGGTCGCACGGCAAGCCCCGAAGGGGGCGACATAGTAGAGCGTAGGGGCTTGCCCCTACGTATTACGGATGCATGCTGATTGTGTTAGTGCGTGAGCCGACGCGGGCTGAACCAA
>CAVAXH010000170.1:0-4484 GCA_963592505.1 Bacteroidaceae bacterium
CTGCTCGCAAAGTTACACAATATTTTTTGCAACAGCCTCAGTTCCGGCAGATTTTGTGGGCAACGCCCGCCCGAACACGAGATTTCATCTTCGTCCTTTCTCCTCCAGATATTTCAAGAGGCGGGCAGGGCGGTCGGTCTGCACCAGCGCAGCCCCACGCTGCAAAATCCAGCCCCAGCTCTCGTCGGCTTCGCCCAGTTCCACGGCGCGGTCGTCATCGTGTCCGGCATTGAGCGACGGCCAGAGCGCGTTCATCCAAATCTTCGAGCGTGGGGATGGTGTGGAAGGTGGCGCGTCCCATTCCGTTTTTCAGATGCAACTTGCGCAGTTCGTCGAGCGTGTAGTCCTCGGGTTTGCCCTTTCCGTCGGTGGTGCGGTCCACGGTGTAGTCGTGCATCAGGATGAGCTGTCCGTCCTTCGTCTTCTTCAAGTCGAGTTCGATCATGTCCACCCCCATGTCTATGCAGTTTCTGAACGCCTGCAGCGAGTTTTCGGGTGCGTTTCGCCAGTCGCCGCGGTGCGACACCACCATCACCTTGCTTGTGCTCATGTCGAACAGGCAGTTCACCAGTGTGTCTGCGTGTGTTTGGGCCTGCACGACAACGGCGCAAGCGGCAAGCAGCCACATGCTCAATATCTTTTTCATAAGATGCTTGTTATAAATATTATGCTGTTATTGTTTAACTTTATCCATCCTGCACAATTCACAGCGCATAGCTCCAACGGGGGGGGCATGTATTTTCCCGTATTCGCCGTATGCTCCGTTGTGCGGCCCCAGCCCCACGCAGCCATAGCGTGCCGCGAGGAGGCGCGCCTGTGCCACGCCTCATTTCAGCAGGTCAGCCAGGCGGTCGGCGAGCTGCTGGCCGCGCAGGTCTTGCTGTATGCACTTGCCGGTGGCACCGTCGACGAGGAAGATGGCGGGGATGAACTGCACGTGGTAGGCCTTGGCGATGCTGCCGCCGTCGATGCCGCTGGGCCACGCCAGCTGCTCCTCGTCGAGGGCCTTGAGCCATGCCTTGCGGTTGGTGTCGATGGAGACGCTCACGATCTCGAGGCCGCGGTCCTTGTAGCGCTCGTAGAGGGCCTTGAGGTTAGGGATCTCCTTGCGGCAAGGAGCACACCACGACGCCCAGAAGTCCACCAGGTAATAGCGCTTGCCGGCCACCAGCGCGGCCAACGGCTTCGTGGTGCTGTCGGCCATGGTCAGGTCGAAGGCGGGCAGCGCCTTGCCCTCGAAGGTGTCGGGCACGAGCTGGGCCTTGAGCTTCTGTCCGTAGAAGCTGGCCTGCGCCTCGGCAGAGAACATGTCCCAGAGCGGAGCCTGCTCCTTGGTGAGATACGAGTAGGCATGGAGCACGGCAAAGGGTCCCCACCACGTGGCCGCGTTGTCGCGGAAGAGCTGCATGTAGGTGTTCTCCACGGTCTCGAAGAAGCGGGCCTCGTCGGCCTCGAAGCGCTTGTAGGCGGCGCTGCCCTGCAGGCGGTGCACGAGGGCGGTGTCGTGGGCGGCGCTGGCTGCCTGCAGACTGTCGAGCACAGCCGCGATGGCACCGCTGTGGTAGGCTTCATAGATCCTGTTGAGCGAGTCGCCGACGCAGCCCACCTTGGCCTGATACTCGTCGTTGGCGGCGCTGCCCTTGATGCTGACGTTGGCGGCGGTGTGGTGCTGGCCGTCGCCACGGGGCTGGGCGTCGAGGGTCACCGTGACATGCTCGCCGTCGGTGGTCATGAGCTGCAGCAGATAGGGGCTGTCGTGTGTGCCGATGGCCACGAGGCGCATGTCGCCGACGGGCAGCGTGAGCGTGGCGTTGCCGCCCTGCAGCGTGGCCACAGCGATGGGGTCTTCGTCCTGGTGGGTGGCTGCCAGACGTGCCTCGAGCTGTGTGCCGTCGGGCAGGTTGGCGATGCTGACGCTGACGGTGCTCTGTGCGGCGGCCGTGGCTGTGAGCAGCGCGGCGGCAGCGGCTGTGAGCAGCATGCGCCGTGCAGAGGATGCGGGGTTGCTTTTCATGTGTGGGGTCTTGATGCTTTTATGGGTTGGTTGAGTTGTTGCAGTGAGCCGTTTATATAAACGGCAGTTCCATGCTCTCGCCGTTCTCGCACACCTTGCGCAGCACGCCGTTCTCGATGATGAAAAACTCGCCGTAGATGGTCTCGCGGCCGCCGTGGCCGAGCAGGTAGGTGCCGTCGGGGAACACATAGAAGCGGTGGCCCTCGCAGCTGTCGGGCATGGCGATGTCCTCATAGACCTGCAGGCCGTCGACGAGCGCATCCTTACACATATAATAATGTGGCAGGATCTGCACCTCGGTGAGGCCCAGGCCGCGGAGGTAGCGCTGATAGCCGGGCGACACGGCCTCGCCCTGTTCCTCGGGCGATGAGTAGACGATGCGCGCACAGTTCATGCTGCCGGCGGAGATGCCCATGACAAGGCCGCGGTAGCCCTGGAGCATCTGCGCCATGCCTATCTGGTGGAGAAAGGCGTTCTGCGTGGGCACATGGCCCCCGCCGAGGATGACCCAGTGGCTGCGGCCGATGAGCTGCGCCGCCTCGTGGGCGTTGCGGCGGTCGAGACAGTCGAAGGCGTCGAAGCGGAGCCCCTCGCTCTCGAAGGCCTGCGCCATGCACACCGTGCAGTGGTCGCCGAAGGCCGGCTCGTCGGGGTGCGAGGACACGAAGACGCAGCGCGACGGGTTGGGCACCAGCCGGCGTATCTGGTCCAGAAAACCGTTGGCGGGATTGATGGCGCCATCCATCGACAGACTGGGGCTGCTTGTGAGGAGATATGTCATTATTTTGTCAGATTCTAACGATTTTTCATAATATCGTTACAAAGTTAAGAAAAAAACATTATTTTTGCAACGGATAACGCGTTTTTTAACGCAACATACCGACAAACAACAACAACTGACACTTAAAACCCCACACAGACATGACAAACTTCATATTCATCTCGCCCAACTTCCCCGAGAAGTACTGGCAGTTTTGCGACGAACTGAAGAAAAACGGTGTGCGCGTGCTCGGCATAGGCGACACGCCCAAGGAGACGCTCTCCAAAGAGCTCTGCCAGGCGCTCGACGACTACTGCTTCGTGAGCGACATGACCGACTACGAACAGATGTACCGCACCATAGGCTACTATGCCTGGAAATACGGACACATCGACTGGATAGAGTCGAACAATGAGTACTGGCTCGCGCAAGACGCACGCCTGCGCACCGACTTCAACGTAGGCACCGGCATCAAGCGCGACCGCATCGATGCCTTCAAGGAGAAGTCGGAGATGAAGAAATACTATGCCCTCGGAGGCATACGCACCGCCCGGCAGATCAAGGCCTCCAAAGGCCCCGACGCTGTGCTGGAGTTCGCCAAGGAGGCCGGCTGGCCGCTCTTCGCCAAGCCCGACGTGGGCGTGGGCGCCTGCGGCACCTTCAAACTCGAGAACGAGGCCGACGTCGACAAGTTCTTCGGGTCCTCGCCCGACGTGTTCGACTATGTCATCGAGGAGTATGTCACCGGAAACATCTGCACCTACGACGCCGTGGTCGACTCCAAGGGCGAGCCGCTCTACGAGTCGATGTGCGTGTGCCCGCCCAGCATTGCCGACATCGTGAACAAGCAGCTCGACAGCACCTTCTACGTGGAGCGCCACATGTCGGAGAACCTGCGCTTCTGGGGACGGCGCACGGTGAAGGCGTTCGACGTGCGCTCGCGCTTCGTGCACCTGGAGTTCTTCTGCCTCGACCGTCCGCACCGCGGCCTCGGCGAGGCGGGCGACTTCGTGGCGCTCGAGGTCAACATGCGGCCGGGCGGCGGCTACATCCCCGACATGATGAACTATGCCCACAGCATCAACGTGTTCAAGATATGGGCCGACATGGTGGCCTTCGACCGACGCACCACACCGCCCTCGCCCGACGACTACTACTGCGTGTATGCCGGACGCCGCGACAACGCCACCTACTGGCTCGACCACGAGGCCATGATGCAGAAGTATGCCGACGCCATCATGATGGCTCCGCAGATCGCACCCGCCCTCGCACCCGCCATGGGCAACCAGGCCTACATAGCCCGCTTCAGGACCAAGGAGGAGATGGACGCCTTCCTCCACGACGCATGCAACCGAAAACAGTAACCCCCACACCCCACCCTACGCTACCAGAACGATGAACATAGAATATCACAAATGGTGGAGCCAAAACCTCTGCCGCGACATGGAATATAAGGTCTACGGCCACGACGGCCAGGCCCTGCTGGCCTTCCCCTGCCAGGACGGCCGCTTCTACGACTGGGAGAACTATCACATGACCGACGTGCTGGCCCCGTTTATCGAGGCCGGACGCATACGCCTCATCACCGTCGACGGCATCGACTGGGAGACGTGGTCGAACGTGGGCTACTGGGACAAGCGCGCACGCATAGAGCAGCACGAGCGGTGGTTCAGCTACGTGTGCGACGAGCTGCTGCCCAACCTGCGCATG
>CAVAXH010000171.1:0-4443 GCA_963592505.1 Bacteroidaceae bacterium
TGCCTGCCACAAACAAAAAAACACCCATCCCCCTGCATCTGCCTGCCACAAACAACACACCCACCCATCCCCTGCACCCGCTTGCCACAAACAAAAAAACACCCATCCGCCGGCATGACGGATGGGTGCTGATGATGTGCGTGCACGGGGCTGCATGCCCCGGTGCGTGCGGTGCGTTTTTTTACTTCACCACCACCTTGTGGCTGTTGACCACATACACGCCGGCGGGCACGGCGAGCGAGCGCGTCTCGCCCGTGGCGAGCGTGCCGCGAGCAATGAGCTGTCCGCCTGCGGTGTAGGCGGCGAAGCCCGTGGCGCGGTGGGCGGTGAGCGTCAGCGTGCCGTGGTCGGTGGCGATGGCCAGCGGGCCGTTGGCATCGGCGCTGATGTCGCTGACGCCGTCGGTCGTGATGTCGTTCCAGTTGTAGACCACCTTGGCCGTTGACGACGTGTTGCTGTATGCCTTGGTGTCGGTGGTCTCATAGAACGCGCGGAACGGCCGGATGTTAAACACGTCGTATGCCGTCAGCTGACCCGAGCACCAGAAGAGGTTCTTGGCAAAGTACCACAGGCTCGGGTCCTTCTTCACCGTGATACCCGTGTAGGTGCCGATGCCCGTCCATGAGGATCCCTCGGGCGTGCGTGTCATGCTGCGGTCGAAGTCGGCGTCGCTGGTGGCGTCAGGTGTCTGGCGGAACGTGGTGGCGCTGATGCCGAAGTCGAAGCCGGGCACGGAGCTCTCCACATAGTAGGGCATGTTGGCCTCTGCCGTGCCGCTGGTCACCCGGTCGGCGCGTATGGCGTAGGTCAGCGCATGCGAGTAGTCGGAGGCGCTCACGGCCGTCACGGCGCCATAGGCCGTCACGTCGCGGTAGGTGAGCGTGTCGGTGCCGAAGATGATGGTGCCGTCGCTGTTGAGCGGCACGTCGAAGGGCAGCACAGCCGTCATCGTCGTCACCGTGGCCTTCTCATGGCCGTTGCTGGCGGTTGTTGCCTCACGCTTGTAGAGCGCCTTGTGGCTGCCCGTGTTGAAGCTGTAGGGCGAGAAGAACGGCTGCTGGTCGTAGACGCGGATGTCGCTCATGGCCTTGAAGGCCTTGTCGTCGTCGGTCTTCACGATGGTGTTGGTGATGCCGTCGCGTGCGAAGGTAGCCGGCAGGAAGTAGAGGCAGTTGTCGGCCGTAGCCTCATGGAAGGCATCCCAGGCGGTGGTGCCGTCGGTGACCACGCTGTTGAGGCTGCTCATGTCCACATAGAGGATGCCGCGCAGCGCGTCGTCGGTGCTGAAGCCCCAGCTGGCGCTGGCCATAGCCTTCTCGATGGCGTTGATGATGCTGGTGTTGGTCAGTATGCCGGCAGCCTTCGAGCCGTCGGCGCTCTGTGCCGTCACCGTGATGCCCACGTAGGTGTGGTCGGTGTCGGGGGTGCTGTCGAAGGTGAGCGAGCTCGACGCCTTGTTGGGCGCGTTCTTCAGCGTCGACGTGTAGAGCTTCGTCACCGTCACCACCGGTGTCTCCTCGGTCACCACGGGCTTCACCGTGACGGCGTAGCGGCGGTAGTCGATGTGTGTCTTGCCGGCGCCTGTGGGCATGATGCGCCATGTGGGCATGTCGGCGGCATACACATACACCGTCTGCTCCGTGCCGGCGGCCACGCTGACGGTGGCGAGGGCGAGGTCAGAGGTGGTGAACGTCTTGTCCTGCAGCGTGCTGCCGCTGGCGATGCTGGCGATGTTGGTAGCCACGAGGGCTGTGGTGCTCAGCATGTCGGCGTTGACACGTGCGTCGGGGTAGGGTGTGGCCGAGGCGTTGAGCATGCCGTCGGTGCCGCTGGCGGTGCTGCCGGCGAGATAGTAGTTGGCGTAGCCGCCGGTGTTCTCGCTGTTGTTGTCGGTCGAGCCGTCGGTGTACCACAGCGTGCGCTCGGCGTTGGCGGCGTTGCGCACCACGATGGTGTAGGCGGCGCTGGTGGTGGGTGTCACGGCGAGGGCCACGGTGGCGCCGCCGTTGGCAGCATAGTTGTCGGTGGCGAGCGTCTGTGCGCCCATCAGGCCGGTGGTCTGCTTGGCAGCCACCTGCAGCTGCTGCACCTCAGGGTTGAGCGGCAGGAGCTGCAGCGTCACGGCGGCGAGGGCGTTGCCCTTCGAGAGACCGCTGATCTGGAAGTGCACGGCGTCGTTGTTGTAGTCGCTGACCGCGATGGTGGCGGTGCTCTTGCTGCTGGTCAGCGAGGCCGACCCGTTGGCGCCGCTGTTGTCGCGCTTGTAGACCGTGGCGGTGAAGTCGGAGCCTTCGGCCGTGGTGGTCGTGGTGGTGAGCGTCTGCAGCTTGTTAAGACCCGTGGTCGAGGCGCTGAGGCCCCATCCGCTGTTGTAGACGATGTAGTTGTAGTTCTGCGAGCTGCTCGAGCCTCTGAGGCAGTGGTTCGTCGTGTCCCAGAACCAGTTGCCGCTGTCGCTGCTGGTGCTGACAGCCAGACTGCTGTTGCTGAGCACCAGGTAGTAGCCGTCGCTCAGCAGCGTGCACTTCGTGGTTGTGGTGGTCTGGCCCCAGCTGCCGCCAGGACCGGGTCGTCCGCCGGGTCCGCTCTGCGACGACGTGGTGGTGACCGTCACCGTCCACTGCGTGGCCTCTGCGGCGTTGGTGGTGTTCTCGATGGTGGTGCCGTTGAGCTTCATGTAGTTGCCGTTGCCGTCGGTGATGACATAGGCAGCGCCGCTGGTAGGCGTAGAGGTCACGGTGTTGCCGGCGGTGGCTGTCGTGGTGGTGGAGGTGCCGCGCTTCACGGCGAGCGTGGCGCCGGTGATGCGGAACTTCGCCGGAGCCTCCACATAGTAGTCGCCGTTGGCCAGTGTCAGATAGTGTGTGCCGTCGCTGGCGGTCGTGGCGGTCTGTGCGTTGCCCGAGGCGTCGGTCACGGTGATGGTCTGCTCGTCGGCCAGCGCCGTGTCGGTGAAGGTCACCTTGCTGTAGGTGTTGGTAGCGAACGTGCCGGGGTTCACGATGCCGGTGCTGACGGCCATGGTGCCGTCGGTGGTGGGCACGGTGGCCGCAAACGGCTGGTCGATGACGTAGGTCAGCGTGAGCGACTTCAGCACCACGCTGCTGCTGGCGGCCTCGCAGAGGCGGAAGAACAGCACGTTGGTGCCGTCGGCGAGCGTCTGGCTCCAGGTGTCGTCGTCGGCGCTGACGGTGGTCGAGGCGCCGTCGGTGGTGTTGCCCGAGGCGTCGACGGTGTACTGCGTGACGGGAGCGCCCGAGGTGCTCTGGTCGGTGTCGAACACCATCTCATAGCCTGTGAAGCGGAAGCCCTTGGGCGCCACCACCTGTGCGTAGACGCTGGTGGTGGAAGAGCTGGTGGCGAGCGTCAGCAGGTCGCCGGTGAAGGTCATGTCGTTGTCGCAGGTCGCGAGCAGCGAGTCGGCGTTGAGCGTGGCGGCGTTGGAGGTGAGCAGCTGCACGGGGCTGACGTCGTGGCGCAGCATGCCGAAGTAGCTGCCGCCGGCCTTGCTCGACTGCAGCGTGTGCACCGATGCCTTGTCGAGGCAGACGGTGGCACCCGTGGTGGGCAGCACGCTGCCGCTGCTGATGCGGTAGGTGGCCGAGCTGACAGCGCTCTGGTTGCCGTAGGCATCGATGGCGATGGCCTTCAGCGTGGTGGTCTTGCTGATGGTGAGGGGTGCGGTGTACTGCGTGCTGGTCGTGGTGGGCACGGTGCCGTCGGTGGTGTAGCGGATGGTGGTGCCGGCGGCTGCCGTGATGGTCACGGTCTGTGCCTCGGTGTAGCGGCCGCCGCTGAGGCTCAGCACGGGGGCCGCAGGCTCAATGACGTAGGCTGCCGACACCACGGTGCTCTGCTTGCCATACTGGTTGATGGCCACGGCCGTCACCGTCTGGCTCTTGCTGATGGTGAGGGGCGCGGTGTACTTCGTGCTCGACGTGGTGGGCGTGGTGCCGTCGGTGGTGTAGTAGACGGTGGCGTCGCTGCTGCTGCAGCTGATGGTGAGCTTCTGCGCCGTGGTGTAGGTGCCGGCGGCGAGGCTCAGCACGGGCATCGACGGGGCGGCGATGTCGATGGTGTAGGTGGCCGACGTCACGTCGCTCACCTCGCCGTCGCTGCTCACGGCGATGGCCTTCAGCGTGGTGGTGCTGCTGATGGTGATGGCGCCGGTGTACACGTTGCCGTTCGTCGTGGTGGGCGTGGAGCCGTCGGTGGTGTAGCGGATGGTGGTGCCCGAGGCGGCGCTGATGGTCACCGTCTGCGGCGTGTTGTAGGTGCCGGCGGTGAGACTCAGCGTGGGTGCTGCCACGGCGGAGGCCAGCACGGCCCAGTTAGGGTCCGACGTGGGCTGGTAGGCGCTGCGCGAGCTGTTGTGGCTGTAGGCGTACTGGCTCGAGGTGATGGTGGTCAGCGGGAAGGTCTGAAACTTGATGTTGTAGGCCG
>CAVAXH010000172.1:0-4438 GCA_963592505.1 Bacteroidaceae bacterium
TACAGGGCGCAGTTAGATTAGCCCACTTAAACCCAGGGCGCTGCCCTGGGCTGGGTAATTGCTGGGCTTTCAGCCCGCGTCGGCTCACGCACTAACTATTCACTTGAAAATCATGCACTGTTTTTTATGAATTTTGAACACCCTACCCGGTGGGGCTATGCGGTTATTGCATTTCCGGGTCTTACCTGATGAGGGCCAGGCGCTTGCGGCGGCGCTTGCGGCGCTGGTAGGCACGATACTTGCGCGAGGCCACCAGGAAGAGCAGCACGCCGATGACGCTCGTCACCACGGCAATCATGCGCAGGTTGAGCGAGTCGCCCTTCACGCGGCTCCACATCTCCACCATGGCCTCCGTCTGGTCGGCACAGTCGTGCATGAGGGCACAGCGGTCGGTGATGCTCTTGTCGGCATAGAGCACAGGGTTGAGGCGTGCGCGGCGGCCTGCCGGCCCAAAGAGATACGAGGCGTCGAGGGGTGCCCACTTGGGGTCCTGCATGGCCTGCAGCACCTCGCGGGTGCCGATGACCGACACATAGCCCGTGGCATCCATGTTGCGCACCGCATTGTCGCTGCGGCAGAGGAAGTTGATGAAGTAGGACGCGGCCACGGGGTTCTTGGCATAGACGGGGATGACCCATCCGTCGAACCACACGTTAGACCCCTCCTTGGGCACGGTGTAGCCCAGGTCGACGCCGGTGGCCTTGGCTTCCTCGATGGCCCATGCCGCATCGCCGCTCCAGGTGAGGTTGGCCCAGGCCTTGCCCTTGGTCATGGTCTCCTTGCCGAAGTCGACCTCCCATCCGAAGATGTTGGGTTTGGCGCGGCGCAACATGCTCTCCACGGTCTGTATGTTTTCGGGCGTGATGTAGCGCACCAAGCTGTCGCGTGTGACCTCGCCGCGCAGTATCTCGTCGTAGTGGGCAAAGAGCACCAGACACGAGTAGACATCGCGGAAGGCATCCTTCATGAGGATCTTGCCGATGTAGCGCGGGTCGTAGAGGGCGCCCCATGAGTCGAGGTCGGAGGCCTTCAGGTATTTCTTGTTATACATGAATCCGGTGGTGCCCCACATGTAGCCCACGGTGTAGTCGTCCACGCAGGTCTTGGCGCCGTCGGGCGACATCTGCTGGAACTTCTCGCGTGCGAAGGCCGACACGTTGCCAAACCACAGCGGGGTGCCTGTCTGCCGGAGCGCATCCTTCCGGATGGGTTGCAGCAGGCGTTTGCGCAACATGCGTTCGATGATATACTCGGAGGGACACACCACATCGTAGTCTTCATGGCCCACCTCGATCTCGGTGAGCATCGACTCGTTGATGTCGAACGTCTGGTAGACCACGTGGATGTAGCGCCCCGTCTGGCTGTGATACCATTTCTCGAAGTCGGCCACCATGTCGTCGTCGATGTAGTCGGCCCAGTTGTAGACCTTCAGTATCTCGCTGCGGGGCACGGCATGTGCGGTCTGCACGGCCACGAAGGCCGTGACAGCCAGCATGATCAGTCGCAGTGCTTGCTTCATGCTCGGCCTCCTTTCTCCTTTTGTCTTATCTCCTTCTGCTGTCGTCCGGCGCGTATGTTGATGACCACCAGCAGCACCAGCAGCACCACGAAGATCAGGGCCGACAGCGGGCGCAGCTCGGGGGTCAGACCGCCCTTGCGTGCATCGGAGTAGATGTAGGTGGAGAGCGTCTCCAGTCCGCCCGACCCCTTGGTGAAGAATGTCACGGCAAAGTCGTCGATGGAGAGCGTCAGCGAGAGGATGAAGCCGCTGACCATGCCCGGCCACAGCTCGGGCATGAGCACCTTGCGGAAGGCCTGCACGGGTGTGGCGCCGAGGTCGAGGGCTGCCTCATAGATGTTGGGGTTCATCTTCACCAGACGGGGCATGACGCTGAGCACCACGTAGGGGGTGCAGAAGGCTATGTGTGAGCACACCACGGTGCCCATGCCGCGGCTGACGCCGAGGAAGACGAAGAGCAGGAAGATGGATATGCCGGTGATGATGTCGGGGTTGACCATCGGCACATCGTTGAGGAAGTTGACGGCGCGGCGCGCCGGGCCCCGCATGTTGTGTATGCCGATGGCGGCCACGGTGCCCATGAGCGTGGAGACGGTGGCAGCCATGAGGGCTATGACGGCCGTGTTGACGAGGGCGGCATAGAGGGCGTCGGCACCCTGTGCGTGTCCGGAGAAGAGGTTGCGGTAGAGGCCGAGCGAGAAGCCCGTCCAGTTGCCCAGCACCTTCGACTCGGTGAACGAGTAGATGATGATGATGGCGATGGGGGCGTAGAGAAAGGCCAGGATGAGCCACAGGTAGATGTTGGCGCCCCACTGCTTGGCGTTCCACTGGCGCATGCGTTGGATGACTGTCATACGGTGCCTCCTTCCTGTCCGGTCTCGTCACCGAAGAAGCTGGTGGCGCAGATGAGCACCAGCAGTATGAGCGACAGGGCGGCGCCATAGTTGAGCATCACGCCCGAGTTGATGTTTTCCTGTATGGTGGTGCCGAAGAGCTTGATGTTGTTGAGCGTCAGCAGCTCGGCCACGGCGAAGGTGCTCACCGTGGGCAGAAACACCATGACGATGCCCGAGTAGACACCGGGCATGGCCAGTGGCACCACCACCGACCGCATGACCTGCCAGCGGTTGGCGCCCAGGTCTTCGGCGGCTTCGATGAGGCTGCGGTCCATCTTCTGCAGGGTGTTGTAGATGGGGAAGATCATGAACGGCAGGAAGTTGTAGACCAGTCCGAAGAGCAGTGCGTTCTCGTCGAGCGGCAGTGCAAAGAAGTCGAAGAGTGCCACGGTGGCCAGCGTGCGCAGAAGCATGTTGATCCACATGGGCAGGATGAAGAGCACGCCCATGACCTTCGGTGTGTCGTAGTCCTTGCTGGCAAGGAAGAGGGCGGCGGGGAAGGCGATGAGCAGGCAGAGCAGCGTGGTGAGCATGGCGATGCCTATGGAGTAGACGAGCGTGTTGACCGACTCGGTCTGGAGGAAGAACTTCTCGAAGTTGCGGAACGTGAAGTGGCCCTCGGCATCCACAAAGCTATAGTAGACGATGAGCAGCAGCGGCAGCACCACAAACACCACCATGAAGATGATGTAGGGCCATGCCCAGCGCCTGCGGTTGTCGAGACTGAATGATTGGATGATCATGGCTTTCGGAGGGGTGTCAGTCGTTGATGAGGGTTATCTGGTCGGGTTGTATCTTGATGCCCACGCGGTCGAAGTCTTCCCACACGTCGGTGGTGTCGACAAAGATCTTCTGGCGGTTGTCGGTGCGCACGGTGAGGCGGTAGTGGTTGCCCTTGTAGAGTATGCCGACGATGGTGCCGGCGGTCATGCCGTCGGCAGGGTTGTCGGTGAGCTCCACGCGGTCGTAGCCGAAGTCGGCGTATACCTCCTCGCCCTGCAGGAAGCCGTGCTTCTGGCACACAAAGCGTGCGCCGAGCATGTCGATGTGGTCGGTGTCGACGACGGTGGCGTCCACGCTGTTGCAGGTGCTCTCCACAGCCATGACGTGCAGGCCCTCGGGCTGTACGGTCAGCCCGTAGGTCTGTCCCACCTCATAGGCGTTGTAGTCCTGCACCTGTATCTCGTAGCCGTCGGGGGTGTCGAAGTACATCTCATAGTGCACGCCCTGGAACACACACGAGCGGAGGCGTCCGGTCCACTGCCCCTGTGCCTCGGCCACGACAGATATGTCTTCGGGGCGTATCACCACGTCGACGGGTACCGGTCCGTCCTGCGGCGCACCGAAGGGCATGGGCGGCATGGGGTCTACGCAGCGAAACTCGCGGTCCATGAATGTCACGCGGTGGTCTTCGGTCATGGTGCCGTCGAAGATGTTGCTCTCACCGATGAAGTCGGCCACGAAGGGGTTGGCCGGTTCGTTGTAGATGTCGCGCGGCGAGCCTATCTGCTGCACCACGCCGTCGTCGAGCACGATGACGGTGTCGGAGAGGGTCAGCGCCTCCTGTTGGTCGTGGGTGACGAAGATGAAGGTGATGCCCAGCCGCTGGTGCATCTCGCGCAGCTCCATCTGCATGTCCTTGCGCATCTTGGCATCGAGGGCCGAGAGCGGCTCGTCGAGCAGCAGCACCTGCGGCTCGTTGACGATGGCGCGGGCAATGGCCACACGCTGCTGCTGTCCGCCCGACAGCGAGCTGACGTCGCGCTCCTCATAGTCGGTCATCGACACCATCTTCAGGGCGCTGAGCACCTTGCGGTCGGTCTCGTCGTCGGACAGTCCCTTGAGCTTCAGTCCGAAGGCTATGTTGTCGTAGACGTTGAGATGCGGAAAGAGCGCGTATTTCTGGAACACGGTGTTCATGGGGCGCTGGTAGGGCGGCATGGGGGTGATGTCGTTGCCGTCGAGCAGCAACTGGCCGGTGGTGGGCTGTTCGAAGCCGGCGATCATGCGCAGCAGGGTGGTC
>CAVAXH010000173.1:0-4418 GCA_963592505.1 Bacteroidaceae bacterium
ATGTCATCTGATCTTTCGCTCTACATCTACATCTTCATAGCCAT
Source organism: Bacteroidaceae bacterium (assembly GCA_963592505.1). Taxonomy (GTDB): domain Bacteria; phylum Bacteroidota; class Bacteroidia; order Bacteroidales; family Bacteroidaceae; genus Prevotella. The sequence continues at coordinate 45 of CAVAXH010000173.1, forward strand.
CGTCATCGGCGTGGTGGTCATCAAGAAGGTCACGAGCTGCCTGTTCAAGACGGCCGTCCTGCTGGTGGTCATTGCCGCCCTGGCCTACTTCCTCGGCATCTTCGGCTGATGGGGTGGGGAGGCAACGCTCTCCCTTCGCTCTCACCGCCCGTCGAGTCAGCCCGTAACCCATTAACATAAAGCCAATCATGAGCATGCGTAAAATCTGCGGTCTGTTGTTCTGCGTCCTGCTGCTGGGCGCCTGTGGAGGCAAGCAGGCCGACACCGCCGCCCCTGCCGTCGCCGTCGACACCATCCCGATGATGGTGACGCAGATCCAGCGGTGTTCGAAGCTCTACACCTCCGAGTATCAGTTGCGCAAGATCATCACGTTCGACGACACCATGTCTGTCGGCGGACAGATCTTCCGTCAGCGCTTCCGCATCGACCTGCCGTTGGGCAAGCGCCGCATAGCCATCCCCGTCACGGCCAGCGTGAAGGCCTACATCGACTTCAGCCAGTTCTCCGAGCGCAATGTGCGCCGCAATGGCGACCGCATAGAGATCGTGCTGCCCGACCCCGAGGTCACGCTGACGGCCACACAGATCAGCCACGGCGACGTGCGCGAGAAGGTGTCGTTCTTCCGCAGCCGTTTCAGCGATGAGGAGGTCACCGCCATACAGCGTCAGGGTCGCGACGACATCATCAAGACCATACCCCGCCTGGGCATCGTGGAGAATGCGCGCCAGAGTGCCGCCCGCCAGCTCGTGCCCATCATCGAGCAGCTGGGCTATCGCCCCGAGAACATCAGCATCACCTTCCGCAAGCAGTTTGGTGTGGCCGACATTGTCAAATTCATCAAGAACACTGAGTCATGAAACAGCTATTGCAAACCGTGCGCCGTTGGCTCGCCGCCCGTCTGGCCCTTGTGGCAGCCGTCGTGCTGCTGGTGGTCTGCGTGGTGCTGGTGGTGCGGTGGATGTCGCAGGACAACACCGTGGCCGTGAGCCACACGCAGCACATAGGGCCGACGCCCGTGCAGGTCGAAAAGATCAGAAGCATCGGCCAGTGGGAGTTTCTTGCCGTGGCCGACGAGGAGATGGTCGACACCGTGCGCCACGGCTTCTTCGGCGACGACGAGCTGTCGCGCATCTACTACGGCACCGTGCGCCTGGGCATCGACCTCAGCCAGACTGCCGACGGCTGGATCACGATGGATGCCGACACCGTGTGTGTGACGCTGCCCCCTGTGCGCCTGCTCGACGACAATTTCCTCGACGAGGCACGCACCCGGACCTTCTATGAGGACGGCAAGTGGACCGAGGCCGACAAGGCGGCGCTCACCCGCCGTGCCCGCACGCTGATGAAGCAGCGCTGCCTCACGCAGGCCAACCTGCGCAATGCGCGGCAGAACGCTGCCGAACAGTTTGGCAACATGCTGAAGGCAATGGGGTTCGAGCATTCACGGATAACATTCAAGGAGTAACCCCCACACGGCCGGTACACACCCACACTACTTACAACATACAACACACTACTTACAACAACACTACACAAAAAAATGGAAACGCTCAACACCTTTCTGGCCTCGCTCAGCAGCATGCTCTGGGGGTGGCCCATGATGATCCTGCTCTTGGGAACCCATGTGTTTCTCACCGTCAGGCTCCGTTTTCCGCAGCTAAGGATTTTCACAGCCATCCGCCTGTCGGTGGAGCGCGACAAGGAAGCCTCGGGCGACGTGTCGCAGTTTGGTGCGCTGGCCACGGCGCTGGCAGCCACCATCGGCACCGGCAACATCGTCGGCGTGGCCACGGCCGTGGCGCTGGGTGGTCCGGGCGCTGTGTTCTGGTGCTGGCTGACGGGCGTGTTTGGCATAGCCACCAAGTATGCCGAGGGCCTGCTGGCCATCGAGTACCGACAGCCCACGGCCGACGGCCGCATGCTTGGCGGTCCGATGTATGCGCTTGAGAAAGGACTGGGGTGGCGCTGGCTCGCCGTGCTCTTCGCGGTGTTCACGGCGTGTGCCTCGTTTGGCATTGGCAACACCGTGCAGGCCAACGCCATCGCCACCATTGCCGAGAACACCTATGGGCTGTCGCCCGTGTGGGTGGGACTGGGCGTCTGCGCGCTGACCGCTGCGGTCATCCTCGGTGGTGTGAAGAGCATCGCCCGGGTGTGCGGCATGCTGGTGCCGTTCATGGCTTTGTTTTATGTCGTGGGCTGCGCCTACATCCTGTTTGTCAACAGTCATTTTCTGTGGCCTGCCGCCAAGCTCATCGTGGTCTCTGCCTTCTCGCCCGAGGCCGCAGGCGGCGGTTTTGCCGGCGGTTCGCTGATGCTGGCTGCACGCTACGGCATAGCCCGCGGCCTCTTCTCCAACGAGTCGGGCCTGGGCTCAGCACCCATCGTGGCAGCCGCGGCGCGCACGCGCAACCCCGTGCGTCAGGCGCTGGTGTCGAGCACCGGCACCTTCTGGGACACGGTGGTGATTTGCGCCCTCACGGGTCTGGTCATCGTGAGCAGCGTGCTGGCTTACCCCGACATCAGCTATTCGGACGGTGCCGCCCTGACGAAGATGGCCTTTGGCAAGATTCCCTATGTGGGGGCTCCGCTGCTTAGCTTTGGCCTGCTGACGTTTGCCTTCAGCACCATCCTGGGCTGGAGCTATTATGGCGAGCGTGCCGTGGAGTATCTGAAGGGCAAGCGCTGGATGCTGCCCTACCGTGTGCTCTACATCGTGGCGGTGTTTGTGGGCAGCGTGGCCAGCCTCGACGTGGTGTGGAACGCCTCCGACTGCATGAATGCGCTGATGGCCATCCCCAACCTGCTGTCGTTGCTGATGCTCAACGGCATCGTCGTCCACGAGACGCGCAAGTATCTCTGGCGCGACCGCCTCGACCGCGACATGTAGCGCGTGGCGGCGGCGCGGCTGTGGCGGCTACGGCTGGTCGAGCACCACGCCGTGGGTCTTCAGCCATGCGTCGATGATGCGGCGTGCTATCGACAGGCGCGGCGGCACGCAGGGCATCTGGTCGTAGCGAAACCACCGTCCCTTCGACAGTTCGGAGCGTTGCAGGTGCACATCGCCGCTGTCGTAGTCGGCCATAAAGCCCACCATCAGTCCGCAGGGGTAGGGCCACGGCTGCGAGGCAAAGTAGGTCAGGTTCTTTATGGTCAGCCCCGTCTCTTCCATCACCTCGCGGTGCACAGCCTGCTCGAGGGTCTCGCCCGTCTCCACGAAGCCGGCCACCAGTCCGTAGAAGTCGGAGGCGAAGTTGCGGGCATGCACCAGCAGTGCCTCGTCGCCCCTTCTGATGAGCACTATGACGGCCGTGGCCAGCTGCGGCCACACCTCCTTGCCACACTGTGTGCACCGCTTGGAGATGTCGGTCGACATCTTCATGGGCGCTCCGCACACGCCGCAGAAGCGCGTGTTGTGGTCCCAGTAGAGCAGTTCGGCACACTTGCCGGCCTTGAGGTAGAGGTCTTCGCTGAGCAGGAAATACGACTGGCGCAGCGTCACAAACGTCCATCCGTCGGCCTGCAGCTGTCGGTCGGTGGCGCTGACCGTCTCGAGGTCGTCCACGCTGAGCGCCCTGACCTCGGTGCCGTCGTCCATGGGTGCAATGTTGAGCACGTGTGTCCAGGGCTTGATGCTTATGGGCATGTCGTCGGCCAGCGGAATGGTGTAGGTGTCGCCGGGCTGGTGCTGCAGCAGAATGCTGTTTTTCGAGAAGATGAAATAGCGTCGTTTCATGTCAATTCCCTCCGTTAGTTAGCTTTACTTTCATACAGTTGGGGCGAGGGCCGAAGCAGGGGTCGTGGGGTGGCTTCACCATGCGTTGCGGACCGCGTAGTCTGTGTGTGTTTTTCTCTCGTTCGGGGTGTCGGCCGGCTCTGCCCTGGGCCCTTGGGTGGAGCGACCGTCCCCGGCTTGCATGCTTGCGGTGCAAAGATAGCACAATTCTTCGGTTCTGCCAAATTGTCAGCCCCGTTTGGAGCCACTTTTTTCGAGGAATTTTTCATGGGCGAGCGCAAGCGGTTGAGGCAGAGGCGGTTGCAAGGATTGGGAAATGCAGATTTTGAGTTTGTCAGAATTCAAAATGTTACATGTTACATGTTACATGTTACATTAAGACACTTATTAGAAGTCGCAGTTTTGCTATAATATAAGAAATACATTATTAATTATTATTTATTAAATAGGTATTGGAGGATATGTAGGGCCTTCCGGGGGTTAGAAAACGCTTAATGCAACAATGCAACAATGCAACAATGCAACATTTTGGCCGCAGCGCCCTGCTGCGTAGGGTGTTCAAAATCGACATATTTTAGCGAGGCGTTTTGTGCTTGTTTTAATTCCTTTACCTTGTTCACAACGCGAGTGAACCAACG
>CAVAXH010000174.1:0-4379 GCA_963592505.1 Bacteroidaceae bacterium
TCCCAACATCAGAAGCAAGGCCGCCATCAGGACAGGTGATACCCGACACTTTGTAGACCCAAGCATTGGCACTGCCGTTTTGCGCCTTGGCCCCAAAGATCTGGTGAACGACATGCAGACCTTTGGCCTGTTCTTTGAGGACTTGGTGGTAAGGGATTTGCGCGTATATGCAGAAGCTCTGGACGGAGAGCTCTACCACTACAGAGACAGCAATGGGCTTGAATGCGACACGGTGCTCCATCGCCGCAATGGCAGCTATGCACTTCTTGAAGTAAAGATCGGCGGCGAGGAACGAATAAACGAAGGAGCCGGCAATCTCTTGGCATTGGCCAACAACATTGACACCGACAAGATGCCCGCCCCTTCATTCATGGCGGTCATCATCGGCGTTGGCAAATATGCTTATCGGAGAAAAGACGGGGTGTATGTCATACCGATTGGGTGTCTGAAGGATTAATGGCAGCAACATTTCCCATAACAATCCTATCAACACTTTGTTCTGCGCACCGCGTGCGCCGTCTTACAGTGACGGCGAAGCCAGCAGGGTGCACACCTTGTCCTGGAAATGGCGGCCATTCTTGCCGTGCATCACGCCTTGGTTGATGATGGCGAAGGCGAGGTGGTGGCCGTTGGCGGCGGTGAGATAGCCGCAGAGGCTGCTGATGCCTGTCACCGTGCCCGTCTTGGCATGCACGTTGCCGCGTGTGAAGGCGCCCGTCATGCGCTTGCGCAGGGTGCCGTCGGTGCCGGCTATGGGCAGGGCGGGCAGCAGGTGGTTGTAGATGTTCTGGTCGCGGTAGGCATAGCGCAGCATCTTCACCTCGAGTTCGGCGCTCACATAGTTGTAGAGTGACAGGCCTGAGCCGTCGGCAAACTTATAGCGTGAGCCGTCGAGCCCCAGCTTGCCCACCAGCTGCTGGATGACCGAACGGGCGTTCTTGGCCGTGGCAGGGCGGTTGCCGGTGGAGGCGGCCAGCTGGTAGAACATCGACTCGGCATAGAGGTTGTCGCTCTCCTTGAGCATGCGCATGAGCACCTGGTCGATGGTGTGGAAGCGCCGCACGATGCAGTTGGCCTCCTCGGGCTTGCGCCGCTCGCTCAGCGATCCGGTGAGGTAGATGCCGGCATCGCGCAGCTCCGAGTAGAACTTGGGCAGAAACTGGTCCTTGCGCGACAGCAGCAGGGGCGACAGCGTGGGGTTGTCGTCGTCCCAGCACCAGCCCTCGCCATAGAGGTCCTTGTCCTTCATGGTCTTGTCGGCATAGATGGTGCCGCGGATGGTGTCGATGCCCATGCGGCGCAACCCCTCCACGAAGGCCCGCAGGTCGTCGTTGTTGAAGCGCGGGTCGAAACCGCCCACGCAGTAGACATCGCCGGTCAGCGTGCAGCTGTCCACCTGGCCTGTGTAGCAGAGGTCGGTCTTAAACTGGTAGCTGCCGCCCAGCCGGCTCAGTGCCGCGATGGCCGTGATGACCTTCATGGTGGAGGCGGGGCGCATCAGCTGGCGCTCGTTGTGGCAGAAGATGGCCGAGTCGGCATCGAGGTCATAGACCATCAGGCCCACCTGCGAGGTGCTGAACATGTCGGTCTGCAGCAGGGCGCTGATCTCGGCCTGCACATTCTGCGGCCAGGGCAGCGTGTCGCCCTTGGCGCTGAGCGAGTCGGCCCACAGCGAGTCGGTGGCCAGCGTGTCGGCAGCGTCGGCCGTGTCGTCATCGTCGGTCTCTGTCTGTGCCTGCGCGGGCAGCGCCAGACACACGAGCAGCAGCCATAATATGTGGAAACTAAATGCTTTCATTCTTTCTCTTGATGTTGTTTTTCCGTTCGGCCAGACACTTCACAAACGCCTGTTCGTTGGCGGGCTGCACCATGAGCAGGCGGTCGCCGCGCAGGGCCAGCAGCAGGAAACGGGTGAGGCCGAAGGTGGTCGTCACAGGGCGGTAGCCCACAATGTCGGACAGGGGAATCTCCTTCTTGCGGGCAAAGCGCCCATGGCTCACGATGAGGCGGTCGCCGCGAAACACATACTCGGAGTGGAGCACACGCTCGATGAGCACCACACATGCCAGCGCCACGACCCCGCCGGCCACCATCCACTTTTGCCAAAACATCCAAAAGCAGACCGCAACAAGAAGAATGATGCCGCAGGCGGAACCTACAGAAAAACGGTGATGAAAAGTCCTGTCCATGATTACAATGTGCAAAATTACTAAAAATCGGAGAGTTGAGGGAAGGTGTGTTGCATATTTTTAGTAATTTTGCATTGACATAACACAATCATCATGACTTACAAGTACGACTTTTTGGTCATCGGCACCGGCATTGCGGGCATGAGCTATGCCCTGAAAGTGGCCCGGGCAAAGAAAGGCAAGGTGTGCATCATCTGCAAGACCACACTCGACGAGGCCAACACGCGCTTTGCACAGGGCGGCGTGGCATCGGTGACCAATCTGGAGAAAGACGATTTCGAAAAGCACATCAACGACACCATGATAGCCGGCGACTACATCAGCGACCCGGCAGCCGTGCGCCAGGTGGTGACAAAGGCCCCGGGGCAAATCCGCCAGCTGGTGGAGTGGGGCACCGAGTTCGACCGCAAGGACGACGGACAGTTTGACCTGCACCGCGAGGGCGGCCACTCGGAGTTTCGCATCCTGCACCATGCCGACGACACCGGCGCCGAGATACAGCGCGCCCTCATGGCGGCCGTGCGTGCCAATCCCGACATCGACATCAAGGAGAACCATTTTGCCGTGGAGATCATCACGCAGCACCATCTGGGTGCACGTGTCACACGGCGCACGCCTTACATATACTGCTATGGAGCCTATGTGCTCAATGCCGACAACCAGGTGGACACCTATCTGAGCAAGGTCACCGTGATGTGCACGGGCGGATGCGGTGCCGTCTACCAGACCACCACCAACCCTGTGGTGGCCACCGGCGATGGCGAGGCCATGGTCTATCGGGCCAAGGGCACGGTGAAGGACATGGAGTTTGTGCAGTTTCACCCCACATCGCTCTATCATCCCGGCGAGACACACCCCGCCTACCTCATCACCGAGGCCATGCGCGGCTATGGCGGCATACTCAAGCTGAAGGACGGCACGCCCTTCATGAAGCACTATGACGAGCGAGGCTCACTGGCCCCGCGCGACATCGTGGCCCGCGCCATCGACAGCGAGATGAAGCGCAACGGTGTGGACCATGTCTACCTCGACGTGACGCACAAAGACCCCGAGGAGACCAAGCACCACTTCCCCAACATCTACCGCAAGTGTCTGTCGATCGGCATCGACATCACCAAGGACATGATTCCCGTGCGCCCCGCTGCCCACTACATGTGTGGCGGCATCAAGGTGGACCTCAACGGCTGTTCGAGCATCGAGCGCCTCTATGCGCTGGGCGAGTGTTCGTGCACCGGACTGCACGGCGGCAATCGCCTGGCCAGCAACTCGCTCATCGAGGCGGTGGTCTATGCCGATGCGGCTGCGGCCCACTCGCTGGAGCATGTCGACGAATATGACTTCAACGAGAAGGTGCCCGAGTGGAACGATGAGGGCACGCTCACCAATGAGGAGCATGTGCTTATCACGCAGGCCAACAAAGAGGTGGGCGAGATCATGAGCAACTATGTGGGCATCGTGCGCTCCGACCTGCGCCTCAAGCGTGCCTGGGACCGCCTCGACCTGCTCTATGAGGAGACCGAAGCCCTCTTCAAGCGGGTGAAGATCTCGCGCGACCTCTGCGAACTGCGCAACATGATCAACACCGGATATCTCATCACCCGTATGGCCATAGAGCGCAAGGAGAGTCGCGGCCTGCACTACACCGTCGACTATCCCAAGCACGCCTACGACAAGTGATGGGCCTGCCGAAACTTAGGATTTCTGCAATAGGATAGAACGCTGTTGCATGCTGTGAATTATGCGGGATAGCTCCGAATTTTGAGCGATTTACAGAAGCGCTATTGCTTGGCCTTGCAGGTTTAGACGGGGGTACTGCAGTCCTTTGCCCCTGGTACTCGAGTCCTAAGGTCCAAACACTGGTGTCCTTAGGCCCTTAGGCCTCCAGTGTTCGGCCCTTAGGACTCGAGTTTTTGGCCCTTAGGACTCGAGTTTTTGGGCCTTAGGACTCCTGTGTTCCGGGCGTTTTACTCGAACATGCGATATGCAAGATGATAAAAGGGCTCACGCACTAGCCATATTCGCCACTTCGGATATGGGTTTATGCGGGCTAAATTCGAAACTTGAATCTATTCCTCTATCGCCCAGTCGGTGATGTTGCCTGTGGTGCTGTCGAAGTTGATGCCCACCTTCGTGACGGGCAGTCCGCAGAGGGCGAAGCGCTGGCGGTAGTTCTTGAGGTTGATCTGCCGC
>CAVAXH010000175.1:0-4378 GCA_963592505.1 Bacteroidaceae bacterium
CCCAACACTCGGGTCCTTCGCGCCTAACACTCGGGTCCCAAGGGCCAACGGACTGCAGTGTTAGGGCCTGCGGACTGCAGTCCTGTCTCCGTTCGCCTCTGCGCCCTGTTGTGCCGCACCCGTTGGGGCTGGCCATGCGGCCGACGGCCTGCCGCGACTTTTGCTGATAAATACGGGGCTTTCGTTGAATAAAATTGGCGGCGGGTGACAAACCTCTTATCTTTGCACGCAACAAAACACAAACATCAATAGGCATCAAAAACCGCCGTCCCGCGCTTCCTCCCCCTTCAACACATACACAAAACCAACCGTGTGGGGCGGCGGAGCCTGATGCCACACCTGAGAAACAGAGAAAAAGACCGTGTGAACACACACATATATATATAAACCGTACTGCGCATGAAGACAACAATGGCAAACACAGCGAAGACGCTCCTCATGGCCCTGCTGCTCGCCGCACCGGCTGCAGCCCACGCCGACGGGTATGCGTATCTGGCGTTCAGACAGGCCGACAGCACCTGCCTCGCGCTCGACGTGGAGTCGCTCGAGATGACCTTCGACACCGAGGGGCACCTCGTGGCCACCAACACCGCAGGCTCCTATAGCCTCACCGTGGCCGACCTGGCCGCCATGTTCTTCACCAACGACAAGGCCTCTACGGCCATCGCCCACACCACCGCTGCTGTGGCCGCGCCGCTCGAGGTCTACACGCTGGCCGGCACACGCCTCGGCACCTTCGCCTCGGAGGCCGACCTGATGCAGCGCGCACCCAAGGGCGTGTATGTCGTCAGGCGCAACGGACTGACCCACAAAATGACCATCCGATGAAACGCATAGCCACCACACTGCTGCTCATCGCAGCCACAGCAGCCACAGCAGCCGCACAGACGCTGCACGTGGTGACCGGACAGGTCACCTACGACTTCCCCGCCTCGCAGGCCGGCACCATGCTCTATCAGCAGGGCACCACGCTCACCATCATGGGCAAGGCGTTTGCCACGGCCGACATCACCCGCATGTATGTGGACCAGGCCGACGTCACCGACAACAGCGTCAGCGTCAGCTACGACGGCACGCAGGCCACCGTGCGCGTGGCCGGCAACATAGCCCGCTACGTGGAGCCCACCGTCAGCGGTGCTCACGTGGCACTGGCGCAGAGCAGCGAGGTCAGCGACAGCACCTGCGGCGAGATCACCTACACGCTCGCGGGCTCATCCACCGACGGAGCCTTTGCGCTCACCGGCACCTACAAGGCCACCCTGGAGCTCTGCGGCCTCACGCTCACCAGCGCCAGCGGAGCCGCCCTCGACCTGCAGGACGGCAAGCGCATCAACCTGAGCATCAAGAAGGGCACCGACAACACCCTCGCCGATGCCGCCGGCGGCACGCAGAAGGGCTGCATAGCCTGCAAGGGCCACCTGGAGCTCAAGGGCAAGGGCACCCTGCACGTCAAGGGAGCCACCGCACACGCCATCTATGCCAAGGAGTATGTGGAGATGAAAAACTGCACCGTCGACATCACCGCAGCCGTCAAGGACGGCATCAACTGCAACCAATACTTCCTCATGGAGAGCGGCACGCTCACCATCAGCGGTGTGGCCGACGACGGCATACAGGTGTCGTATAAGGACGACACCGACCGCGAGGCCGAAGACACCGGCGCCCTCACCGTCACCGACGGCACCATCACCGTGGCCTCCACGGCCAAGGGCATCAAGGCTGCCGGCAACGTCACCATCGACGGCGGCACCATCACCGTCGACGCCTCGGGCAGCAAGGCCGAGGGCATAGAGAGCAAGGCCGTGCTCACCATCAACGGCGGCACCGTCAACGTCACGGCCTACGACGACGCCATCAACTCCGGCAGCCACATGTACATCAACGGCGGCGTGGTGACCGCCGTGGCCAAGGCCAACGACGGCCTCGACGCCAACGGCAACCTCTATGTCAACGGCGGCACCATCATGGCCTTCGGCACCACCTCGCCCGAGTGTGGCATCGACGCCAACGAGGAGGAGGGCTACACCGTGGTCTTCACCGGCGGCACACTGCTGGCCGTGGGCGGCGGCAACTCCACACCCTCCACGTCGGCATCCACACAGCCCTACGTCAGCGGCTCCCTGTCGGTGGCGGCAGGCAACGTGGTGACGCTCACCAACGGCACCGACACGCTGGCCACCTTCACCGTGCCTGCCACCTACACCGGCTCATCGCAGCAGGGCGGCGGACGCGCCATGGCTCCCGGCGGGGGCTCCTGGGGTCCCGGCGGCGGTCCTGGTGGCGGCAGCTGGGGTGGCGGCAGCTCCTCGGTGCTCGTCACCTGCGAGGGTCTCACCTCGGGCAGCAGCTACACGCTGGCCAACGGCACCTCTTCGTCGTCGGTGACAGCCCGCACCAGCGGCTCCTCGCAGGGCGGACGCTGGTAAAACCGGCACGCCTCCCACAACAAACTAGAGTGCTTTTCATAGAATCGATAGGGAAAAACCGGGTGGTCCATCCGTTGTGATAACGCAAACAGCCACAGGTTTTTCCCATTTTTTTGTCGTAGCGCCCGGCGCCCGCCAGTGCCCCGCCCGACAATTACACCGACATTTACCCCGACAATTACCCCGACAATTTGCGACATTCTGCCGCTGTCTGCATACTAAAAGCCAATCTGATATCGTTATACCCATAACACCCTGACAGACCTGTGAAAACCCATCAGCTCATGTTCAAAGCACAGAGAAAGGCCGAACTGGCCATCTACGGCGCTCTCTGGGTGCTGCTCTTCGTGGCCCCCGTGCTCACGGTGTATGCCGAGAGCCATGCCCATCATGCCGTCTACGACTGGCACGGCGTCATACACGCATGGCGCATGCTGGCCGTGTTTGCCGCCGTGTTTGCCGTGCACAACTTTCTGTTGGCGCCGCTCGTCGTCTATGGCGGCCGCCGGCGCCTCTATGCCCTGCTGGTGGTGGTGCTCATGGTGGGCCACTGCATCTTACAGACCTCACTCGACCGCCGGCCGCCGCGCATGCGCACCACCGAGCAGACCACCCGGCCCCGCCCCGCCGCGCAGCCTGGCAAGCGCCCTGCAGAGCGTCCCGCCCCGCACCCCGACAAGCGTCCTGCCGAGCAACCGCCCCTGCTGCTGGGCGGCCGCCAGACGATCGACATCATCATCCTGGTGCTCCTGCTGGGGCTGAACCTCGCCACGAAGTATTTCTTCAAGTCGGCCGACGACCAGAAGCGCATGAAGGAGCTCGAGAAGGAGAACCTGCAGCGGCAGCTCGAGTATCTGAAGTATCAGCTCAGCCCCCACTTCTTCATGAACACCCTCAACAACATACATGCCCTCGTCGACATCGACCCCGACCAGGCACGCCACACCATCGAGGTGCTCTCGCAGCTCATGCGCTACCTGCTCTATGAGGGCAACAAACCCATGGTGCCGCTGCAGCGCGAGGTAGACTTCATCGCCAACTACATCGACCTCATGCGCATACGCTATGCCAACGACCTGCGCATCGCCACCGACCTGCCGCCGGCAGCCCCCGACACCATGGTGCCGCCGCTGCTCTTCATCACCTTCGTGGAAAACGCCTTCAAGCACGGCGTCAGCTATGAGCACCCGTCGTTCATCGAGGTCAGCGTGGCGGCAGACGCCGACGGTGCTGTCCGCTTTGCCTGCCGCAACAGCTGCCGCCCCCAGCCCGCCTCCGACGAGCACGGCGGTCTGGGCCTCGACAACACCGACAAGCGCCTGCGGCTCATCTACGGCGACACCTACACGCTCCGCATCGACCGCCAGGCCGACACCTTCGACGTGCACCTGGCGCTGCCGCCCGCCCGGCCCGCAGCCGCTGCAGAGTCTCCATCCACATAGAAAAAATCTTTTTTATCCCTCCTCCGCCCTATGATCAGATGCATAGCCATTGACGACGAACCCCTGGCCCTGCGCCAGCTGGCCGCCTACCTCAAGAAGGTGCCCTTCCTGGCGCTGGCCGGCTGCTGCCGCAGTGCGCTCGAGGCCGCCCGCCTCATGGAGAGCGAGGCTGTCGACGCCCTTTTCATCGACATCAACATGCCCGACCTCAGCGGCCTCGACTTCGTGCGGTCGCTGACCCACCCGCCCCTCGTGGTCTTCACCACCGCCTACCACGAGTATGCCGTCGAGGGCTACAAGGTCGATGCCGTCGACTATCTGCTCAAGCCCTTCGGCCTGGCCGACGTGATGCGTGCCGCCGACAAGGTCAAGCAGCGCTACGACCTGCTCGAGGCCGCCCGTGCCGCCTCCGCCGTGTTGCCGTCGGCGGCCGCCCCGGGGCTGTCGTCGTCGGCAGTCCTCCCGTCGTCGGCTGAGACCGTGCTGCCGGCCGGCGCCCCTGCCGCCGCT
>CAVAXH010000176.1:0-4362 GCA_963592505.1 Bacteroidaceae bacterium
GGCGCTGGCCCACCACTACGAGTCGATATCACTTGGCAACAGCCGTCTGCGCACGGAGACGGCCGGTCTGATGGCCGTCACGATGGCCCAAATCATAAAGCGAACAGAATGAAACATTTATCCTATCTGATAGCACTGGTGTGGCTGGCCTTCGCCACCGCCTGCACCAACCGCGATTACCTCAATGCCGTGCCGGCGGAGAGCACCCTGCTCCTGTCGGTCAATGCAGCCAAGATGAGCGGCGCCGGCAGCGAGACGCTGTTCAAGACCTTCCTGCATGTGGCCAACCTCGACCAGACCGGCATCGACCTCTCTAAGCCCGTCATGCTCTTCGAGGATGCGCAGGGCAACCTCGGCATCTGCGCCAAGACCGACGACACCGGCCGCCTCGCTGCCTTGCTGCAGAAGATGGGCGCCACGGTGCAGGAGCGTCAGGACTGCCACTTTGCAGCCCTGCCCAACCAGTGGATGATCGGCTATTCAGACCAGTCGACACTGCTCATGGGCCCCGTGTTGCCGGCAGCCCAGGGCGAGATGATGCAGCTCATGGCCCGCTATCTGAAGGCCAAGGCCGACGACGGCATCGTCGGCACACCCATGTACGACAAGCTCGACTCCGTCGGGGCAGCCATGTCTATGGTCTGTCAGGCCAAGGCCCTGCCCGAGTATCTCGTGGCCCCCTTCACCCTCGGCGCCCCCAAGGATGCCGACCCGTCGCAGGTGCTCATTGCCGCCGACCTGCAGGTCAGCGACGGATGCCTGTGGGTGAACGGCAAGACCTTCTCCTTCTCGAAGCGCGTCAACCAAGGCCTGCAGAAAGCCCAGCAGACCTACCGCCCCATCGAGGGCAAGTATCTGGCCGGAATGTCGCAAAAGGACGCTGCCGGCCTGTTCGTCAATGTCGACGGCAGCCAGTTTGTCAGTCTGATGACCGACAACCGCGGCTTGCAGGCCATGCTCTCGGGCATCAACACCGCCATCGACATGACCAGCATCATCCGCAGTGTCGACGGCGACATGTCTGTCGTGTTCCCGTCGCTGGGGCAGCAGTCGTTCCAGGTGATGATGGCCGCCAAGCTGAAGCATGCCGACTGGCTTGCCGATGTCGACTACTGGCGGCAGAGCGTGCCCGCCGGCGGACAGATTGCCGACTGGGGCCGCGACTGCTATTACTATCGTGACGGCAAGACATGCTACTACTTTGGCGTCACCGACGACTGGCAGTATATGAGCGGCATCAGCGAGCAGTCGGCCCTGCAGAGCATCCGCGAGGCCGCCGACCCGCTCAGCACCGCCATCCGGCAGAAGCTGAAGGGGCAGCGCATGGCCATGGTGGTCAACCTGTCGCAGATGGATGCCGCAGGGGGTGCGGCGGCGTTCCTCCGTCCGCTCTTCGGCAACATCAGCACGCTGGTCTACACGCTCAAGGTAGATTAAATCCCCCCCACGAACACACACTTTTCCCCATCATGAACACCATCCATCTCCATAATGTCCTTCCCCATGTGTTTGCCCAGCGCGACGACCTGCAGTCGGAGGTGTGGCAGCACGACGTCACCTTCAGCAAGGGCCACCTCTATCTTGTAGAGGCCGCCTCGGGAAAGGGCAAGAGCACCTTCTGCAGCTACATCATCGGCTACCGCCACGACTTCACCGGCCAGCTGCTGTTCGACACCACCGACAGCGCCACGCTGACCACGTCCGACTGGGTGGACCACCGCCGTTGCCACGTCAGCCACCTCTTCCAGGAGCTGCGCCTGTTTCCCGAGCTGACCGCCATGGAGAATGTGCGCATCAAGAACGACCTCACCCATTTCAAGACCGACCGGCAGATCCTGCAGTGGTTTGAGGCGCTGGGCATTGCCGACAAGGCCGATGCCAAGATCGGCCACATGTCGTTCGGCCAGCAGCAGCGTGTGGCCATGATGCGTGCGCTGGTGCAGCCGTTCGACTTCATCCTGGTCGACGAGCCCATCTCTCACCTCGACGACCGCAACGCGCAGGTCATGGGCGACATCATGATGGCTGAGGCCAAGGCGCAGGGCGCGGGCGTCATTGTCACGAGTATCGGCAAGCACATGCCGTTGGACTACGAAAAAACATTCATGCTATGAATCTGGTTTGGAAATTACTGCGTCAGCACATCAGCATCCCCCAGTTTGTCGGCTTCTTCTTTGCCAACCTCTTTGGCATGCTCATCGTGTTGCTGGGCTTCCAGTTCTATCAGGATGTGCTGCCGGTCTTCACCTCCGAAGACTCGTTTATGAAGGCCGACTATGTCATCGTGAGCAAGAAGATAGGCATGGGCAGCACCCTCTCGGGGCGGTCGAATGCCTTCAGCCCTTCCGACATCGACGACCTGCGCCGTCAGCCGTTTGCCACAAAGGTCGGCGCCTTCACCACCACCGAGTATAAGGTGACGGGCAGCATGGGCATCAGCGGCACCAATGTGCTCAACTCCGAGCTGTTCTTCGAGAGCATCCCCGACAGCTTTGTCGACGTGCCGCTGTCGCTGTGGACCTACACCGAGGGCGCCCATGAGGTGCCGGTCATCCTGCCCCGCAGCTACATCGCCATGTACAATTTCGGGTTTGCCAAGAGCCACTCGCTGCCGCGCATCAGCGACGGTCTGGTGGGCATGATCGACCTGAAGATCTTCGTGCAGGGCAACGGCCTGAAGGAGGAGTTTCGCGGCAAGGTCATCGGCTTCTCCAGCCGATTGAACACGCTGCTGGTGCCCCAGTCGTTCATCGAGTGGACCAACGGCCGCTATGCTCCCTCTGACCACTCCGACCCCACGCGCCTCATCCTGCAGGTCGACAATCCGGCCAACGAGGCGTTTGCCCACTATGCCGAGAAGAAAGGCATCGAGATCGAGAACGACAAGCTCAACAGTCAGAAGACCACCTATTTCCTCCGCATGATGGTGTCGCTGGTGATGGCCGTCGGCCTGCTGATCTCCGTGCTCAGCTTCTACATCCTCATGCTGAGCATCTATCTGCTGGTGCAGAAAAACTCCTCCAAGCTCGAGAACCTGCTCCTCATCGGCTACAGTCCCGGCCAGGTGGCGCGCCCCTACCAGTGGCTCACGCTGCTGCTCAACGTCAGTGTGCTGCTCATCGCCTGGTGTGTGCTCTGTGTGGTGCGCGGCTATTACATGGCCTTCATCGAGACGCTCTTCCCCGACATCAGCAAGGGCAACCTGCTGCCTGCCGTGGCGCTTGGCCTGGGCCTGTTTGCGGTGGTGAGCATCTGCAATGTGCTGGCCATCCGCCACAAGATCATGCGCATCTGGAAGCGCAAGGAGTAGGCTGTAGGGCGCGAAGAACAAACAATGACAACAACACCCCGGCATGCTGCCGCCACAGAGGCACATGCCTAACATACGAAGCGAAATGGAAACACAAGCAAAATACGACAAACACATCGTCGACACGCAGGCTCCGCTGCTCGAGTGGCTGATGGAGCACCTCAACCTCAGTCGCACGAAGATCAAGGACATCCTGCACGGCCAGGGCATCCGCGTCAACGGCAAGGTCGTCACCCAGTTCGACTATCCGCTGCAGCCGGGCATGAAGGTCACGGTGAGCAAGTCGAAGCGCAACAATGCCTTCCACAGCCGTTATGTCAAGCTGGTCTATGAGGACCAGTACATCGTGGTGGTGGAGAAGAATGTGGGCATCCTCTCGATGGCCGCCGGCCACAGCACGCTCAATGTGAAGGCCGTGCTCGACGACTATTTCCGCAGCACCAAGCAGCACTGCCAGGCTCATGTGGTGCACCGCCTCGACCGCGACACCAGCGGCCTGATGATCTACGCCAAGGACAAGCAGACCGAGCTGTCGCTCGAGCGCGACTGGCACCACACGGTGTTCGACCGCCGCTATGTGGCGGTGCTCTCCGGCGAGATGGAGCAGGGCGAGGGTACCATTGCCAACTGGCTCAAGGACAACCGTGCCTACATCACCTTCAGCAGTCCGGTGGACAATGGCGGCAAGTATGCCGTCACCCATTTCTACACGCTCGACCGCCGCGACGGCTATTCGCTCGTGGAGTTTAAGCTCGAGACGGGCCGCAAGAACCAGATCCGTGTGCATTCGGCCGACATGGGCCATCCTGTCTGCGGCGACGTGAAATACGGCAACGGCGACGACCCGCTGGGCCGGCTCTGCCTGCATGCCTATGTGCTCTGCTTCTATCACCCCGTCACGCACCGGCCCATGGAGTTCTCCACGGCCATCCCGCAGGCGTTCCGCTCGCTGTTCTAAGGTCTGCCGTCGGCATGTCCGCTGCCGGCATCCTTCAACATCCGCACATTTCGAACCATCAAAACAGTTTTTTTCATTATGTTATCTGATCTTT
>CAVAXH010000177.1:0-4344 GCA_963592505.1 Bacteroidaceae bacterium
TATACTTTTGCCCTTACAGGGCGCTGCTAATCAACGCGTTACGATACCCAGGGCGCTGCCCTGGGCTGGGGAATTGCTGGGCTTTCAGCCCGCGTCGGCTCACGCATTCTTTCAGCCTGCATCGGCTACCATTGGTTCAGCCCGCGTCGTCGACCATTGATTCAGCCCGCGTCGTCTACCATTGGTTCAGCCCGCATCGTCTACCATTGGTTCACTCGCATCGTGAACAGGAGCAAGTGATTAAAAACGAACACAAAATGTCTCACTAAAATATGTCGATTTTGCACCCTACCCGCGGGGTGTCGGCGAACAAAAACGGCGTGGCTGCAAACAAAAAAAGTCCAAGGCGGTGCAGTCGTTTGAGACTCATGCACGCCTTGGACAGAATCGTGTTGTTCTTTGCGGGGAAGCAGAAAAGCAGTCCCCCTTTATGGCTTCTTCAGCACCGGCATTCTTGCCGCCGCCCGGCTTTTAGTCGACAGCCTCCACCTGGTAGCCGGCAGCCTTCAGCTTGCTGATGATGCCCTGTTCGCCACCCAGCAGATAGCAGGGCAGGGCAAAGAGCGTGGGTTTGTCGTGGATGGCCTTCTCCATGTTCTCCACGGGTGCGGCCAGCAGGTTGCCGGCCCCCACCATGCCCAGCGCATTGCCGATGGCGGCAGCGGCGGCATCCATGTCCTTGGCTTTGTAGGCATCGACGGTCTTGTCTATGATGGCCAGCGCCTGGTCCTGATGGTTCAGAAACAGGCCCAGCACCTGTGCCTGTGCCTCGAGGGGCAGGCCCTTCAGCGTCTGGATGTACTTGTCGGCCTCGATGATGCCTCCCGTGGCCTCGCCGTTCTTCTTGGCCTGCGCCTCAAAGTACTGTGCGAAGGTGTGGGTCGGGTCATACTCGCCCATGTGGTTGGCCACGAAGAGCAGTTGCAGGAAGTCCTTCATCACGGCCAGCGGTGTGCGGCCGTTGTAGCGCTTCTGGTTGTAGGAGCTCTTCCAGCTCACCTCCGTGTATTTCTTCAGGAAGGCGTCGAGCGTCTGTATCTGCTTGTCGCTGAGCAGCGAGGCCAGCGTCTTGCCGCTGGGCAGCGTGGCGGCCTCCTTCAGCGCAGCCTCGTTGGCCGTGCGGTCGATGTCGAAGAGGATCTGGTCGGTGTTGGTCATGGCCTCGGTCAGTCCGTTGATGCGGTCCACATAGCCCATGGGGTTCAGCATGTCGTGTGTGGCCACGATGTACGACGGTTTGGCCACGCTGTCGGCAGTGACCTTGTAGAGCAGTTGTGCTTGTGTGCCCACCGCGAGGCTAAGTGCCGTCAGGGTGGAGAGTAACAGTTTTTTCATCTTTGTCTATTGTTTTTAATGTTGTGTCTTCGTTGTCCCGTGCCTCGAGGCTCTCCACGAACCGTTGCAGGTCGGCCCTGATGCGCGAATACTCGGGCGACCGCATGAAGCCGGTGTTGCGCTTCAGCACGGGTGTGATGTTGTCTATGCTGTTGGCGTAGCACGACAGTTCGTTGCGCCGCTGCACCCCGTGCACGCTCTGCCGCGCTATCTCGTCTTCGCGCATGTGCACCAGCCGGTCGCACACCTTGCCGAGCATGGGCAGCACCACCTTGTTGAAGAGATGGTGGCCCTGTATGTAGAGGTAGGTGTTGTCGGGGGTGACCCCCAGCTGCAGCAGGTCGTCGCTGACACGCTGCCAGTCCTCCCTGGCCTCGGGGTGCTGGCGGCGCAGCGCGTCGGCCTTGCGCGAGGCTTTCTGCTGCACGGTTCTGACGAGCGCGCCGGCCTGGGCAAAGCTGAACTTGCCCGTCTCCACGATCTTCAGAAAGTCGGTCATGGTGAACTGCGGGTAGCGCCCTGTGCGGTAGTGCCAGATGCTCCACACGAAGAGCGGCCACATGGCTTGCGACAGGTCGTGCAGGTATTGCTCCATGTCGAACACCTCGCGGTCGTTGAGACTGACGGCCACCGCCACGTCGTGGAGCGAGGGGGCGTAGCACTGCAGGTTCTCTATGGCGTAGGCGTAGGTGTGAAACACGTAGGGGCTCTGCAGTATGCGGCGCGAGGTCTCCGTGGCTCCCTGCATGAGATAGTCGTAGTCGGCATCGATGCAGGCCACCATGTCGCAGCCCGTCTTGCCCTTGAGCATGCTCATGAGCGCCGCCTTCTTGCCCCGTTCGAGGTGTTGCTCGCGCGAGGGCAGCATCACCTCGAAGGTCACCCGGTCGGTCTCGACCTGCGACAGTATCTGCCGCCAGAACGACACGTCGTCGTAGCTCTCCACATAGGCCACCACCTTGCGGCGGTCGCGCTTGGAGCGCAGGCGGTTGGCGGCCTCCAGATACGAGGATGTCAGATGGTCTTGCAGTCGGTGGCTCATGGCGGTCTTGTTTTTTCTTTTCTCGGTGATGCCAGCGCAGGGCGCCTGGGGTGAGCTAGAGCGTTATGTCGCTCACCTCGGTGACCTTGTCGAGCCAGCCGTTCATGATGAGTGCCGGCGAGTGGGTGGTGAGGATGACCTGCACGTTGGGGTTGAGGTCGATGATGAGGTCGATGAGCTGTTTCTGCCACTCCACGTGCAGGCTCACCTCGGGCTCGTCCATGAAGAGCACATAGGGCTGTCCGTCCTCCACGAGCACGGTGAGCAGTATGACCAGCATCTGCTTCTCGCCGCTCGACAGCTGGTAGGGCACCAGCGTCTCGCCAATCTGGCTGAAGCGTATCTCGTTCTCGGTGCGCACGATGGTCTTGCCGGTGTCGGCAAAGAGGCGGTCGAGCATGTCCTGAAACTTGCGCTTCGGCTCGGATATCTGCTGGGCCTGCTGTGCGGCGTCGGGCTGTCCGCTCTGCAGCACGCTGATGATGCGGTTGCCGATGTTGACCTGATAGTCGAGATATTTGCGCTGCAGGTTGAAGAGCTGCCAGTCGAGCTCGGTGGCCAGCGACAGGTCCATCTTCGTCACGGTGTCGGCATTGATGAGCGGCCGGTCAAAACTGCGTATGATGTCGAAGCGTATCCACTTGGCATCCTCGGGGCACACCTTGAGATGCACGCCCTTCAGTGTGTGGCTGGGAAACTCGCCACCGGCGGCCAGTCCTTTCACGACCCTGTTGATGATGGTCGACTTGCCCACACCGTTCACGCCGCTCAGGATGTTCACCTTGCGGTCGAGGTTCCACACGATGTGCTTCTTGCCGCTCCAGAGCGACTCTATCTCTATCTGCTTGATATGGTCTGCGTATTTCTGCATAGGCCTGTGCGTTGATGGTTATGGGCGGTGTGCGCCCATGCTGTTGCAAAAATACAAAAACAATTCTGAAAACGGCGTGTTTTTACATTTTTTGTACCGTCGGGTCTTTGGGCGGCTTCACTTTATGGCCCGCCCGCTTGCCGGCCTTGCGTTTTTTGGCTACCTTTGCAGCGGTGTAAGAGCCATGCGCCGCATGGGTGTCCCCCCGTCGGCGGTGGCATGATAAGGATAACATAAGCCATAAGCAATGAACAACAAAGCTTTGCAAGCCCACCTCAGCATGTTTGCCGCTGAGGCGATGTGGGGACTGATGTCGCCCGTGGGCAAGGATGCCATGAACCATGGCATCGACGGTCTCTCGATGGTCAGTTTTCGGGTGGCAGGCGCAGCCCTGCTGTTCTGGACGGCATCGTTGCTGGGCAAGCGCGAGCACATCCCGTTGCGCGATGTGATGCTGTTTGCCGGTGCGGCGCTGCTGGGCGTGGTGTTCAACCAGTGTCTGTTCACCGTCGGCCTGAGCATCACCTCGCCCATCAATGCCAGCATTGTCACCACCTCGATGCCCATCTTCGCCATGGTGCTCTCCTTTCTCATCCTCGGCGAGCCCATCACCGTGAAGAAGACCAGTGGCGTGGTCATCGGCTGCACGGGTGCAGTGATACTCATCTTGAGCAGCGCCGCAGCCGGCAGTGCCAAGGTGGGCGACATTCGGGGTGACCTGATGTGCCTCTGCGCCCAACTGTCGTTTGCGCTTTATCTCTCCTTATACAACAAGCTGATACGCCGCTACAATGTCTTCACCGTCAACAAGTGGATGTTCACCTGGGCCACGGTGTTTGTGCTGCCCGTGTCGTCGGGCCACCTGGCAGCCCTGCCGTGGGCCGAGGTGCCGTTTGCTGCGTGGGCCGAGGTGGGCTATGTGGTGTTCTTCGGCACCTTTGTCAGTTACCTGCTGTCTATCGTCGGCCAGCGCGTGCTGCGCCCCACGGTGGTCAGCGTCTACAACTATGTGCAGCCCATCGTCTCCGTCACGGTGAGCGTGCTCACGGGCCTGGGGGTCTTCACCTGGCCACAGGGCGTGGCGGTCATCCTGGTG
>CAVAXH010000178.1:0-4326 GCA_963592505.1 Bacteroidaceae bacterium
CCATTGGTTCAGCCCGCGTCGTCGTTGGTTCACCCCGCGTCGTCGACCATTTGGGGTACCCCGCGTCATCGACCATTGGGGGTACCCCGCGTCATCGACCATTTGGGGTACCCCGCGTCATCGACCATTTGGGGTACCCCGCGTCGTCGTTAGTTCAGCCCGCGTCGTCGACCATTGGTTCCCCTCGCGTCGTTGACCATTGGTTCCCCTCGCGTCGTTGACCATTGGTTCACTCGCGGCGTCCCACCCATCTAGCCAAATCAGCAATAGGTGGGGTGGTATGCAATGGTGCGCCTATGAATAATTCATGCTAAAGAATCCAGGAAGCCCATGGAGTATTCGGGGGCTTCGGCCCAACACTCAGGTCTTAAGGGCCTGGCACTCCTGTCTTAAGGGCTTGGCACTCCTGTCCTAAGGGCCTAACACTCCTGTCCTAAAGGCCTTAGGACTCCAGTGTTAGGGCCTTAGGACTCCAGTGTTAGGCCCTTAGGACTCCAGTGTTAGGGCCTTAGGACTCTTTGGAACGCATCATTCCTCCCTTCGGTGTTATTTTCTGTTTGTTTTGTCGGTCCTGCATCCTGTGAGTTATGCAGGATGGCTGGTCATAGCATGCGCCGAATGTCAGCCGGGGCGGATGCGTAGGCCGGCATGCTCAGTTGGCGTGCATGACGACGGCGATGGTCTTCAGGCGCACATAGTCGTAGCTGAGATACATGAAGCCCTGGTAGGGGTTGTCCTTGCCCCACGAGTTCTTGGCAAGAAAGAAGCGGCGCCCCTGCCGGTCGCGGGCCAGGCCGCAGAGCTCCATGCAGTGGTCGTCGGTGGTGCGGCGCAGGCTGAAGAGGCGCTGGCGCTGCTGCTGGGTGGCCGAGGTGCCAGCGGGCATGTCGGCACGCCCCTCGGCAAAACGGAAGCCCGGCTCGCTGATGTCGCCCTCCCAGCACACGGCATGCCCTGCCCGCAGCGACTGCTCCACGCGCTCCATGAGCGTGTCGATGGGCACATTGAGGAAGGCGTCGTGATGGAGGTTGTCGGGCATCTCGAGCACCACCGGCCGGCCAAAGGGATGGTGGGTGAAGGAGGTCAGCGCCACATAGTCGCCCGGCATGCACACGCTGTGGGCAAACTGGCGGGGCGTGTAGGTCATGCCCAGCATGGCCACCAGGCGCGGCAGATAGCCTATCTCGTGGTCGAGCAGGTCGGCCACGCGGCTGTCGGTGCGGTCGAGCGATGTGGCGGCGCGTGCCACATGGGCCACCTTGCGGGCCAGCACCCGGTAGTTGACGCCGTCGGTGCAGATGTCGGTGCCGCTGTTGTGATAATAGGAGTCGAAGGGCAGCGCCCCTTCCTCCTCCATGATGTGGAGCAGCCTCGTCGGCATGCCGCGCATCGACACCTTGGTGGTGCCGCCCGCCAGGAAGCAGCGGCGTGCCTCGTGCTGCAGCAGGCGGCGTGCCACATAGTCGGTGGAGAGCGTCACCGAGTCGCCCAGCATCAGGCGGTCGGTCTCGATGGTGGCCAGCATGGCATAGGCCCAGCAGAGGTCGCTCTGGCCCTGATCGTGCACGGGGGTGGTCTTGAGCACCAGTTCGTCGGCAAACTCGCTGCCGCGCCCTCCGCCGGCCGGCTGCACTGGGCGGCTGCACTGGACGGTCAGGCATGCCGCCGCCAGCCATATACAGATTTTCTTCATACGCCTGCAAAGTTACTAAGAAAACCGAACAACGGCGCTGCCGGCCGCCTGTAATCGCACGTCGTTTTTTTTATCATCTGCACACAGAGAAGAAAGGCTATCTACAAAAAACTTAGTACCTTTGCACCATGAATGCACGATTAGAAGACTTTGAGATCATGGCCCCCGTGGGGTCGCGCGAGAGCTTGGCGGCAGCCATACAGGCCGGTGCCGACTCGGTGTACTTCGGCGTGGGCCTGCTCAACATGCGGTCGCACAGCGCCAACCACTTCACGCTCGACGACCTGCACGACATAGCCACCATCTGCCGCGAGCACGGCATGAAGACCTATCTGACGGTGAACACCATCATCTACGACGACGACCTGACCACCATGCGCCAGATCATCGACGCCGCCCGCGTGGCCGGCATCAGCGCGGTGATAGCCTCCGACGTGGCCGTCATGGCCTACTGCCGCGAGGTGGGCGTGGAGGTGCACCTGTCCACCCAGCTCAACATATCGAACGTGGAGGCCCTGAAGTTCTATGCCCAGTTTGCCGACGTCAGCGTGCTGGCCCGCGAGCTGACCATGACGCAGGTGAAGCACATCCACGAGCAGATAGCCCTGCAGCACATCTGCGGCCCTGCCGGCCAGCCCGTGCGCATAGAGATGTTCTGCCACGGCGCGCTCTGCATGGCCGTCTCGGGCAAGTGCTACATGAGCCTCGACGCCGCCAACCGCTCGGCCAACCGCGGCCAGTGTGTGCAGGTGTGCCGCCGCAGCTACACCGTGACCGACAACGAGACGGGCCACCAGCTCGAGATCGACAACAAGTATGTCATGAGCCCCAAGGACCTGAAGACCATCCGCTTCATCGACAAGATGATGGATGCCGGCGTCAGGGTGTTCAAGATCGAAGGACGCGCCCGCGGCCCCGAGTATGTGAGCACCGTGGTGAGGTGCTACAAGGAGGCCATCCGCGCGGTGCTCGACGGCACCTTCACCGAGGAGCGCAAGGACGCATGGGACGAGCAGCTCGCCACCGTCTTCAACCGTGGCTTCTGGGACGGCTACTACCAGGGACAGACGCTGGGCGAATGGAACGACAGCTACGGCTCGCTGGCCACCGAGAAGAAGGTGCTCGTGGGCAAGGTCAACAAATACTTCAGCCGCCTCGGCGTGGGCGAGATCGCCGTGCAGGCCAGCACCTTCCGCCAGGGCGACAAACTGCTCATCACCGGCAACACCACCGGTGCCATGTATCTGCAGGCCACAGAGATACACGGCGACAACGGCCCCATCGCCGAGGCACCGCAGCACACGCTCGTGAGTGTGCCCGTGCCGGGCAAGGTCAGACCCAACGACAAGGTGTTTCGCATCGACAGGGCCGACTGACCGCAGAGAGAACCCCCATCACTATTGTCAGAACATATAAACAACGAAATCATAACAATGACTATCAACGAACTGCAGGACGAGGTCATCGAGGAGTTTAGCGACTTCGACGACTGGATGGACCGCTACCAGATGCTCATCGACCTGGGCAATGACCTGGGTGTGCTCGACGAGAAATACAAGACACCGCAAAACCTCATCGACGGCTGCCAGAGCCGTGTGTGGCTGCAGTGCGACAGTGTGGACGGTCGGCTGGTGTTTGCTGCCGACAGCGACGCACTCATCGTGAAAGGCATCATCGCACTGCTGGTGAAGGTGCTCAGCCACCAGACGGCCAAGGACATCCTCGATGCCGACCTCTACTTCATAGAGCGCATCGGACTGCGCGAGCACCTCTCGCCCACCCGCTCCAACGGACTGCTCGCCATGGTGAAGCAGATCAAGGCCTATGCGCTGGCCTACAGCGTGAAACAATAATCTGCACGCGCGGTCTGCGCCCAATAAAAAATAAGAAACGCAAATCAGCTATGGCAACCAATATGCGCAAGCTCCGCACCGTCGAGATGAGCCGCCTGACGGTCGAACAGTTTAAGGAAGCCCGCAAACTGCCGCTCATCGTGGTGCTCGACGATGTGCGCTCGCTCTACAACGTGGGCAGCGTCTTCCGCTGCGGCGATGCATTCCGCGTGGAGGGCGTCTACCTCTGCGGCATCACCGCCTGCCCGCCCAACGCCGAGATACACAAGACGGCGCTTGGCGGCGAGGACAGCGTCGACTGGCGCTACTTCGAAAGCACCGAGGAAGCCGTGCGCACCCTCCACGACGAGGGTTTCTTCGTGTGGAGCGTGGAGCAGGTGGAGCATTCCACCAAGCTGCAGCACCTGGCCTCTGCCCTACCCCACAGCCTGCTGGCCGACGGCACAGCCCCCGCAGGCTATGCCATCATCATGGGCAACGAGGTGAAGGGCGTGAAGCAGACGGTGGTCGACATGAGCGACGGCTGTCTGGAGATACCCCAGTTTGGCACCAAGCACAGCCTCAACGTCAGCACCACGGCCGGCATCGTCATCTGGGAGTTTGCCAAAGCGTTTCTCACAGAGTGAGAAAACAAGTTTCGGATTTAGCCTACTATACTGCATAATCAACAGGATGCAGCATGCCAACTATTGCTAATTGGGTTAGAGCGTGAGCCGGCGCGGGCAGAAGAATGCGTGAGCCGACGCGGGCTGAAAGCCCAGCAATTCCCCAGCCCAGGGC
>CAVAXH010000179.1:0-4309 GCA_963592505.1 Bacteroidaceae bacterium
TTTGCAGGACCGCCCTGGCAAGACGCAGAGAAGGCGCAACACCCGTGGGGTGCTGCGCCTTCTCTGTGTCTTTATGGATGAGCCTTGCAAGAGCGCCGCATCCCCCATCCTTGAGGGGAGCGGCGGCCCCGTCTATAGCCCTGTGTTTAGTATGCGTTCTTGAACTCCTCGAGGAAACGGGTGTCGTTCTCCGAGAACAAG
Source organism: Bacteroidaceae bacterium (assembly GCA_963592505.1). GTDB lineage: Bacteria > Bacteroidota > Bacteroidia > Bacteroidales > Bacteroidaceae > Prevotella. The sequence goes on from CAVAXH010000179.1 coordinate 202, forward strand.
CGGAGGTCGTTGACACCATACTTCAGGTTGGCTATGCGCTCCACGCCCATGCCGAAGGCGTAGCCCGTGTAGACCTCGGGGTCGATGTTGCAGGCAGCCAGGTCGTGCGGGTCGACCATGCCGCATCCCAGGATCTCCACCCAGCCGGTGTGCTTGCAGAAGCCGCAGCCCTTGCCGCCGCAGATAGAGCAAGAGATGTCCATCTCTGCGCTGGGCTCGGTGAAGGGGAAGAAGCTGGGGCGGAGGCGGATCTTGGTGTCGGCACCAAACATCTCACGGGCAAACGTGAGCAACACCTGCTTCAGGTCGGTGAAGCTGACGTTCTTGTCGACATAGAGACCTTCCACCTGATGGAAGAAGCAGTGGGCGCGGGCCGAGATGGCCTCGTTGCGGTAGACGCGGCCGGGGCACAACACACGGATGGGAGGCTCGTGGGTCTCCATGTAGTGGGCCTCATCGCCCGAGGTGTGTGAGCGGAGCAGCACGTTCTTGGTGACATCGTTGGCGTTCTGCGAGATGAAGAACGTGTCCTGCATGTCGCGGGCAGGATGGTCGGCGGCAAAGTTGAGCATGGTGAACACATGCTGGTCGTCGTCGATCTCCGGGCCGTTGAAAAGCGTGAAGCCCATGCGCTGGAAGATGTCGATGATCTCGTTGCGGACAAGTGTCAGAGGATGGCGCGTGCCGAGGCCCACGGGGTAGGCTGTGCGGGTGAGGTCGAGGCTCTCTGTGCCGGTCTCGATGGTCTCCACCTGTTCGCGCAGGGCATTGATCTTGTCGGTAGCGGCCTGCTTCAGTTCGTTGATCTTGATGCCCAGCTCGCGCTTCTGGTCCTTGGCCACATTGCGGAAGTCGGCCATGATGGCATTGATCTCACCCTTCTTGCTGAGATATTTCAGTCTGAGCTGCTCCACTTCCTCGGCATTTTTGGCCGAGAGTGCAGACACTTCTTTGAGAAGTTCGTCTATCTTGTCTGTTAACATTATCTTTACGTAATTTATTCTATCTGCAAAGTTACTAACTTTTATTTGAATTTGCGTTCTATCTAAAAAAATATATGTAATTTTGCTCCGGTTTATGAATGATTTTATGAGAAAGGGAATAGTAGTTGCCGTTTTCTTTATGCTCCTGATGATGATGGCTGTGCCATACGGGTGCACAGAACGGAAGACGGTGCCTGCCGACACGGTGACGACCGACACGTCGGTCGTCGACACGTCCAACGTAGACTCCACAGAGAACCTGATAGCCGAGACGCCGGTGCCGAAGGCGGCCGACGAGCTCTTCGACGATTTCGTCTTCAACTTTGCGGCCAACCGCAAGCTGCAGATGAAGCGCATACAGTTTCCGTTGCCGGTGTGCCGTGGCGGACAGCAGGTGGAGAGCATCGGCAAGCGGCAGTGGAAGATGGAGCACTTCTTCATGCATCAGGGCTACTACACGTTGCTGTTTGACAACAACAGGCAGCGCGCACTGCTGAAGGACACCAGCGTGGCCCATGTGGTGGTGGAGAAGATCTTCTTTGACAAGCAGACCGTGCAGCAGTTTGTCTTCGACCGGCTGCAGGGCGAGTGGATGCTCACATCGATGAACTACGATCCTCTCCATAAAAACCAGAATGCCTCGTTCCTGAAGTTCTACCATCAGTTTGCGGTCGACTCGGCCTTCCAGGTGAAGAGCATGGCCGACGAGGTGGAGTTTACGGCACCCGACCCCGAGGACGACTTCGAGCAGATCACCGGTGTCATCATGCCCGAGCAGTGGCCCGACTTCAAGCCGGCCCTGATACCGCGCGGCATAATATACAACATCATCTACGGACAGCACTATGGTGCGGGCAGCCGCAAGATACTGCTCATCAGGGGCATAGCCAACGGTCTGGAGATGGAGATGAACTTCCGTAAGATGAAAGGGGAATGGAAACTTGTGAAATTCAGTAGTTGAGAGATATATGCAGACATTTACAGACATCTCGTTGCTCGGTCGCAACACTTTCGGTATCGACCAGCGCTGTGCCCACCTGTGGGTCTACCAGAATGTGGATGACGCGGTGGAGGCGGCCGGCGACAGCAGGCTGCGTGAGAGGCCATACCTGCTGCTTGGCGGTGGCAGCAACCTGCTGCTGACAGCCGACTTCCCGGGGATTGTCATCACGCCCGAGAAGCGCTTCGAGGTGAAGGTGGAGCAGGAGACCGACCACGACGTGACCATACGTTGCTGGGCCGGCACCACGTTCGACGACGTGGTGGCTTATGCCGTGGAGCATGGCTGGCACGGACTGGAGAACCTCAGTCTGATTCCCGGTGAGTGTGGTGCTTCGGCAGTGCAGAACATCGGGGCCTACGGTGTGGAGGTCAAAGACGTGCTGGAGGATGTGGAGGCCGTGGAGGTCCACACGGGCAGGCGGCTGGTCATCAAGGCTGCCGACTGTGGCTACGGCTACCGCCAGAGCCGTTTCAAGCAGGAGTGGAAAGACCGTTATGTCATTGTGTCGGTGGCCTACCGACTCGCCAAGACCTTTGCGCCCAATCTCGACTATGGCAACATACGTGCCGAGCTGGAGCGGAGAAGCATGGATGCCGGTCGGCTGACCGCCAGACAGCTGCGTGATGTCATCATAGACATACGCCGCGCCAAGCTGCCCGACCCTGAGGTGATGGGCAATGCAGGCTCGTTCTTTATGAACCCGGTTGTCGGCGAGGAAGAGTTCGGGCGGTTGAAAGCCGCCTGTCCGGACCTGCGCTATTTTGATATGGGTGAAGGAAAATACAAGATTCCGGCCGGATGGATGATAGACCAGTGTGGCTGGAAAGGCAAGAGCCTTGGACGTGCCGGCGTGTACGACAAGCAAGCGCTGGTGCTCGTCAACCGCGGCGGGGCAACGGGTGCGGATGTCGTGGCCCTCATGCAGGCTGTGCAGGCTGCGGTGAAACAGCGGTTCGGTCTCGACTTGCATCCTGAAGTGAATGTGATATGACCATGCGACGATTGACATTTCTCGGAACAGGCACTTCCACGGGGGTGCCCGTGAATGGCTGTCAGTGTGAGGTGTGCAGAAGCAGCGACCCGCACGACAAGCGCTATCGCACGGCAGCACTGCTGGAGACCGACCACACACGTGTCCTTATCGACTGTGGTCCCGACATCCGCATGCAGCTCATGCCCCTGCCGTTTCGTCGCATCGACGGACTGCTGGTCACCCACAGCCATTACGACCATGTGGGCGGCCTCGACGACCTGCGTCCGTTCTGCAAATTCGGCGACATAGACATCTATGCCAACGATGTGGCGATAGAGGCCGTCAGGCACAACTTCCCCTATTGTTTTGTGCAGCATCTCTACCCCGGCGTGCCCAAGTTTGTGCTTCACACGGTGCACCCTCATCAGCATCTGCGCATTGGCGACATCGATGTGGTGCCTGTCGGGGTGATGCATGGCAAGCTGCCCATACTGGGATATCGGTTTGGCGATTTCGCCTATATCACCGACATGAAGACCATCGATGCAGAAGAGTTGCAACAGTTGCAAGGCGTGAAGACCCTGGTGGTGAATGCGCTGCGCTGGGAAGAAGAGCACCATAGCCATATGCTGGTGGACGAGGCCGTGCGCTTTGCCCGCCAGGTAGGCGCCGGGCGTACCTATTTCACGCATGTCACCCACGACATAGGACTGCACGACGAGGCTAACCGCCGCTTGCCGGAAGGCTTCCGCTTTGCCTGCGATGGCGAAACGATAGAGGTGTGACACACCGGAGGATGCTGTGCTTGCTCGTTCATGGGCGTGTCGGCATGAACAAGAAAAAGTTAACGTAAGGGCACAAAAAAAGGAGTACCGCTGTACTCCAACCTTGTTAACCTTAAATCTAATACTATGAAAAACACGTTGCAAAATTACACATATTTCGCGTAGATGCAAACGTGGAGGGTGAAAAAATGTTATAAAATAACCTCTGTTAACAAAGTCGGCAGTCTGTTTAAGATTTGTTTGCAGAATTTTTTACGGCTCTTCCGTTAAATGCATTGATTAGGCAATAGAAGGCAATGTGAGCAGCATCAATTATAGGTCGTGCTATATGGAGCGGCGGTTTAGCCCCACCGGGGCGACATAG
>CAVAXH010000180.1:0-4300 GCA_963592505.1 Bacteroidaceae bacterium
GCCCTGGGCTGGGTAATTGCTGGGCTTTCAGCCCGCGTCGTCGACCATTGGTTCGGCCCGCGTTGCCTACCATACGTTTAAACCGCATCGTCGACCATACGTTTAAACCACGTCGGCGACCATTGGTTCAAAACCCGCATCGTCGACCATACGTTCAAAACCCGCGTCGGCGACCATTGGTTCAAAACCCGCGTCGGCGACCATTGGTTCAAAACCCGCGTCACCGGCCATTGGTTCGGCCTGCGTGAGCCCCCCATCCTTACCACATTCGTGTCACCGCTGCAGATAGTGGGCGAAGTTGTAGAACGGCTCGGTGACGGCATCGGCCGACGAGGCGGTGTAGACGTTGCCATAGGGATCGCGGGCGGTGATGGTGACGACGGCATCGCGTTGGCGCGGCACATAATAGTAGAGGTGGCCCATGATGAGATAGCCGTTCTGCTTGCTGACAAAACTGTAGGGCATGGCCTCGGCGTAGCGATGGTGATAGCCGGCGGCAAAGGCATCCTGGTTCTTGCCCGAGAGACGTGTCATGGGCGTGGTGATGCTGTCCTCGGTGGCGGTGACCACCCACCGCGAGTCGGCATTGAACACGTTGACCACCACGGCGCCCTGTTCGGCAGGCAGGTTCCAGTCGGCGGCATAGCGCTCGCCATTGTAGTCGGTGTCGGCCCCGAAGACCGTCATCTGCCACGACGGCCGATAGCCCGTGGGCTTGTAGAAGCAGTCGGCGACAGCGGTGCCCGAGAAGGTGTAGACATAGTAGCCGTTGGGCGTGCCGCAGATGTTGATGTTCGACTGCCAGATGTTGCCGCAGGCCGCGGCATGGCAGTGCTCCATGATGTCGCGCCCCTGATAGTGGATCTCGTGGTTGAGAGCGAAGTGGGTGTGGCCGCAGAACAGCTCATAGCCGCCCTCAAACGGTTCGAGCATCGTGAGGATGGCCGACAGGCAAGAGCTGCTGTAATGACCGCTCTCGGTGGCGATGGCCAGCGGTGTGGCCTTGCCGAACGGACTGTTGCCGAAGGTGAGCGGTATGTGATAGCAGAGCACCACCTTACGGCTGTGGTCGGTGAGGGCGAGGTCCTGCCGCAGCCACTCCATCTGCGCATCGGTGAGCTCGCCGGGCTGGTAATAGCCTTTCTTGCGGGTGAAGTGCACATTGTTGAAGCACACGAAGTGCTCGTTGCCGCGATCGAAAGAGTAGTCGGTGGGGCCCCAGCAGTCTTCCCATTTTTGTCGGTAGAGCTGACGGCCGTCATTGTCGTGGTTGCCGATGACGGAGAACACCGTCATGCGCGAGGAGCCCATGGCCTGCCGCATCTGTTGCTCGAGGGTGGCGCTGTATCCGCCATAATACTGCACGTCGTCGCCCATGCTGATGGCATAGACGTTCTCGGTGGCGGGCCACTGTGCCAGCAGGTGCTGCACGTCGTCCATGGTCTCGGAGGTGAAGCGCTCGAGGTCGGTCTTCTCCTGCCGGTTGTCGTCGGGCCCGGTGTAATAAGGGTTCTTGGTGGTGGTGGCCTGCGGGTCGCCGAAGACCACGAGGCGGTAGGAGCGCTCACGCCCCAGGGGCAGGCGGCGCAGGGTGAAGTCGTAGATGGAGTCGCCCTTGACGAGCGACTGATAGAAACATGCCGTGCGGTCGGAGGGCGACTGGGTGGGCACCTCACAGTAGTCGGGCACGGTGTAGAAGACGAAACGTGCCGCAGCGTTGCGGCGCAGGCGGTAGTGGCCCATGCTGTCGGTGAGCGTGCAGGTGTAGCCGTCGCTCACCACCACGCGGGCGAAGCCCTGTCCGCGGTCGTCGGCCAGCGTGCCGGTGATGACCGTGTCGGGCACGGCGATGACCGTGGTGTCGCGGCGTGTGGCGGTGGTGTCGGCCTGCGCCTGGCGTGTGGCAGCAGGGGCAGAAGCGCTCTGGCGTGCCGGGGTCGGCTGCGCCATCGGGTCGGCCTTGCCGCCCCCGAGCGTCAGCATGGCGGCCACCACGGCCACGGCGGCAAGCAGCGCTGCCACCACGGCCGAAGAGTGTTTGTTGTTCATGTCTGTGTGTTAAAATAGGGGCAGCTCTGACCTATGAGGCTGCAGAGAGCTGCAGGGCAACTGCGAGGCTGCAGGACTGCGCGTTCGGTCAGTCGCGGCGGAAGATGTCGCGCGTGTAGACCTTCTCCTTCACGTCGTCGAGGCAGGTGTCGTAGCGGTTGGCGATGATGGCGTGGCTATGGGCCTTGAAGGCCTCGAGATCGTTCTCCACCCTACTGCCGAAGAACGTGCTGCCGTCGTCGAGCGTGGGCTCATAGATGATGACCTCGGCACCCTTGGCCTTGATGCGCTTCATGATGCCCTGTATGGCCGACTGCCGGAAGTTGTCGGAGTTCGACTTCATGGTGAGGCGGTAGACGCCGATGACGCAGGCGTGCTCCTTGCTGGCATCATAGCTGTTGTCATCATAGTAGCTGTAGTAGCCGGCCTTCTGCAGCACGGCGCCGGCGATATAGTCCTTGCGTGTGCGGTTGCTCTCTACGATGGCCTCGATGAGGTTCTCGGGCACGTCGGCATAGTTGGCCAGCAGCTGCTTGGTGTCCTTGGGCAGGCAGTAGCCGCCATAGCCAAACGACGGGTTGTTGTAGTGGGTGCCGATGCGCGGGTCGAGGCCCACGCCGTCGATGATGGCCTTGGTGTCGAGGCCCTTCATCTCGGCATAGGTGTCGAGCTCATTGAAATAGCTCACGCGCAGTGCCAGGTAGGTGTTGGCAAAGAGCTTCACGGCCTCGGCCTCCTTGGTGCCCATGTAGAGCACGTCGATGTCGGGCTTGAGGGCACCCTCCTGCAGCAGGGCGGCAAAGGTGTGGGCAGCCTGCTCCATGGCAGCGGTGTCGGTGAGGGCGGCAATGGCGCGGTTCTCTGCCTCGAAGTCGGGGCGGTCCACCATCTTCGGGCATCCCACGATGATGCGACTGGGATAGAGGTTGTCGTAGAGCGCCTTGCTCTCGCGCAGAAACTCGGGCGAGAAGAGCAGGTTGAGCTGGCGTGCGCCGCGTGCGGCATACTTGAGGTAGAGGCTGCGGGTGTAGCCCACGGGGATGGTGCTCTTGATGACCATCACGGCATCGGGGTTGACGTCGAGCACGAGGTCGATGACCTCCTCCACATGACTGGTGTCGAAATAGTTTTTCACCGGGTCGTAGTTGGTGGGAGCAGCGATGACCACGATGTCGGCATCGCTATAGGCGGCGCGTCCGTCGAGCGTGGCGGTGAGGTCGAGAGACTTCTCGGTGAGATACTTTGTGATATACTCATCCTGTATGGGTGACACACGGCGGTTGAGCTTCTCCACCTTCTCGGCCACCACATCCACAGCACTCACGTGATGGTGCTGGGCCAGCAGCGTGGCGATGCTCAGGCCCACATAGCCTGTTCCGGCCACGGCAATCCTTATGTCTTTGAATTCTCGCATTTTTCGTTGTTTTTAGGATGTGCAGACGGCAGGCGGCCGGGGCTCGCCCCATCGCATGCCGCCGCGCAGTTACAAAGATAGTGAATTTGGATGAACCGACAAGCACTATGGTGCTAAAAAAAGCGTCGGCAGCCCATTTCGAACCCGAATGACCGCCAAAGGCCGGTGTTGCCTTTAACAAAAACCACGAATGCACCACTGCAGTAGGTTACCGTTAATAAAGGCAACTATATATTTTCAAGCACAGACGCGGGCTGAAAGCAATGGTCGACGACGCGGGCTGAAAGCAATGGACGATGACCAACGGGCTGAAAGCAATGGTCGATGACCAACGGGCTGAAAGCAATGGACGACGACGCGGGCTGAAAGCAATGGTCGATGACCAACGGGCTGAAAGCAATGGACGACGACGCGGGCTGAAAGCAATGGTCGATGACCAACGGGCTGAAAGCAATGGACGACGACGCGGGCTGAAAGCAATGGTCGATGACCAACGGGCTGAAAGCAATGGACGACGACGCGGGCTGAAAGCAATGGTCGATGACCAACGGGCTGAAAGCAATGGACGACGACGCGGGCTGAAAGCAATGGTCGATGACCAACGGGCTGAAAGCAATGGACGACGACGCGGGCTGAAAGCAATGGTCGATGACCAACGGGCTGAAAGCAATGGACGACGACGCGGGCTGAAAGCAATGGTCGATGACCAACGGGCTGAAAGCAATGGACGACGACGCGGGCTGAAAGCAATGGTCGATGACCAACGGGCTGAAAGCAATGGACGACGACGCGGGCTGAAAGCCCAGCAATTACCCAGCCCAGGGCAACGCCCTGGGT
>CAVAXH010000181.1:0-4148 GCA_963592505.1 Bacteroidaceae bacterium
GAGGAGCACGATGCCTACGCTGCCGACTTCATACGTGCCACAGGGTGGATCAAGCGCCACCTGCCCGGAGCTCATGTCAGCGGTGGCGTCAGCAACCTCAGCTTCTCGTTCCGGGGAAACAACTACATACGCGAGGCTATGCACGCCGTGTTCCTCTACCACGCCATCGGGCAGGGTATGGACTTCGGCATTGTGAACCCCGCCACCAAGGTGACCTATGCCGACATTCCTGCCGACCAGCTGGAGGTCATCGAAGACGTGGTGCTCAACCGGCGCCCGCATGCTGCCGACGACCTCATCAGTCTGGCCCAGCGCATCAAGGAGGAGCAGGATGCCCGCAAGGCTGCTGCTGCCGGCGACACCGCCGGTGCTGCCGCGGCTGCTGCCGCCCTGCAGCCGCAGGAGGAAGCGTGGCGCCAGGGCACGGTGGAAGAACGCCTGCAGTATGCCCTGCGCAAGGGCATTGCCGAACACCTCGACGCTGACCTTCATGAGGCGCTCGAACGCTATCCGCATGCCGTCAACATCATCGAGCAGCCGCTCATGGACGGCATGAACCAGGTGGGCACGCTCTTTGGCGAGGGCAAGATGTTTCTGCCGCAGGTGGTGAAGACGGCACGCACCATGAAGCAGGCCGTGGCCATCCTGCAGCCATACATCGAGGCAGAGAAGCAGGACGGCGCTGCCAAGGCTGGCAAGGTGATCCTGGCCACCGTGAAAGGCGACGTGCACGACATCGGCAAGAACATCGTGGCGGTGATCATGGCCTGCAACAACTATGAGGTCATCGACCTCGGCGTGATGGTGCCGGCAGAGCAGATCGTGGAAAAGGCACAGCAGACGCAGGCCGACATCATTGCCCTGAGCGGCCTGATCACACCCTCGCTCGACGAGATGGTGCATGTGGCCCGCGACCTCGAAGCGGCCGGCCTCCGCCTGCCACTGATGATCGGCGGCGCCACGACCTCTGAGCTGCATGTGGCACTGAAGATTGCACCCGTCTACAGCGGCACGGTGGCGTGGATGAAAGATGCCTCGCAGAACGTGCTGGCTGCCGCCCGGATGCTCAATGCCGACGAGGCCCCGCGCTACAAGGCCGAGCTCGACGCTCACTATGAGGCGCTGCGCCGCGATTATGCCGAGGAGCAGCAGCGCATCGTCAGTCTGGAACAGGCCCGTAAGAACAAGCTCAACCTCTTCTAGCTCCTGTGTGTGTGCCGGCATGAGGCGACGGTGAGGGTTGTTCGCGAATGGCTCCGCCGGCACCCGTTTGGCAACATGTACGGGAAGGGTAGGGGGCGGCAATGCGCTTTTACGGCGCTGCGCCTTCGCTGTTAGAAAGAAATATCGTAACTTTGCAGAAGAATAAAACAAAATAGAAGCATGCTCAACAAAAAGAAAAGATGGCACGCCATAAAAGGACAGCCACTGACAGAACTCGACAAGCAGGTCATGTATTGGGAAAACAAAGGCAAACTGGTGCCTACGCGCGACATGATACGCACGCCCGAACAGATTGAGGGCATCCGCATTGCCGGACAGCTCAACACCGGATGCCTCGACGCGGTGGAGGCCGCCATCCACCCGGGAATGACCACGCAGGAGATCGACGACATCTGTATGAAATACTGCGCTGACAACAACTGTCACCCGTCGTGCCTCAACTATGAGGGATTCCCCAAGAGTGTCTGCACCAGCATCAACGAGGTGGTGTGCCACGGCATCCCCAAGGAGGAAGACGTGCTGCAGGAGGGCGACATCGTCAATGTGGATATGACCCTCGACTACAACGGCTACTACGGCGATGCCTCGCGTATGTTTATCATTGGCGGCAAGACCACACCCGAGAAGGAACAGCTGGTGCGCGTCACCAAGGAGTGCCTGGAGATAGGTGCCGAGGCTGCCAAGCCCTACTGCTTCGTGGGCGACATCGGCCACGCCATTCAGAAACACGCCGAGAAGTACGGCTACGGCGTGGTGCGCGACCTCTGCGGCCACGGCGTGGGACTGGCCATGCACGAAGCCCCCGAGATCCTCCACTACGGCCACAAGGGCACAGGCATGCTGCTTGTGCCGGGCATGGTGTTCACCATCGAGCCGATGATCAACATGGGCACGTGGAAGGTCTACATCGATGCCGACGACCCCTATGGCTGGGAGGTCATCAGCGGCGACGAGAAGCCCAGCGCTCAGTGGGAGCACACATTCCTCATGACCGAGACCGGCGTGGAGGTGCTCTCAAGATAAGGCAGACAATGGCCACACACAGCTGCAGCGGGCCCGCCGGCACGACTGTCGGGGGCTCGGCACACGGTGTGAACATCCCATATAATATTTAGAACAACATGAACCACATTTATATATTAGGCATAGAGAGCAGTTGCGACGACACATCGGCAGCGGTGCTGTGCGATGGTGTGCTTCTGAGCAACGTCACCGCCTCGCAGGACGTACACCGGGCCTATGGCGGCGTGGTGCCCGAGCTGGCCAGCCGTGCGCACCAGCAAAACGTGGTGCCGGTGGTCGACCAGGCCATCAAACGGGCAGGCATCAGCAAGGAGCAGCTCTCGGCTGTGGCCTTCACACGCGGCCCCGGACTGATGGGATCGCTGCTCGTGGGGGTGAGCTTCGCCAAGGGCTTTGCCCGCAGTCTTGACATCCCGCTCATCGACGTCAACCACCTGCAGGGCCACGTCATGGCGCATTTCATCAAGGAGAGCGCCGACGACCAGCACATGCCTCCGTTCCCGTTTCTGTGTCTGCTCGTGTCGGGCGGCAACTCGCAGATCGTCAAGGTCAACGCCTACAACGACATGGAGGTGCTCGGACAGACCATCGACGATGCTGCCGGCGAGGCCATCGACAAGTGCTCCAAGGTGATGGGGCTTGGCTATCCCGGCGGACCCATCATCGACCGACTGGGCAAGACGGGCAACCCGAAAGCCTATCGGTTTGCTGAACCCAACATTCCCGGCATGAACTACAGTTTCTCGGGCCTGAAGACGTCGTTTCTCTACAACCTGCGCAAGTGGGTGGCCGAAGACCCCGACTTTGTGGAGCACCACAAGGAGGACATCTGCGCCAGTCTGGAGTACACCATTGTCGACATACTGATGAAGAAGCTCCGTGTGGCCGTGAAGACCACAGGCATCCGCCACGTGGCTGTGGCCGGCGGCGTGTCGGCCAACTCCGTGCTTAGGCAGGCCTTCGCCGACCATGCCAAGCGCTTCGGCTGGAAGATCTACATCCCCAAGTTCAGCTACACCACCGACAATGCGGCCATGATCGGCATCGTGGGCCACTACAAGTACCTCGACAAGGACTTCTGCCCGATAGACGCTCCGGCCTTCTCAAAGGTAACATTCAAATAACTGGGGGCGGTACGGAGATTTTTCCTCCCCCAAAATAATAAAGAGAACACACAGGCTTGTTCGTTATTCATCAGAAAAGAAAACAATGGAACTGGAAACTAAAGTGCTGAGCCGCGAGATACAGTCGGCTCTCTACGATAACGGCCACACGCTGGCCACCGCCGAGAGTTGCACCGGCGGCCGTATAGCCGAAGCCATCATCTCGGTGCCTGGCGCCTCCAACTATTTCAAGGGCGGCATCGTGGCTTATACCAACGAAGTGAAGGAAAACCTGCTGCACGTGTCACACGAAGTGCTGGAGGCTCAGACCGCCGTCTGCGAGGAGGTGGCCCGACAGATGGTGATCGGCGCATGCCAGGCGCTGCATACCGACTATGCCATCTCGGTCACGGGTACCGCAGGTCCCGGAGGCGGCACACCGGCCATCCCCGTGGGCACCATCTGGATTGGCTATGGTTCGAAGGACGATGTGCAGACATTCCGTCTCACCGAAGACTTCGGGCGTGACATCAACCTCGCCATCGCCACCAACAAGGCAATGCGCCTCTTCCTCGCCTATTATCGCGAGCAGCACCCCGCCGCGCCTGTGCAGGACAAGTAAGGTAGCGCGCAGGCCAACGCGGGGTGAACCAAAGGTCGGCGACGGATGGGTGAACCAATGGTCCGCGATGGATGAGTTAACCAATGATCGACGACGGATGTGTTAACCAATGGTCGACGACGGATGGGTTAACCAATGGTCGACAACGCGGGCTGAACCAATGGTCGACGATGGAT
>CAVAXH010000182.1:0-4135 GCA_963592505.1 Bacteroidaceae bacterium
AAAGAAGAAAACGCGCGGATGAGTTGTCCGCTATATTCTAAGACGGTCCATCGCACTAACCCAATCAGCAATAGATGACATGCAGCCTGCGTCCTGCGAATTATGCAGGCTTAGAACTTGCGGAAGTGCGGGTTTAGAACTTGCGGAAGTGCAGGCGCAGTATGTTGCCGCGCAGCACCATGCGGCTGCCGTTGAGCTGCTCCACGAGGTAGTGTTCCGTCAGGCTGTTCACTCCCAGCGGGCGCAGTGCTGACACATCGGTCAGCAGCGAGTCGGAGTAGGTGCGGTTGTTGACGCGTGCATCGGAGAGCAGCAGCGAGTCGGCTGTGTGCTCAAAGCGAAACATGTAGCCATAGGTCGTGTAGTGCGTGTCGATCATGTTCAGAAACTTGCCCTGCACGCCCCAGAACACCTTGCTCTCGGTCATGTCGGTCGAGGCGCCGTTGGCCAGCGTGTCCACCTGTGCCAACTGCCAGTAGCCGTCGAGATCGCCGTTGCCGGAGGTCTCCAGAAGGTCGCCGCACGATGCGGTCAGTGCCAGGCAGGCAATGAGAAGGAAGAAAGTCTTTTTCATAAGTTGAATACTCCCGATTTGGAAACAGTAAGTTGGAAACCGGCATTCGACCCGAGGATATGTCCGAAGTCCATGCCGTAGGCACCGCGCACATTCCATCCCTTGGGCAACCGATAGCCGGCCTCCACCATGAAACTCACGTTGTGGTGCTTCTTGGTGTAGGGGGTGACGTAGGTGCCGAGGCCTTCCTGATAGGTGGCCAGCACACGATAGTCGAGCCGTTCGGTGGGCTGTCCGTCGAAGCCCAGATGATAGGCCACGAAGCGGTTGTTGGCAAAGCTGATGGTGCCGTCTTCGTTGTAGATGGGCGAGCGGTAGAGGGGATTGCCGATGGTCTGTCCCCAGTGTTGCCAACCTGTGTAGATGTAGTGGTTGTAGAAGTCGTCGCGTCCGCCCACGTGGTCGTTGCGGCCCTGCGTGTGGTCGTGATACACCGGTCCGCTCTGATACTTGGTGTAGAGATATTCGAACACCACGCTGCGCAGCCACGTGCCATACTTCAGGTTGAGCTCGGCTCCGAGCATCCAGTCTTTGAGGTCGTAGAAGAAGTAGTGGTGTTTCTTCTTCGAGTTCCACTCTGCGCCTTCGCCGTAGCCGTCATAATCGACCTGGAACATCGACGAGAGGTCCTCATAGTACTTGTCGGCATAGAGATGCAGTCCCATGCGGTCGCCGTCATAGTTGAGGCGCAGGAGCCAGCTGCCCAGCACGTTGCCTTCCTTGTTGCGGTAGACGGTGCCCTCGCTGGGCTTGTCGCCGCCGGCGGGTATCAGCGCATGCAGCCAGCTGCTGAGGCCGTGGTCGTTCTCTATGGTGCGCATGCCTCCCTGGCCGTCGGGTTGGTAGGCTGTGCCGCCGAAGAGCGTGGCCTGCTCAAGTCCCAGTTCGAGCGACCAGGGCACAAAGCGGTCCTCGCTGCCAATCTTCAGATATCCGGCCTTGCTGTGATAGAGCACGTGGTCGGCATACTTGCTCTGCTTGTTGGTGAACGAGTGCTGCCAGTTGTCGTCGGTCATCATGCCGTAGGCCATATGTCCCTTTATGTGCAGCCAGCGTCCCAGGGCCGGTATGGTCCAGTAGCGCGGCAGCGCCAGGCGCACCTGTGGCACAGGGCGTGCGTTGATGCCCAGCGTCTGCGATCCGCTGCTCAGCCGGTTGTTCTTCAGTTCCATGGGCACCTCCTTGGCACCGATGGTCAGCGTGCCGTGGAGCCAGCGCCCCTCGACGAAGGCCTGCTGCACCACCACGTTGCTGGTGTAGTGGAGTGGGGCAGCCACGTCGACGCCGTAGCCCACTGCCCAGCGGCGTGCCGAGTCGTTCTCCAGCGGACGTATGGCTGAGGCGCGCACGTAGCCGTTGGTCGTCTCGAGCGACGACAGGCCATACTTGTTGGCGTTGAGCCACAGGGGTGTCTTGTCGTTCGAGAAGGAGCCCTGCATCTCCGCCTTATAGTGTATGCCCTGGCCCAAGTCCAACTTTCCGGCATGGGCATCATACTGCCATGCGTATTGTGCTGCAGCCTGTCCGCAGGCCAGCAGGCAGGCAAGGGTCAGAATGGTTTGTCTCATCTTTGTCTGTTTTCGGGATGGGAGGGGTAGGGTGTGTGCCCCCGCAATCCACCTTATATAATATATATGTCATTGCAAAGGTACATCATTTTTTCATGAAGCATGCGGCATCGCGGCCATAAAATCATAGTGATGTAGGGATTTTCCCTCACCGAGTAGGGAAAAACCTTTTGGAGCCCCGGATTATTGCAGTATTTTTGCAGCGTGAAAAGAAGATAAAACATCTTCGAGCATGTTGAACCATAAAAAGTCAGAGATATGAAAAAGTTCATGTTAACGCTTGTGGCACTGATCACCATGACAGTCCAGGCATCGGCAATGAGTTATGAGCAGGCCCGCGACCAGGCCCTCTTCCTCACCGACAAGATGGCCTACGAACTCAACCTCACCGACGACCAGTATGAGGCAGCCTACGAGATCAACCTCGACTATCTGATGGGTGTCGACAACCGCAACGACCTCTTCGGCAACTATTGGACGCAGCGCAACCTCGACCTGAGCTATATCCTCCTCGACTGGCAGTATCGTGCCTTTGTGGATGCCGCCTATTTCTACCGTCCTCTCTATTGGGACAACGGTTTCTGGCACTTCCGCATCTATGCCCGCTACCCCCACCGCGACTACTTCTATTTCGGACGCCCTGCGTTCTATGCCAACTATCACGGCGGCCACAGCTGGCGGATGAACGGCGGAGCCAGCTGGTATCACGGCCGCACATGGGGCGGTCCTCGTCCCGACGGTGGTCATCGTGTCGGCATGCGCGACGGATTTGACCGCGGCGACTTCGGTCGCGGTACCCAACTGGCAGACAATCACGGCACCCGTCAGTTTGGCAATGGTCAGTTTGGCAACGGCCAGCGCCCCAGCGTGCAGGCAGGCAATGGCGGCCAGCGCACCTATGGCAATGGCGCCCGCCAGAACAACACCCGTACCACGGCCAGCCAGCCCAGCAACGGCGGTCAGCGCACCTTCGGCGGCAGCAGTCAGCGCACCGTAGGCCGCACCACCACCACGACCACCCCCAACCGCACCTTTGGCGGCACCACCCGCCAGAGCAGCACCCGCACCACGGTGACGCAGCCCAACAGCAGCCAGCGCACCTTCGGCGGCAGCACCTTTGGCAACACCACGCGCCAGACCACACCCAGCCGCACCTTCGGCGGCAGCAGCAGTGCCACCACCCGCCAGTCGGCTCCCACCCGCAGCTTTGGCGGTTCCAGTTCGCAGGGCGGCTCATCGCGCACCTTCGGTGCAGGCGGCGGCAGCAGCCGGTCGGCAGGCGGCAACGGTGGCGGCGGACATTTCGGAAGAAGATAAGGAAAAGCAACAATGATTGTCAGCCGCGTCGGGCAAGCGTGCCGGGAGACCAACGGTTGACAAGGATAACAAAACCAGAGAGTAATAAAAAAGGCGAAGGGTGTGTCATGAGATTCATGGCGCACCCTTTTTATGTGCTTTTATGCTTTTGTGTCGTCAGCGCATGCTTCCACATCTACAGCTCCAACACCCGCACCTCGGCATTCCCCATCTTCATCACCTGGTTCATGGGCTTGTCGAAGTAGACGCTTTGTATGGCCTTGTTGATGATGCCGTGGCCCACGGCCAGCACGGTCTGGTCGGGGTAGGTGGTGCGCAACCAGCTGATGAAAGCCCGGGCGCGGCCCTTCATCTGCTCCAAGGTCTCGATGTCGTCGGTCCACGGTGCATCCTTCAGGTCGGGGATGAAACGGCCGGTGAAGCTGCCCCAGTCGCGTTCGCGCAGCAGTGGCGTGGTGACCACCGGCAGGCGGTGGGGTTCGGCAATGATCTGGCACGTCTCGATGGCGCGCCACAAGTCGCTGGCCACGAAGGCGTCTATCGGCGTGTGGCGCATCTGCCGGCACACGGCGCGAGCCTGCTCGCGGCCGGTCTCGTTGAGCTGGCCCTGCGTCTGGCCTTGCATGATCTGCGCCTTGTTGTCTACGGTCTCACCGTGGCGCACGAGGTATAGGGT
>CAVAXH010000183.1:0-4103 GCA_963592505.1 Bacteroidaceae bacterium
GAAATACATTATTAATTATTATTTATTAAATAGGTATTGGAGGACATGAGGGCCCCTCGGAAAGTAATAAGGTGTCTTAATGAAACATGAAACATGAAACATGAAACATTTTTGGCCGCTGCATGGCCGTCCACCTCCGTATGCACCCTCCCCACATGACCGCTGATGTCCCCTCGCGTGTCCGCCGCTGTCGTCTCGCGCGTTCGCAACTGTCCCCTCCGGTGCGCCCAAGGCCCTCCTCGCGCGCCCGCAAGGCCCTCACGCAGCGCGGGTCTGTTGCCGGTCCTCACGCCGCGTTTTCGCCGTGCGCTGCGAGCACTTTCGAGCCTACCTGATTTTTTGAAATTTTGAGCAAAGAAAAGCGGGGTGCCGGTTTTGTATTCCCGATTATTTTTTGTATATTTGCATTCGGTTTCACACCACGCATGCTGCAATGCCGGCGGTCGCCTTGGGGCGGCTGTGAACGGCATCCCTAATGATAAAAATCCTGCAATCCTAACAACCACAACACCAGAATATGACAACGAACCTGATCCGCCGCATCATCTATCCCCTCCTGCTGGTAGCCTTCGGCTGCTGGCTGCTGGGACCGTTGCAGCCCGTGTTGCTCGAGACGGCAGAGCTGACGCCTTTCTTCACGACGTCCGACTATCTCTCCGACATGCTGCACAGGCCGGCCGGCGGCGTGTATTATGTGGCCAGTCTGCTGCAGAGCACCCTGGCCCGCCCTCAGTTGGGCACGGGCTTGCTGCTGGCGCTGCTGCTGGCTGTGGGCCTCACCACACGCGCCGCACTGCGCGTGAGAGGGCGCTACGAAGCCCTGTGCTGGCTGGCGCCGCTGGCCCTGCTGACGAACTACACGCAGATGGGCTATATGCTCTACACCACCAAGATGCCGGCTCCGGCCTTCACCCCCGTGGTGGGCGTGCTGGGCGCCCTGCTGACGGCGTGGCTGCTCAGGAGTCTTGCCGGCAGGCTGCTGGCCCTGCGGCATGTGGCCTGGCGCACGGCGGCCGTGGTGCTCACGGCCGTGGTGCTCATGGCGGCCTACTGGCTGCTGGGTGCCTACGCCCTGCTGGCAGGCCTGCTGTTTGCGGCCTTGCTCATGCCTCGGCTGCGTGAGGCACGCCTGTGGACGGCGGTGCTCATCCTGACAGCCCTGGTGACGCTGGCGGCAGTGCCCCACATCTGCTGGCAGCAGGGATGGTGCCACGTGCTCCAGGCCGACCTCTACCGCCAGGGCCTGCCCGAATGGATGTGGACGGAGGCGACCCGCTCGCTGGCCGTGCCCCTGTGGACCGCCTTCATGGTGCTCACGGCAGTGGCCGTCGTGCGGCTGCGCTGGCCGTCGGGCAAGTGGGGTGGATGGCTCGTGGAGGCGCTCGGTGCGCTGCTTTTCGTGGGCGCCCTGTGGCAGACCCACCAGCGCACGTTTCGCGATACCAACTTCCTGTCGATCCTGCAGATGAAGCAGGCGCTCGAGGCGGGCGATGCCGACCGCGTGCTGCAGCTCTCGATGCAGACCACCGAGGAGCCTACGCGTGCCCAGGTGATGCTGACGCGCATAGCCCTCTGGCAGACGCGGCAGGCCGGCGATCGCCTCTTCACCTATCCCGACGGCAGTGCGCCCTACAATGCACCCACGGACAACCAGCACTTCCTGCTGACGGTGGGACGCACGGTCTACTATTATCTCGGCAAGACGAACTTTGCCTACCGGTGGTGCATGGAGCACATGGAGGAGTATGGGCGGCGCCCCACCTACCTGATGTATATGGCCAAGTGTGCTATGCTCAACGGCGAGACGGCGCTGGCCAGGAAATATCTGGGGGCGCTCGGCCACACGCTCTTCTACCGCGACTTTGCCGAGCGCTACGAGACGCTGGTGGCCCAGCACCGCCTCGACAGCCAGCAAAGGGCCCTGCAACCGCTGTTGCGCTATGCCGACATCCTCGACGGCGACGGCGGACTGGTGGAGGTATTCTGCTTGCAGAGCTGTGCACACAGCGACGGCGGCTCGCGCGAGATGGTGGACATGAGCCTCATGTGCAACCTCATCACCAAGAATGCGCAGGGCTTCTGGCCCCGGTTCTTCCAGCTCTATCCCACGTGGAAAGGCCACATACCGGTGCACTATCAGGAGGCTGCGCTGCTCTTTGCCCAGCTGCAGGGCAAGCTGGAGATGCTCGACAGGCTGCCCTTCGATGCGACCATCCGTGAGAGCTTCAAGCGGCTCGTGCAGGCCTCGGCACAAAACGGCGACAGCCAGACGAATGCTGTCAACCTACGACCGGAGTTTGGAGGCACCTACTGGTACTATTACTTCTTCATCGACGGTCTGAAGGCCAGCTGAGGGCTGCCGACCGGGGAGGATACACACTATGCACCAATAATATGAAACAAAGCATGAAACACACACATATCAACCATCTGCTCGTCGCATCGCTCGCTGCGCTGGCCGCCGTGCTGCTCGCTGCCTGCACGCCGCAGCTGCCCTCCGATGCCGTCAGGAGCCAGCGCAAGCCCAGCCTGTCGGCAGCCGTCGACAGTGCCGTGCTGCCGCCCAACATCGCACCGATGAACTTCCGCATCGACGAGCCGGGCGACGAATACCTCACCCACTTCTGGTCGGAGGCCGACCGCGAGGGCTTTGTGGTGGAGGGCGCCCAGACCGACGTCGACGAGGACCGCTGGCACGAGCTGCTCGCCGCCACCAAAGGCCACACGCTCTACAGCGATGTCTACGTCAGCAACGGCGGACGGTGGACCCGCTTCCAGTCGGTCGTCAACCCCATTGCTTGCGACAGCATAGACCCCTACATCACCTACCGACTCATCGAACCGGGCTATGTGAGCTACGAGGAGATGAGCATCTGCCAGCGCTCGCTCGCCTCCTTCGACGAAGAGCAGGTCTACAACAACCGCATGCTCTCTGAAGCCAGTCCCAGAGGGCAGTGTGTGAACTGCCACACGCCGCGCAACTACAACCGCGACGGACAGTCGATGATGCACGTGCGCCAACTGCACGGCGGCACCGTCTTCGTGGACGGCAACCACCTGACGAAGGTAAACCTCAAGACCGACAGCACGCTCTCGGCCGGTGTCTATCCGGCCTGGCATCCCACACACGACCTGATAGCGTTCTCCACCAACGCCACCGGACAGTCGTTCCATACGCGCGACCCGCAGAAGATAGAGGTGATCGACTATGGCAGCGACCTCATCCTCTACGACATCAAGCACAATGCCGTCTACGACATCGACAAACGCAAGGACGAGTTTGAGACGTTCCCAGCATGGAGCCCCGACGGACTGACGCTCTACTATGTGGCGGCACACTTTGTCCAGCACGACAAGTTTATCGACACGGAGCTCAACCGCGACTACCAGCAGTTGCACTACAACATCTACTGCCGGCGCTTCGACCCACGCACGCTGCGCTTCGGCGACCGCCAGCTGGTGTTCGACGCTGCAGCTCTGGGCAAGAGTGCCGCTCAGCCGCGCCTCTCGCCCGACGGCCGCTGGCTGCTGTTCTCGCTGGCCGACTACGGACAGTTCCATGTGTGGCACAGCAGTGCAGACCTCTGGGCCATCAACCTTGCCACGGGGCAGGCGCTGCCGCTGCAGGCCGCCAACAGCCCGCAGATGGAGTCGTACCACTGCTGGTCGAGCAACGGCCGCTGGCTGCTCTTCACCTCGCGGCGCGACGATGGCAACTACACCCGCCTGTATATGGCCTACTTCGACCGGCAGGGACGTGTGCACAAGCCGTTCCCCCTGCCGCAGCGCCGGGCCGACCGCGATGCCAACCTCTTCAAGAGCTACAACACGCCCGAATTTCTCGTGCGACCGGTGGAGGTGTCTATGGGCCAGTGGGCCACAGACATCACCCGCGAAGCCCGGCAGGCACGCTATGCCGGCTCTGCCCTACTCCATCCCGAGGGCTACGACGTGACGCGTGCCGACAGTCTGGATGCTCCCCACGGGTAATGGACAGCATGATCGTATTTCAGGCGTGTAATAAATGGGTTGCACGAAGGTGACCGCTAGCCGATGCGGGCTGAAGGCCCAGCAATTACCTAGCCCAGGGCAGCGCCCTGGGT
>CAVAXH010000184.1:0-4025 GCA_963592505.1 Bacteroidaceae bacterium
GGCCATGAACATCAAACCCGTGGATGCCATGAGAGACGAATGACCTTGTCTGGCCTCCATTCTCCATTCCCATCATACGTTTGAAACATAAAAATACATACACACACGCATAATGAAAAAGTATTCCAAACTGATTATTGCGGCCATCGTCGCCCTGGTGTTCGTCGGAACATTCGTGTTCCTCTATCAGAAGTCGCAACCGCAGCCCGTAGAGTACAGTGAGTTTACGCCCCAGACGGCCGACGTGCTGAAGACCACCATCATCACCGGAAAGATTGAGCCGCGCAATGAGGTGAGCGTGAAACCGCAGATCAGCGGCATCATCACCGAGATCTGCAAGCAGGCGGGCGACCGTGTGCAGGCGGGCGAGGTGATTGCCAAGGTGAAGGTGATACCCGACATGAGCCAGCTCTCCTCGGCGCAGGCCCGTGTGCGCCTGGCCGACATCAATCTTGACCAGGCCAAGGTGAACTACGCGCGTGAGGAGACGCTCTACAAGAAGCAGCTGGTCAGCGCCGACGAGTTTGACAAGATCAAGCAGGCGCTGCAGCAGGCCAAGGAGGAGAAGGTGGCTGCCGAGGATGCGCTGGAGGTGGTGCGCGACGGCGTGTCGAAGAGCAACGCCAGTGCCTCGTCCACCCTCATCCGCTCCACCATCTCGGGCATCATACTCGACATTCCGGTCAAGGTGGGCAACTCGGTCATCCTCGCCAACACCTTCAACGAAGGAACGACCATAGCCAGCGTGGCCAATATGAACGACCTCATCTTCCGTGGCAACATCGACGAGACGGAGGTGGCCTCGCTCGTGGTGGGAATGCCCCTGAAGATCACCATCGGTGCCTTGCAGGACCTGAAGTTCGATGCCGCACTGGAGTATGTCTCGCCCAAGGCTGTGGAGAACAACGGCGCCAACCAGTTTGAGGTCAAGGCGGCCGTACACGCTGTTGCGGGCGGAAAGATCCGGTCGGGCTACAGCGCCAATGCCGAGATTGTGCTGGCCAAGGCACAGCAGGTGCTCACGCTGCCCGAGAGCGCCATCGAGTTTAGCGGCGACAGCACCTTCGTCTATGTGGTCAAGGGTGCGGGTGAGCAGAAGACCTACGAGCGCCGGCAGGTGGTGACGGGGCTCAGCGACGGCGTGAACATCGAGGTAAAGAAGGGCGTCACGAAAAAGGACCGCATCCGCGGCCCTCAGGTGGTGGCTGACAGCGGCAACTAACGGCTGGAGCCGTTGGTTGCGCGGCTCTTCCACTTGCTGTATGCCAGATAGCCCAGCAGCGACAACAGCGTCAGCGTCTCCGACAGTGGCTCGGCCAGCCACAGGCCGGCGACGCTCATGACCTCGGGCAGCAGCACAAAGCACGGCACGATGATGATGAAGCCGCGAAGCAGCATGAAGACCGTGGCCAGCCGGTAGCGCTCCATGCTCTGCAGGTAACCGATGAGCACCACGTTGAGCGTGAACGGCAGGCACACCAGCAGAAACAGGGGCATGCCCTGGCTGCCGATGGCATTGGCTGCCGACGAGCGGTCGATGAACAGGTCGACCACCGCCGGGCCCAGCACGAAGCCGAGCACCGACATCAGCACGCCCAGACCGCTGGCCAGCACCACCGACAGGCGCAGCGTTTCGCGGATGCGGGCATGGTTGCCCAGGCCGTAGTTGTAGCTGACGATGGGCAGCGACGACTGCGCTATGGAGTTGCCGAACATGAAGATCATGGGGAAGAGATAGCATGCCACGGAGAATGCGGCCACACCGTCTTCGTGCAGATAGCGCATGAACACAAAATTACCGCTGACCATCATGCAGCAGATGGCCGTCTCGGCTATGAACGTGGGGAGGCCAAGGCGCAGCATGTAACCGCAGTTGCGCAGCGTGAGCCGCAGTGCCGTGTGCGAAAACTTGGGGCGGTAGAGGTGCAACTGCCGGTTGTAGCGCACAAAGTAGGCCACCACCAGCGCTGCACCCAGAAATGCCGACAGCGAGGTGGCGATGGCGGCGCCCAGCACGCCCATCTGCAGCGGAAAGACAAACACCCAGTCGAGCACGATGTTGAGGGCGGCTGCCAGCACGTTGAGCATCATGGCATACTTGGGCGATCCGTCGAGGCGGATGGCGAAGAGCCCCACCATCTCCACCACGAAAAACAGCAGGCAGGGGCTCACGCCCATCAGATAGTCGTGCACCATGGGGTAAAGGCTCTCGCTGCCGCCCAGCAGGGTGGTCGTCTGCCGCGGAAACACATTGATGACCGCCACCACAAGCGCCATGAGCAGCAGGCCCACGGTGAAGGCTTGCGTCACATTGATGTTGGCGGCCTTGCGGTTGCCGTGGCTCAGGTGGATGGCGGCCACCACGCTCATGCCGCTGCCGAACATCAGCGCTATGCCGGCGGCCACCTGAAACATGGGAGCCGCAATGTTGATGGCTGCCAGGGCATCGCTGCCCACGCCACGGCCCACAAAGATGCCGTCGGCAAGATTGAGCAGCACGCCAGACACGAGGCCCAGCAGTGTGGGGAAAAACAGTTTGCGGAATAGGCGCGGTATGCGCATAGCGCCATAATCGAGCGCGTCACGGTTGTCGTTCATCTGCGGATGGTGTCTTTTTTTGTCGCCCCTTGCTTTTGTCGAGCGCTCCTTATTATATATATAGCTGTCACGGTGTGTTTGCAGTGCATGTGGAGGACTGCTGGCCGCCCCCATAAACGAAACAATGCCCGACAAAAGCGCGCTGCCGAGGTAGCGGCGTTTTTATCCGGCATCATCGTGTGTGTGGGGCGCACTGGTCCTTGCTGTCCTTGTGCGCACCTGTGTTGCAAAGGTACGGCCTTCCGGTGGGTAAACCAAACAATCGGCGGGCTTTTTTTGCTGCAACGTGTCATTATGCTATGTCAGTACTGCCCGACAGTGCCAGTGGTCTGCCATAATGACACACCTGTCGCCGTCTGAAAAATCGGAAACGTGGTTTTGGCACACCGTTTGTACTAAGCATGGCGTGCACCGCACTTCCCCGTGAGGCCCACAGGCCACGGAGAAACGAAGGCGGCACAACTAAACACTGAATAATAAATAAAAAAAGAATAAAACCATGGGAAAGATTATCGGAATCGACTTGGGTACAACCAACAGTTGCGTATCAGTATTCGAAGGCAACGAACCTGTAGTAATCGCTAACAGCGAGGGCAAGCGCACCACTCCTTCGGTGGTGGGCTTCATGAAAGACGGCGAACGCAAGGTGGGCGACCCCGCCAAGCGCCAGGCCATCACCAACCCCCAAAACACTGTCTACTCCATCAAGCGCTTCATGGGAGAGACCTTTGAGCAGAGCCGCAAGGAGGCAGAGCGCGTGCCCTACACCGTGACCAACGACAATGGCTACCCCAAGGTGCAGATCGACGGAGCTGCTCACCCCTACACTCCGCAGGAGATCAGCGCCATGGTGCTGCAGAAGATGAAGAAGACCGCTGAGGACTATCTCGGACAGGAGGTGACGGATGCCGTCATCACCGTGCCGGCCTACTTCTCCGACTCACAGCGCCAGGCCACCAAGGAGGCTGGTGCCATCGCCGGCCTCAACGTGCGACGCATCGTCAACGAGCCTACGGCTGCTGCCCTCGCCTACGGCGTGGACAAGAGCAACAAGGACATGAAGATTGCCGTGTTCGACCTCGGCGGCGGCACATTCGATATCTCTATCCTCGAGTTTGGCGGCGGCGTGTTTGAGGTGCTGGCCACCAATGGTGACACACACCTCGGCGGCGACGACTTCGACCAGGTCATCATCGACTGGCTGGCCAATGGCTTCAAGGCCGACGAAGGCATCGACCTGCGCAAGGACCCCATGGCCATGCAGCGCCTGAAGGAGGCTGCCGAGAAGGCCAAGATCGAACTCTCGAGCACCACATCGACCGAGATCAACCTGCCCTACATCTCTGCTGAGGGCGGCGTGCCCAAGCACCTGGTGAAGACGCTCACACGCTCACAGTTTGAGCAGCTGGCACACAACCTCATACAGG
>CAVAXH010000185.1:0-3990 GCA_963592505.1 Bacteroidaceae bacterium
GCTGTATCTTGCTCAGCGAGTCAGTGTCGATGTAGTTGTCGCTGTCATAGGGCATGCCGGCCTTGTAGCGCCAGTAGTTGCGCACACGCTCCACATAGCTGCGCAGTGAGAAGTCGTACACATTTGCCCGCTTGTTGGGCATGAGCGATGTGAGGTAGGGGCCTATGCCCTCGCTCTTGTCGGTGACGGTGGTGGTCTCTGGGATGGTGTTGAGGTCGAAGTCCCACAGGTCACCCTCGTCGCGCATCAGCGAGAGCATGTAGTCGACATCTGTCAGTGCGCTGGTCAGGTCGTTGAAGATTTCGTATGTAGTCATGGCCTTCGGAGCCCCCGATATCAGACAGTTTTCTTCTCTGAAGGTGTCGAAGTAGCCCATGTAGATACACTGCTTCCTTCCCGATGACTCGAGCAGGGCAGGCAGCGGGCTTGCCGCCTTCGCCACCTTCTGTCCGAAGTGTTCGTTGACATACTCTTCCACAAGGTCGCGCAGCGCATTGTAACCGAGACAGATCAGCGCGCCCGCCAAATTGTTTTTGGGGAAGTTTTCAAGTATCTCACCAAGGCAATCGCCTGCAAATTTTGTCACGGAGTGTTCGCTGCTAAAGGCCAGACCTATTGTTGATTCGACACATTTGTTCCATGGCATCAAATTTCCCGCGAACAGCTTAAACAGGTCCCCCAACGGATCGGGGCAGAAACAGTCGCACAACCGACACAAAAATTTCTCTATGGCGGCCACGTCGACCCTGCCGCCTGCTGCAGTGGTGGTAGGGCCGGGGCCAATGAAGCCGGGGCCAATGAAGCCAGCCCCCCCACCAGAGCCTCCACCACCGCCCGGGGTGATGATAACTGTAGTGCTGCTGGTGTGGTTGACCTTCGTGCATCCTGCATTTTCCTGCATCCAGTTGATCACCTTCTCTATGGCAGCAGCAGTCATGTTGTCGCCACACGGCCATGAGAAGTCCACCTTGATAGAGCTGGAGCAGTTGCTCGTCTCATCACTGCCGGCAGCCCGTTGTGGTGCCATCATGCGCTTGGCACCACGGGCAAAGTTGTCATCGTTATAGTCTTCCTCGTGCATGATGAGCATCGGGATGACATAGCTCTGCTCGGGAGCCAGCGTGAACCCAGAGTATTCCACCATGGGCAGGATCACGAAGCCCTTGGCGGTAGGCGGTGCGTAGTGGACATCTTGGGCGGCTATAAGACCGCGGTTGCGCAGGATCACGTTCACGAGCATGCTCTTGCCACGGTCGATGTCATCGAGGCGCAACGTGTCGGGGGCGGTTATTTCCACCACGGGCACCGGCACCTGTGTTTCATAGGTCACCTTGGTGACAATCTCGTATTCGTCTTCCACCTCAGTTTCCTCCACTTCCCATGTCACGGTGATGGCCTGATAGCTGATGGTGGCGAGGTGCTCGGTGGTCGTCGCAGGACTGACGAGCACGTTCTGGCTGTAGCTGGTGTGCTTCGGGGCCGTCACCATGAGGTGATAGTAACCCTCGTTGATGTTCTCGAAGAGCAGGCTTCCGTCGTCGGCCGTCACGTCAGACATCACCAGGGCACCGGTGTTGTAGTCGGTGAGTTTCACGGTGGCGCCACTCACATAGGGGTGCTCGCCGTCCTTGTTGCCGTAGATGGTGTTTTCGTCCTGCACCTTCACGCGCAGACTGCCTTGCTCTTCGCTCACCACCTTGACGTTGAAGTGGAGCTGCTTGCCATCGCCCTGCTCACAGTTGATGGCGATGGTTCCCTTCTGTATGATGTTCACGTCGCAGTCGGCGGCATTGAAGCGCAGCATGATGGTGGCACTGTCGCCGGTGGCCAGCGAGGGCATGGTGGACGGTGTGGCCAGACTGACAAACGCCGACATGGCTTGCGGCAGGTCTACGGTCACGCGGCCCGTCTCGGCCAGGCCGGTATTGGTGATGACCACGGGATAGAGACGTGCCTTGCCCTTGGTCACCGTGGTGTTGATGCTGGTGGCATCCACCACGAGGGTCGAGGTGTGCTTCTGTGCGTAGTTGTAGGTCATCACATTGATCGTGGCTCCCTCGTCGGTGGTAATGGTGAAGAGCAGCTTGTCCCAGTCGTTGCCCGACGATGCGGCGGTCGGCATGATGACATAGCCGATGGCCGCCGAGCCGTTGCCTGGCAACAGGCTGGCACCGGTGAAGGCCACGGTGTAGGCACCCGGGTCGGCACAGGTGGCTGAGACATTGTGCAGGTCGAGGTCCGACATGTTCTTGAGTTCTATCGTACCCTCAAACGGCTCGTTGACATACATCTTGTTGGTGATGTAGTCGGTTGTCTTGCGACTGAAGCCATAGACCTTGAATGTGCCGGTGGCCGTGTCGAGGCCCTCGTCGGGCATGCAGACACCATAGCCAAACTCGCCGCCCATGCCGGCCGGAATGGTGTATTCCACTGTGAAGCAGCCATTGGCATCGGTGGTGGCAGAGAGCGCCGTGCGCGCTCCGGCATACACCACATAGGGCTCCACCTGCACGTTTGCTGCTGTCGCACCGCTGTGGTTCGTCGCTGTGCCCGAGAGTACCACCTTGTCGCCGATGAGATACGTGTCACTGGCTGAAGACAGGGTGTAGGCGTATGCTGTCTTGACGGTGATTTCCTTCACCGCTGTGTTGTTGAGCGTCTGCAGTTCGGTAATGTTTCCGTCTGGGTTCACCTGGGCCGTGATGCGATAGCTGCCCGGAACGGAGGGAGCGGTCAGCTGCACCTGCGCGGTAAAGGAGGCGCCCACAGGCACCGCCTTGTCGGTCTGCAACATGGTGGAGGCATTGCCGACAGACACCTTTATCGGCACAGCGACAGGCAGTTCCTTGGCTCCAATGTTGCCGACGGTCACACCGACGGTGAACACACTGCCGGCTTCCACCTCCGCCGGGGCTGTAGGAGTCAGCATCTCTGCGTCGGGCAGTGTCTGGTCGGAGATGAGCATCCACACTGATCCGGGGCTGTAGCCCTCAGCACTGGCCACAACCGAGAGTGTGCGGTTGCCCTCGCTCTCATCGTTGCTCAAGGCCACGAATGTCGTGATGACGCTGGCAGCCCCTGCAGGGATGGTGACCATCGGGGCATACTGCACATCGGTGGCCGTGGTGCTCAGGCGGACGGTCAGTGGGGCCGTGGTGTCATCATTGCGGCTGATGGTGAGTGTGGCTCCCTTGCTGTCGCCTTCGAGAAGGGTGGTCTTGTCGGCAGTGACGGTGAGGGTTGGTCCGTCGTTGTCCGTGACGGTGATGGTGTCTGTCACGGATGCCTGCTTGTTGCCGATGGCTGAGCAGCCACAGTCGGTGATGTAGACGGCACCCGTAAACTTGATCTGTCTGGTGCCGTCGACCCGCTGATTGTCTTTCACCCCGATGGGGAAGGTGGCTTCCTCCACGCCCGCATCCATCGTGACGGTACTGGTGTAGTAGAGGTCACCCGCTCCGTCGTCGCTCAACTTGAGGGTAATCTTGCTGCCGGTGGCGCCGGTGCGCTTCACGGTGGCGTAAACAGCGTTGTAGCCAGCACTCTCGCTCACCGTCTTGGGCTGAAGGGTCATGCTGATGGCGGGCACATCATCGTCATGGAGAATGAAGAGGGTACTGGCCGGCAGATGGTGGTCGGCCGACACGTTGAGCTGTATGGTCTCGTCGTTGGCTGGCAGATTGTCTTGCACAACGGGTATCTTGACGACGGCCGTGGTAGCTCCCGCCGCGAAGGTATAGCTCTGTGGCAGTCGGAAGCGCTTGGGCTTCTCTATGCTGAAGCTCAACGTCAGGTCTTCGCCCTCCACACGGTAGGGCACGCTGACGGTGGCGCGGATGGTATCGCCCTCACTGTAGTCGCTCTTGTCGAGTTTCACGGTAAGCGGCAGCAGCTCGTCGTCTTCGATGCTGAATGTTGCGGTCATGTCGTCGGAATAGCCGTTGGCCTTGGCCACGCTGACGGTGGCCTCCTGGTAGGTGTTGACAATGT
>CAVAXH010000186.1:0-3987 GCA_963592505.1 Bacteroidaceae bacterium
GCATCTTACACTGCCTTTTCTTCAACGTAGGTAGAAAAAAGCCTACGTTCAGTGAGATGCTCTCTCAAAGCGAATGCAAAGGTAGTGCGTTTTTTTGGATTGTGCAAATTATTGGACTGTTTTTTTCTTTTGCGTCTATATTTTCGGGTGGCAGATGCGCTTTTCGATGCATGTTCTGCCCTAATATTGGCATGGAAAGGCTGAAATCTCGCAACAAATGTGTAATTTTGCATCTTTAATGTATACACGTTATACCCGGATGAACACATTTTCGAGATACTTCTGGATTTTTGTAGGCATGCTGGCCTTGCAGACCACTGCTGTCAACGCCCAACGGCCTGCAGCAACGGCAGCAAAAGCAAGTGCTGCCAAAGCAAATACCGCAAAAGCAAGTTCCGTCAAAGCAACGGCTGCCAAAACAAATGCCGCAAAAGCAACGGCCGCAAAAGTAAATGCAGGAAAAGCCAACGCCGCCAAAGCAAGCGTTTCCCAAGCTAAAGCAGTCGGAACGAATGCCGTCGGCCCTCTGGCGGCAGCGCTGGCCAGCGGCGACTCGCTCACCATAGACGCGCGCTTGCAGCAGCTGGCCATGCGCCTGATGCGCAACAAGCAGGGGAGCATCATTGCCATAGAGCCCGCCACGGGGCGCATACTGGCCCTTGTGAGCCACAACCGTGTGGATGCAGGCGTCGACCGCGCCATCTCGTCGGTCTATTCGCCCGGCTCCACCTTCAAGGTGGCGCAAGCGCTGGAGATGCTGTCTGAAGGCGTGCTGACAGCCGAGAGCAGCTATCCCTGCAGCAAGGGCTTCTCGTTCAACCGCATACACATCGGCTGCCACGACCACCGGGCACCGCTGTCGCTGGTGCAGGCCATCGGGCAGTCGTGCAACTCATATTTCTGCAAGGCTTTCCAGGAGATGATCGACAACCGCCAGGCCTATGCCACCAAGCAGCGGGCGCTGGCCACCTGGGACCGCTACATGCACAGCATGGGACTGGGCCATGCGCTGGGTGTGGACCTGCCGGGCGAGGCCTCGGGCACGGTGCCCGACTCGGCCATGCTCGCCGCACGGCCCGGCAACTGGAACGGCTCCACCATCATGTGGGTGGGCATGGGGCAGGGCGAGGTGCAGACCACCTCGCTGCAGCTCTGCAACCTGGCGGCGCTGGTGGCCAACCGCGGACATTATTACATCCCCCACGTGCACGAGTCGACGGCGGCTCGTCCGCTCGACGCCCGCTACACCACGCCCGTGCACTCGCTGGCCACGCCCGAGGCGTTCCGCCTGGTGGTGGAGGGCATGCGCGCCTGTGTGGTCAACGGCACGGCGGCCAGCATCAACACGCCGGCCTATGCCGTGTGCGGCAAGACGGGCACGGCCGAGAACGAGGGTGCCGACCACTCCATCTTCATGGGGTTTGCACCGATGGACACGCCGCGCATAGCCGTGAGCGTGTATGTGGAGAACGGCGGTTTCGGAGCCGACCTGGCAGCGCCGCTGGCCTCGCTCATCATCGAGCAGTGGCTGACGGGCACGTTGTCGGCAGCCTCGGAGAAGAAGGCCAGCCGCTGGGAAAACAAGACGGTGAAGGTGACACCCGTGGAGGTGCCGGTGAGTTTCGACGATCTGTAAGCCTAGGTTTTTAAGGCGAGGAGGAATATAAAAACACATCAGCTTATCGCTTCATCGAGAAGTCGAAGCGCAGGCCGCCACCGTCGTTGGCCGCCACGCTGATGGTGCCACCGTGCACCAGCACGGCGTTCTTGACGATGGCCAGACCCAGTCCGGTGCCGCCCACCTTGCGGCTGCGTCCCTTGTCGACGCGGTAGAACCGTTCGAAGAGGCGAGCCAGGTGCTCGGGAGCCACGCCGGCCCCGTCGTCGCAGAAGGTGAAGTGCCACGTGCCGTCGTCCTGTTGCTCGGCGGTGAGGGTGATGTGGCAGCCCTGTCCGGCATAGGCTATGGCGTTGTCGGTGAGGTTGCGGAAGATGCTATAGAGCAGACTCCTGTTGCCGTGTATGAGGATGTGTGGCGGCATGTGGCAGGTCATGGTCATGGCGCGCTGCTGCAGAGCCAGCGCTGACTCCTTGTCGACGGTCTGTATGAGTTCGGCCACGTCGACCTCTTCAAACGACAGCATCTGCACACCGTCGTCCATGCGGTTGAGCATCGACATGTCGGCCAGCAGCGACGAGAGGCGCTTGCTCTGCGCATAGCATCGCTGGAGGAAGAGCATGCGCGTGTCGGCGTCGACCTTTGGGTTTTCGAGAATGGTCTCCAGATAACCCTGTATGCTGGCCACGGGCGTTTTCAGTTCGTGGGCCACGTTCTGGGTGAGTTGGCGTTTCAGCACATTTTGTTCCTGCTGTGTGCGCTGCAGCTTCATGTAGAGTTTCACGATGCGTTCGGCGGTGTCGCCCAGTTCGTCGTCGGAGAAGTCCACGAGGTCGTTGGCCTCGATGTGTCCGTCGTGGTCGGCCCTGGCTGCAAAGGCATTGAGCTTGGTGATGTTGTTGCCGAGGCGGTGAGTGAAGCGGTAGAGCACCACGGTGAGCATCAGCATGATGCCCAGCGCAAACCACAGATAGTGCTGGTCGGCCTGCAGGCTCTTGGTGAGGTCTACGTTGTAGGGCAGGGCTGAGCGCACCACATAGTGGTCGTGAGGATAATAGGTGGCGCTGTAGAAGAAGTCGTGACCGAGCGTGGTGCTGTTGCGGTCTACGGTAGATCCGTTGCCGGTCTCGAGGGCCTGGCGCACCTCGGGTCGGTGGGCGTGGTTGCCCATGTGGCGTATGTCGCGGTTGACATTGTCGAAGAGCACGCGTCCGTCCTCGCGGATGACGGTGACGCGCAGGTCGCGCATGGCGTGGCTGTCGCAGTAGGTCTGCAGCCATGCGGTGTCGCTGGCCGCGGCAGCCTCCAGTGCGTCGTGCAGGCGGTTGTTGTAGTTTTGCAGACGCAGGTTGAGCGTGTCGACCTTGTATTGTTTCTCACGATACTGCTGAAACACCATAAAGGCCACTGCAAACAGCATGAACAGCGACAGCACGCTGAGGTAGAGCTTGTTGCCGATAGACATCTTCTTCTTCATGAGCGTAGCTATGTGTTGCGTGGGTAGGTCAGGCGTCGAAGAAATAGCCGAAGCCGAGGCGTGTGACGAGGTTGTCGGCATAGGGTCCGAGCTTCTTGCGCAGGCGTGTGATGTTCACGTCGACGGTGCGGTCCGACACGATGACGTCCATCGGCCATATCTGCCTGATGAGGTCGTGGCGTGAGAAGACACGCCCGGGCTGTTCGAGCAGCGTGCAGAGTATGCCAAACTCGGTCTTGGTGAAGTCGACGTTCTCGCCGGCCACGCTGACGGTCTTCTTGTCGAGGTCCACCACGAGGTCTCTGAATGCCAGGCGGTGGTGGCCCGTGTCGCCCGCAGCAGGCTTGCAGGCTCTTCGCAGCACGGCCTTGATGCGCAGCAGCACCTCGCGTATGGAGAAGGGCTTGGAGATGTAGTCGTCGGCGCCGGCGTTGAACCCCGTGATCTTGTCGTTTTCTGTGCCCTTGGCCGTGAGGAAGATGATGGGGGTGCCTTTGGTGGGTTCGTTGGCCCTGAGGCGCCGTGCCACGTCAAATCCGCTGATGCCTCCCATCATCACGTCGAGCAGCAGCAGGTCGTAGCTGGCCACGTCTTGGCTGAGGGCTTCTTCGCCCGAGCAGGCCGTGGTGACCTCGTAGCCCTGTGTCTCGAGGTTAAACTTCAGGATGGCGCAGAGGTCCTCTTCATCGTCGACCACCATTATTCTTGTCTTTCTGTCTTCTTCCATGTGTACAAAGATAAGGGTTTTCTTGTTATGACGATGCAAAGTAACGCAGATTTGTTTACACTCGTGTCACAAACGTGTTACACTTGTGTTACATTTTCGTGTGGGCAAAGGGGTAGGGTGTTCAAAATCCATAAAAAACAGTGCATGATTTTCAAGCGAATAATT
>CAVAXH010000187.1:0-3976 GCA_963592505.1 Bacteroidaceae bacterium
CAACCGTGGCAACGGCGGGAAAATAATCGGGAAAACATTTCACGCTGACGCGAAATATTAATATCTTTGCAGAAAGACTATGGTAACCCCTGAACACAGAACCGACAACAAGTTATCACCATGCATATCAAGAACCACAACATCATCATAGCAGCGCTGGGGCTGACGCTGGCCGCCACAGCACAGGCGCAGGATGGCTACAACCGCGGAGTTGGACTCTATCCCGGAAGCAGGGCGGAATACACCGCACCGCAGCTCGCCACCGACAACGAATACCGTGACCTGGCCCTCAACAGGTTGGCCACGGCGTCGTCGAGCATCGACTACAACCTCACGGCCCAGCTCGCCACCGACGGTCTCCTGACCAAAGGCGAGCCCATGACCCTCACGGTATCTACAAACAAGGGCGTGGACACTTCGCGCGAAAGGCTCAAGGGCATCGACGGCGGCAGTGTCACGCCCTATTACGTTTATGGCTCCGACGGATGGCTGCAGTATCTCTGGAAAGGCATCACCGTGCACGCCGACACGCTCTGCCTATGCTTCGAGACGGCTTACGACGCCAAGCTGCCGGCCGGATGGCGCATCGACATCGAAGGCACCACCAACGGCAAGACGTGGAGCAACATCGGCTCGACGAAGGGCGACGGCCTGCCGGGCTACAACACCCGCCAGACCGTGTCTACCGACCCAAACAAGCAGACGGGGCTCACCAACCTCCCGTTGAGGCGCGGCATCGTCGCCATCCCCCTCAGCCGCAAGGGCGCGGCATGGCAAGGACTGAGGTTGCGCTTCACCATGCCTTCGGCAGTATGGTGGCGGATATATGAAATTGACGAAGCGCCGGCTGGCAACATCCCGGAGAAATTCGAACTGCCTGACTCGCCATGGAAGCCGCGCAACACAAATTGGCTGCCATCGGAACATTTCTACAGCGCATGGGTGGCAAGTCCCGACAAGACCACCCAACCCCAATGGCTGAAAGTGGACCTCGGGACGAAAGCCGACATCGACTGCCTGCGCATACACTGGGTCTATGCAGCGAAGGCCGGCACGGCACAGGTGTCTGACGACGGAACCAACTGGCGCGACGTGGCCAAGCTCTCGCCTGCCAAGGACGGCAGTGTGGCGACGGTGCCCGTCAAGACGCAGGGACGCTACGTCAGACTCTGGCTCACCGCACCGCAGGGCAGCACCTACGGCGTGGGCGAACTGGAAGTGCTCGGACGCGGAGGCCTCGTGGCCAAGCCAAGCAACAGCCTCGACCTCGGCAACGGCAAGATGTCGATAAACCGCTGGCAGATGCGACGCGACTGCAACGACAGGACGAAAACTCTGAAAGGCACGTCGCCATGGATAGAAGCCACGGTGCCGGGAACGGCCCTGACAAGCTATATCAACGTCGGCGCGGTGCCAGAGACCACCGTTGCCAACAACATGAGGCAGGTATCGGAGTCGTTCTTCAACTCCGACTTCACCTACAAGGCCGACATCATGGTACACGACGGCGCGATAAGCAACGGCGACGCCACCTTTGCAGCCACAAAGACTCACAGGTACTTGTGTTTCGACGGCATCAACTGGCGCGCCACAGTGGAGCTGAACGGCCAGCGCGTGGGCAGGATCGACGGTGCCTTCACGCGTGCACGCTTCGACGTTACCAACCTCTTGAAGGAAGGCCGCAACGAGCTTGTGGTGCATGTGGTGAAGAACGCACACCCCGGCCCCGTGAAGATAAAGGAGGCGCGCTCTACTGACTTCAACGGCGGTATGCTTGCTGCCGACAACCCAACATTCACGGCCTCGATAGGCTGGGACTGGATCACCTCCACACCGGGACGCTGCATGGGCATCTGGAACGACGTGTACATGACTCAAGACGACGGGCTCAGCCTCGCCGACCCGCTCGTGACCACCGAACTGGCACAGGGCAACACCCTTGCCACGATGACGCCCGCGGTGAAGGTCGTCTCCACACGCAAGGAGCCTGCCAAGCTGACGCTCAACGGCTGGATCGGCCCGGTGCGCTTCTCCAAGGACATCACGGTGCAGGCGGGCGAGAGCCGCGACGTGAGTTTCTCGCCGGCTGAATACAGTCAGCTCGCACGCCAACAGATGAAGCTGTGGTGGCCCAACGGCTACGGCGACCCTTACCTCTACGATGCCGGCTTCTCGCTGACCAGCGGCACCGACACGCTCAGCACGCTCCGCTTCAAGGCCGGATTGCGGCAGGTGAGCACAGCCCTCGAACCGTCGCCCGACGGCCACGGCCAGCGCCTGCAGATCTTCATAAACGGGAAGCGCATGGACCCCATGGGAGGCAACTGGGGATTCTCTGAGACCAACCTGCGCATACGCGGACGCGAATACGACGCCACTGTGCGTTATCACCGCGACATGAACTTCAACATCATACGCAACTGGGTGGGACAGATCGGCGACGAGGAGTTCTACGACGCCTGCGACAAATACGGCATCATGGTGTGGCAAGACTTCTGGCTCGCCAATCCGTGGGACGGACCCGACCCTTACGACGAGGGCATGTTCATGCAAAACGCACGCGACCTCATCAGCCGCATAAGGCAACACCCGTCGATAGCCCTCTACTGCGGACGCAACGAGGGATTCCCGCCCGAAACGTTGCAGAACGCGCTCCAGAGCAGCATCAAGACCATGCACCCGCAGCTCTCCTACATCGGATCCTCGGCCGACGACGTGGTGACGGGCCACGGCCCCTACTGCATGAAGCCCACGGCATTCTATTTCAAGAACCTCTCACACAAGTTCCACAGCGAGGAGGGCATGCCCAACATCCCGTCGTGGGAGAGCCTCAGCCGTTTCCTCAACCCTGCGGGCCTGTCTACCGAAGACGGCGACACGTGGGGACAGCACGACTTCTGCATGGAGGGCGCACCACGCTGCAAGGACTTCAACGCCATAATGGAACAGCACTTCGGCAAGCCGGCCACACCGCGGCAGTTCACCGAATGGGCACAATGGCTCAACTACGACGGCCACCGCGCCATGTTCGAGAGCCGGCAGACCGACCGTCAGGGCCTTGTCATGTGGATGAGCCATCCCTGCTGGCCCAGCATGGTGTGGCAGACCTACGACTATTATCTTGAGCCCACAGCGGCTTACTTCGGCATAAAGAAGGCTTGCGAGCCGCTGCACATACAGTGGAATCCGGCCGAGCGCGAGGTTGAGGTGGTTAACGTCAGCCGCGACCTGACGAAGCCGCTGACTGCCGAGATGACGATAATGGACACCAAGGGCAACGCCATTGCCACAAAGACCGTGGAGACGCAGCCCGACAGCGACACTACCGTCGCCGTCTTCACCGATGTGGCAGCTCCCGACCAGGACGTGTGGTTCCTCAGACTGCGCCTCATGGACGGCACCAC
This sequence comes from Bacteroidaceae bacterium, assembly GCA_963592505.1. Lineage (GTDB taxonomy): Bacteria > Bacteroidota > Bacteroidia > Bacteroidales > Bacteroidaceae > Prevotella. Next base: position 3,405 of record CAVAXH010000187.1, read on the forward strand.
AGTGGTGTCGGACAACTTCTACGTGGAGGGCCGCGAACCCGACAACCTGCTGTCGCTCGCCAACGCTCTGGGCAAGCCACAGCTCAGCGTGGCCAAACACATTGAGAGGCAGGGCGACGAATGGCTCGGGAAGATTGAGGTGAGCAACACGGGCAACAACCCAGCCCTGCTCATAAGGCTCAACCTCGTGGGCAGCGACGGCGAGCAGATTCTGCCGGTGCTCTATTCCGACAACTATTTTGCGCTCATGCCGGGCGAGAAGAAGACGGTGGAGGTGAGATTCAGCCATGCCGACAGCCGCGGAACAACTCCCGACATTGTCTGCCGTCCTTTCACGATTGGCGAATAGAAGCCAACGGATGACAAGAAACCGGATGACCAGAAACTGGATGACCAGAAACTGGATGACCAGAAACTGGATGACATGATTACCGGATGACATGAATATCGGATATCATGAATCACCCCTTGATACATACCTCTCCCTCCCCTGGGTGGGGGAGGGATACAGGGAGGGGCCGGTACTTTGAAAATTCTCAACAAATGCCTCTCTGAGAATCGATTTTTTCGAA
>CAVAXH010000188.1:0-3975 GCA_963592505.1 Bacteroidaceae bacterium
GCCACGTCTTGCGCACCAGCCGCCCCATGGCCTCGAAGTCCTCGCGCTGGATGGCCTCGTACATGTTCATTGTGTGTGCCTTCATCTCGCGCAGCGTGGCCAGTTCCTCGTGTTGGTTGAGGAACATGCGGCGCACGATCTGTGCCAGTATGGTCTTTGCCGTGCGCCTGATGCCGGTGTAGTAGAGCAGGTGGCAGGGCTGGTATTCGGGCTGGCTGAAGATGCCGTCGGGCAACCATCTGGCGGTAGGCACCTGGTTGAAGCCCGCCTGTGTCTGCAGCAGTTTCACGCCGTGCAGGAGTCCGCCAAACTGGTCTTGCCAGCCGCCGCCGGTGGTGAGCAACTGCTCGAGCACCAGGGTGCGGTGGCCTATCTCGGCCTTGTCCCATCCCAGTCCGCAAAACTCGCTGAGGGCTCCCAGCACCGTGGCCGCCAGCACACTGCTGGTGCCCAGGCCCGAACCGGCCGGGATGGCCGAGAGCAGCGTCACCTCTATGCCGCAGCCGAAGGCCCGCAACTGCTCTTCAAGCGACCGGAAAGGCTCCGCGCTGAACTGCGGCAGGAATCCGCAGAGCGCCAGTGCTGCCTTGGGGATGGAGAACGGGTTGCCCACTTGGTTGTAGGATCCCAGCTGTTCGTAGGTGGTCACCGTCTCCGATGCGCCGAGGTCGATGCTTCGCAGCACCACATGAGGCTCCTTGCACGGCTTCACATAGGTCTGTATGGGCTGTTGTCCGTTGAGCTCGATGGCGACGTTGATGACGTTGCCGCCCTCCATGAGGCAGTAGGGCGGTGTGTCGGTCCATCCGCCAGCAATGTCGATGCGCACGGGCGACCGCCCCCACACGATCTGGTCGTCGTAGACCGTCTTCCTGGGCGACAGGCGGTCGCAAATGGCTGTGGCGGTCAGGCCCTCGCGCAACAGGCCGAAGGCTTTGTCGGCCATCAGCTCTTTCTGCTGGCCGGTGCTGATCTCCGACTGGAACATGGCATCGCCGATGCGTCGCATCAGTGGCTCGTCGGTGCCGAGAGGCTGGGGCGCGGGTATGTTGTGGCGCTTGAACTCCTGTGCGGCGTCGTCGAGGTCGAGTTGGTAGAACACGCTGTGCTCATGGTTCTCGGCCAGCATCTGCCAGTTTTGTGCCCGGTAGTGTTGCCGTTGTTCGGTCAGCCGGTGCAGGTTGGCCTGGGTGGAGATCTGCTCGGCCGACAGGTAGTGGCTCACGGCGGTCTCGTCTCCGTTCATGTAGGCGTGCAGGGCGTCGATGTCGGGCAGAAGCGGGAAACGCGGAGTGGTCTGCTCGTCGCCCGCAAACTTGTCGTAGAAGCCATATCGGCGCACGCACCATCCTTCGGTGCCGATGGGCACAAAGTCGATGCAGTCGTTGGGTGCAAGGCCGACGGTCCAGTCGTTTGCCGGTGCGCCGGTCACGATGTTGTTGTTGCTGATGGTCCAGTGCTCACCCACATGGCTGTTTTCCACCCAGACGTTCTGGTTGGCATCGCTGAAGCGTGTCTTGACGACGGCGTTCTGCACGAAGATGCTTGGGCAGGGCTTCAGGGAGTGGTGGAGGATGTGCCGCTGGTCGTTGACGAGACTCTGTATGGCCACGGTCGACGACAGCAGTTCGTGCGAGGTGCCAAAGTGGTAGAACTCGCCGCCGGGCAACGGCAGGATGGCCACTTTCAGGCTGGCCACATCATCGTCGTGCTGGCTGGGGTGGGTGCCCAGACAACAGCCGAAGGTGCCGTAGAGGTCATACTCTGTCACCTCGCCGTCTTTCATGGAGTGGCGGGTGAGCACCTCGACGGCCTTGTCGGACAAGAGCCATACGCCGATGTCGGTCAGATAGAAATGGTCTTTCTGCAGGCGGTTGAGGGTCTCGGTCGACGGCTTCTGCAACATATACTCAAGGGTGCTGGCATCTTGTCGCGAACTCACGAACACGCCGTGGTCCTTGGCTATCTCCGGACCGAGCCATAGGCCGTAGCACACCACGTCGGCCTCGGGGATGTCCTGCAGGGGCTGGGTGGCGCGAACATACACGTCGCCGCTGACGATCATGGTGTTGAGGCTCTTGGGTGCCGCGTCCATGATGCGTTCGTAGAGCGGCAGCTGCAGTTGCAGCAGGTCTTGCGAAAGGCGCTGGCCGCGCTCCCAGCGGAACACGGGGATGGGCGTCAGTATCTTTCCCGACGGGGCATAGGCTGGCAGCCGCCGGCTCTGGCCGCCGGCATGGAGCAGCAACAGCCGGTCGCCCGGGGTTTTGCCGTGCGCTTTCCAGTATTCCATGAGCAGGTTGACCGATCCGCCGCCCGAGCCCAGTTTGTGGCCTATGGGGTCGTTGGTGCAAAACCATTCGTCTTCGTCGTATCCCGTTATCTGATGGAAGCACCCCACCAGATTGGGGGGCAGCGACAGCAGTTTCTTCATCTCCGTGTGCGTTTTATGATTGTTTTCCAGTGGTTTCTTCTTGCAAAAGTACATATTTATTTGGTCATTATGGCATTTTATATTACTTTTGCGAAAAATAATTTTACCAATGAACCAAAACCAAGACGGGCTGTTCAAGAAGGACGGCGTGAGCTTCTTGCTGCCCTTTGCCATGATTACCATCTGTTTTGCCATGTGGGGCTTTGCCAATGATGTGACAAACCCGTTGGTGAAATCGTTTGGCCTGATATTCCAAATAAGCAAGTTTGAGAGCAGCTTTGTGCAGGTGGCTTTCTACCTGGGCTATTTCTGTATGGCCCTTCCTGCAGCCCTGTTCATCCAGCGCTATTCGTTCAAGGCTGGCGTGATGACAGGTCTGGCCCTCTATGCGCTGGGTACTCTGGCATTTTTCCCCGCCAAGGCCACAGGCACGTTTGTGGCTTTTCTGCCAGCCTACTTCGTGATGACCTGCGGACTGTCGTTTCTGGAGACGAGCTGCAATCCCTATGTCTATGCCATGGGCTCAGAGGAGACTGGCACGCGGCGCCTCAACTTTGCACAGGCGTTCAACCCTGTAGGGGCGTTGTCGGGGGCTTTCATCGCCCTGACCTATGTGTCGGGCGGACTCGACTCCACCGACACGGAGGCGCGCGCACGCCTGATGGCTGCCGACCCCGAGCTGTATGACTTCATCAAGGCGCACGACCTCAACATACTGGTGCAGCCCTATCTCTATATCGGCATAGTCATCCTGGTGCTGTTGGCAGGCATCATGCTGATACACATGCCCAAAGGTGCCGACACGGGTGAGCGCAAGCCGATGTTGAAGACTTTTGGCGAACTGTTCCGGCTGAAGGCCTACCGCGAGGGTGTGGTGGCTCAGTTTTGCTATGTAGGCGCACAGACGGTGTGCTGGGCCTACATCATGTATTACGGCCATCATGTGTTCTGCAATATGGAGGGCATGCCGGAGGCGGTGGCCCAGCAGATCACCACCTATTATTATCTGGGGGCTCTGGCGCTGTTTGCCGTCGGCCGGTTTGTGTGCACCTATTTCCTTAAGTTTGTGTCGGCCGGCCGCCTGTTGGCCTTGCTGTCGTTTGCGGCCATCGTCTGCCTGATGGGTGTCATCTTTGTGGATGGCAGGGTCGGACTGTGGTGCCTCGTGGCTGTGTCGGGCTGCATGAGCCTGATGTTCCCCACCATCTATGGCCTCGCACTGACGGGTGTGCACGACAATGTGAAGTTTGCCGGTGCCGGACTGGTGATGAGCATCCTTGGTGGCAGTGTGATTCCACCCATACAGGCGGCCATCATGGACTCCCGGACGGAAGTGCTTGGCCTGTCGAGCGTCAACTATTCGTTTGTCGTCCCGCTGGTGTGCTTTGCGGTTGTCTTGTGGTATGGCCTGTCAGACAAGAAGAATCATTTGGACACTACCCCGCATTGAGGGTCTGCACCTTATCTCACTTCCCAATCTTCAATGGTTCCTTCTGTTCCGTTATTTTCTGCGAAAATACGAATTATTGGCCGAATTGCAA
>CAVAXH010000189.1:0-3975 GCA_963592505.1 Bacteroidaceae bacterium
ATATTCAATGAGTTATGCTAATTATTCGCTTGAAAATCATGCACTGTTTTTTACGGATTTTGAACACCCTAGCTAACGCGGCGGGGGCAGCGTACCTTGCAGCTGTACGGACGGTCCTAAGAGCCTTAACACTCGAGTCCTAAGGGCCTAACACTCGAGTCCTAAAGCCCGAACACTCGGGTCCCAAGGGCCGGGGGACCAGAGTGTTAAGGCCGAAGGACCCGAGTGTTAAGGCCATGGGACCCGAGTGTTAAGGCGAGAGGGCTGCATGGCGGCAGGCAGGAGGGCAGCGGACAAGAGGATGGCCGCACACGGCGCGGGCGGAAACAAAAAAAATCGGCGTATTGTTGTGCAAAACGCTTGCGCCACACCGAGATAATTGTTATCTTTGCAGCGGTGCAGGCCGCCATGCGGCCAGCGCACCACATCACCGTTTACCGAACATCATTATCTAACAAGAACCTTAACATCATGACCCAACAGACCAACAACACCCGACCTTATGTCATCGGACTCGACCTCGGTGGCACCAACTCCGTCTTCGGCATCGTGGACCGCGACGGACACATCGTGGCCACCACATCCATAAAGACAAAGGCTTACACCAACGAAACCGACTATGTCGACGCTGCCGTCAGCGCCCTCATGCCCGTCATAGAGCAGGTGGGCGGACTCGCACAGATACAGGGCATGGGCATCGGCGCACCCAACGGCAACATCTACACCGGAAGCATCGACTTCGCACCCAACCTGCCGTGGGCACACGACCACAGCGTGCCCCTCGCACAGATGTTCTCCGACCGCCTGCAGGGACTGCCCGTGGGACTCACCAACGACGCCAACGCCGCCGCCATGGGCGAGATGGCCTACGGCGTGGCACGCGGCATGCGCAACTTCATCATGATCACCCTCGGCACCGGCGTGGGATCGGGCATCGTGGTCAACGGACAGATGGTCTACGGATGCGACGGTCTGGCCGGCGAGCTCGGACACATGGTGGTGCGCCACGAGGGCGGACGGCCCTGCGGATGCGGACGCTGCGGATGCCTGGAGACCTACTGCTCGGCCACCGGCGTGGCACGCTCCGCACGCGAGCTCATCGCCACCACCTCCACACCGTCGCCGCTGCGCGACATCGACCCCGAGGCCATCACCTCGCTCGACGTGTCGCTGGCCGCTGCCAAGGGCGACGAGCTGGCCCTGAGCATCTACGAGATGACCGGCAGCATGCTCGGCGAGGCATGTGCCAACTTCGCCACGTTCTCGTCGCCCGAGGCGTTCGTGTTCTTCGGTGGTCTCACCAAGGCCGGCGACCTGCTCATGAAACCCCTCGAGCGCAGCTACAACGAGCACGTGCTCAAGATCTACAAGGGCCACACGCGCTTCCTCGTCAGCGCCCTCGACGGCAGCGACGCCGCCGTGCTCGGTGCCAGCGCCCTGGGATGGGACCCCACCGCCGGCGTGAAGTGACCCCGTGGGGGGCAAAGCCGACAATAAATGCCACAACGGTTTTTGTCGGACATGAAGCATAAAGATTAACGAATGATTAACGGACGATTAATGGTGATTATACGTTTAACATTAATCTCCGTTAATCATTCGTTAATCTTACATTAATCCTTTTTATTGAAATCACACTACACACACACCATGACACGCATACTCTTCACCTACGACCTCTTCCGCGAGGCCTTTGCACCGCTGCAACAACGCTACGACGTGACGATGCCCGACCGGCGCGACTTCACCTACGAGGAGGTCGGCAACATGATCGGCGACTACGACGTGCTCTGCTCGATGTTCGACTTCCCCGTGGACCGCGCACTGCTCGACCGCGCACCACGCCTGCGCCTGGTGGCCAACTATGCCGTGGGCTACAACAACATCGATGTGGACGAGTGTCACCGCCGCGGCATCACCGTGGCCAACACCCCCGACCCCGTCACCGCACCCACCGCCAACCTGGCACTGGGACTGCTCCTCGCCGCCGCACGGCGCATAGCCGACTGCGACCGCATGCTGCGCACACAGCGACAGCAGATGAAGATCGGCGTGCTCGAGAACCTCGGGGCGCCCGTGGACGGACAGACGCTCGGCATCATCGGCATGGGGCGCATAGGACGCGCGCTGGCCGTCAGGGCACAGGCGTGCGGCATGCGCGTGGTCTACCACAACCGCCACCGCCTCGCACCCGACGAGGAGCTGCGCCTCGACGTGGCCTACCGCGAGAAGGACGAGCTGCTCCGCGAGGCCGACTTCGTGTCGCTCAACGCGCCCTACACCCCGGAGACCCACCACATCATCGGCGCACGCGAGCTGCAGATGATGAAACCCTCCGCCATCCTCGTCAACACCGCGCGCGGACCCCTCGTCGACGAGCAGGCCCTCGTGTCCGCCCTGCGCCACGGCACCATCCTCGCCGCCGGCCTCGACGTCTTTGAGGGCGGCGACTATCCCTCGCCCGAGCTCTACGACATGCCCAACGTGGTGATGACGCCACACATCGGCACACAGACGCGCCACACCCGCCTCATCATGGCCGGCACCGTCTGCGACAACGTCATCGGCTTCGTGGAGGGCGACCGCCCCGTCTGCCGCGTGTGACACAGGGCGGACGTGCGCGGCGCACGCGGGCGGACATCCGCGCCATCCGGTGTTAATAAAAAAACATCATCTCCGCGCCCGCCCGCTACGCCCGGAAAAACAAATCGAAAGAAAAATATAACTTTTTTGCCATAATTGTTTGCAGATAACAAGTTTTTGTGTAACTTTGCCGCCGTAACAACAACTCAACAATGACAAATCATGTATCTACATATTGGTGGTGGCGATGCTCAGGATTCAAGAAGTCGTGAGTCGCTCAGCCGTGTGGATACTCGAAGGAGATAACACCGAAAGGCCTGCCGTTCTTACGACAGGCCTTTTTTCGTAACGACAGACACACACAACAAAAAAACATAAGCACTATGGACGTAACACACATTTTCAACCGACTGCTGGGACATGAGGAACTGCAGCGCGAGGAGACCAAAGACCTGCTTGTGGCCATCACCCAGGGCGAGCTCAACGATGCCGAGATAGCCGCACTGCTCACCGCCATACAGATGCGCGGCATCACCGTGGAGGAGCTGCTGGGCTTCCGCGACGGCATACTCGAGACGGGCGTGCCCGTGCCCCTCAGCTGCGACCGCTACATCGACGTGGTGGGCACCGGCGGCGACCGCAAGAACACGTTCAACATCTCCACCACCGCCTGCTTCGTCATCGCCGGCGCCGGATACAAGGTGGCCAAGCACGGCAACTTCTCGGCCACATCGGTCAGCGGCGCGTCGAACGTCATCAAGAACCACGGCGTGGTGTTCACCGCCGATGCCGACCGCCTCAACCGGTCGCTCGACGAGTGTGGCATCGTCTACCTGCACGCACAGCTCTTCGCCCGCGCCATGAAGTTTGTGGGCGCCACACGCAAGGCCCTGCCCTTCCCCACCTTCTTCAACCTGCTCGGGCCCCTCGTGAACCCCTCGCAGCCCCAGTGCCAGCTGCTCGGCGTGGCCAACCTCGACCAGATGCGCCTCTACCAGCAGGTCTACCAGCGCATGGGCATCGACTATGGCATCGTGAACAGCATCGACGGCTACGACGAGATATCGCTCACCGGCGACTTCAAGGTCACCACCAACCACTATGAGCGCATCTTCAAGCCCGCCGACCTGGGCTTCGCCATAGCCAGTCCGGAGGAGCTCTGCGGCGGTGCCACCGAGGAGGAGGCCGCTCGGATCTTCGACGCCGTGCTGCAGGGCACCGCGCTGCCCGCCCAGACCAACATCGTGGTGGCCAACGCCGCCTTCGCCATACAGGTGCTCGAGGGCGGACGGAAGAGCATCGAGGAGTGTATGGCCATCGCACGCGAGAGCCTCGACGCCGGCAAGGCGCTGGCCACCTTCCGCCGCTTCGTGGAGATAAACAGTTAAGCAC
>CAVAXH010000190.1:0-3968 GCA_963592505.1 Bacteroidaceae bacterium
CCCCGGGCAGCCCGTCTAGTTGACGAAGAACATGATGAGCAGCTGGGCTATCACCACCCTGACAAACATGCCAAGGGGATAGACCGACGCATAGCTGATGCTGGCCGTGTCGCCCTTGAGCGTGTCGTTGGCATAGCCCAAGGCCATCGGGTTGGCCATGCTGCCGCAGATGATGCCACACACGGTGCCGAAGTCGTACTTGTGGCGGTGGAGCGCCATGACACCCACGATGACCACCGGCACCACCGTGATGAGCAGGCCCACACCCAACCACAGCGCACCCTCGGGGCGCACCACCGTGGCAAAGAAGTCCTTGCCGGCCGACAGGCCCAGACAGGCCAGATAGATGGCCAGGCCCAGCGTGCGGAGCATGAGCGAGGCAGAGCGTGTGGTGTAGGATATGAAGTGCATGCGCGGGCCCAGCGCCCCCACAATGATGCCCATGACAATGGGACCGCCGGCAATGCCGAGCCGTATGGGCGACTCCATGCCGGGCAGGCTGATGGGGATGGCACCCAGCAGCAAGCCCAGCACAATGCCGAGGAAGATGCTGCCGAGGTTGGGCTTCTCAAGCGTCTTGACGGAGTTGCCGAAGAAGTTCTCCACATTGTTCACCGCCTCATGGCGGCCCACCACCGTGACGCGGTCGCCATACTGCAGGCGCAGGTCGTCGCTGGCCAGGAGCTTGATGTCGCCGCGCAGCACACGGCTGACGTTGACACCATAGGTGTGGCGCAGCTGCAGCTGGCCCAGACGGCGGCCGTTGAGGGCCGTGCGGGTCACCACACAGATGCGGCTCTCGACATTGGAGTCGATGGCGTTCCAGTCGATCTGCTCGCCGTTCCAGTCTTTCTCCACCTGCTTGCCGAAGAGCACCACCATGGCGTCTTCGTCCTCCTTGTTGGTCACCACGAGCAGCGAGTCGCCGGCCTTGATGACCGTGGTGGACACGGGCACGATGACCTGTCCGCCACGCCAGATGCGTGAGATGATGTATTTCAGATGGGTCATCTGCGCTATCTGCGCTATGGTCTTGTCGGCAATGGCGGGGTTCATGGCGATAAACTGTGCCACATAGGTGTGGTCGTCGGCGGCGAGAGGCTTCACCTCGAGGTCGCACGGCTTCACAAAACACTTGCGCATGAGCATCATGGCAATGATGACGCCCACCACACCCAGCGGGTAGGTCACGGCGGTGGCCAGCGCCACACTGTCGGAGGGCCGGCCGAGCACGTCGAGGGCCTGGGTGGCAGCACCGAGGGCCGGCGTGTTGGTGGTGGCACCGCAGAGCAGACCCACCATGTCGGGCAGGCTGATGCCGGTCAGCGGCACCAGCACAAGGGCAAACAGCGTGCCGACCACGATGACCGCCATGCTCCACAGGTTCAGGGCCACGCCCTCATGGCGCATGGAGCCGAAGAGGTTGGGGCCTACATGCAGGCCCAGACAATAGACAAACATGGAGAGGCCGAAGGTCTCGGCAAAGCCCAGCACCGTGGCATCCACGCCCAGCCCCACATGGCCTGCCAGGATGCCCACGAAGAACACGAAGGCCACGCCCAGCGAGACCCCCATCACCTTGATCTTTCCCAAGGCCATGCCAACGGCAACGATGAGAGAGATGACCACCATCGACTCGGCCGACGAGTGGGTGGCAAACAGTGCATGCAACCAGTTCATCAGAGTATGTTCAGGTGTTTCTCGAGCGGAATGCCGCGGTTCTTGTCTTCATTGTCTTTGTTGAGGTCGATGAGCCGGTAGACGGCATCCATGGCCTGGCGGGTGGCAGGCTCGAGGCGGTCGCCGTCGAGCAGATGGCCTATGAGCACTGCCGAGAAGATGTCGCCCGTGCCGGGGAAGTGCACGGGGATCTCGGTGTAGGGCAGCGTGAAGTATTGCTGCGTGAGATGGTTGTAGCCCACCACGCTGGGCTGGCCGTCGACCACGATCGAGGTGATCAGCGCCGACTTGGTGCCGATGGCCCGCAGGCCGTCGAGCAGCCGGCAGGCCTCCTCGCCGCTCACGCCTTCGGGACGATAGGCGGTGCCGGTGAGGTAGCATGCCTCGGTGTGGTTGGGGCAGATGAGGTCGGCCACGGCTATCATCTCCTTCATGCTCTGTATGGTGGCAGGGGTCACGCCGTTGTAGAGACGGCCCTCATCGCCCATGATGGGGTCCACGAAGACCACGGTGCCCATGGCGGCCTGCTCACGGCAGTAGGCCGACACGATGCCGGCCTGACGCTCCGAGGCTATGAAGCCCGTGGCAATGGCATCGTAGTGGAAGCCCAGCTCCTTCCACACGGGGAAGACCCCGGTGATGTAGTCGGTGGTGTCGAGGATGTTGAACTTGCCATAGTCGAGCGTGTTCGACACGATGGCCGTCGGCAGGTTGTAGGTGCAGTGACCCATATATGAGAGGATGGGCAGCATGGCCGCCGTGGCCACCTTGCCATACCCGCAAATATCATTGATCAGGAGTATCTGCTTCTTTGTCATGACTGGTTGTTTTGTGGTGCAAAGTTAGCAAAAAGATATCTGCAGCAAAAGCGCTTTGGTAAAAATATTAAAAAGAGCCTTAAATATATACTAAAGACGTTTGCCGTGTCGTTTTAATGTTGTAAATTCGCAATGTAAACCACAGATCAATACTTTGCCTATGACACCTGTCGACCATAACTATTGCCTTATCCTTGCCGGCGGAAAAGGACGCCGCCTGTGGCCATGGAGCCGCGAGATGTATCCCAAGCAGTTCATCGACTTCTTCGGCACCGGCCGCACACAACTGCAGCAGACCTATGACCGCATGGCCCGCATCGTGGACCCCACACACATCTTTATAAATACCAACATCGACTATCTGGAGCTCGTGCACGAACAGCTGCCCGAGGTGCCGCGCGAACGCATCATGGCAGAGCCCATACACCGCAACACAGCGCCAAGCTTAGCATGGGCCAACTACCGGCTGTCGCATGTCGACCCCGACGCCTGCATGATTGCCGTGCCGTCCGACCAGATCGTGTTCGACGAGGATGCCTTCCGCCGCGACATGCTCGACGGACTGGCCTTCGTGGCCGACAACGACCGGTTCCTCACCATGGGCATCAGGCCGACGCGCCCCGAGCCGGGCTATGGCTACATACAGATGGGCGAGGCGCAGCAGGCCAACGTGTACAAGGTGAAATCGTTTACCGAGAAGCCCGACCGCGAGTTTGCACAGATGTTCATGGAGAGCGGCGAGTTTCTCTGGAACACGGGCCTCTTCCTCTCCAACATGCACCATCTGCGCACTGAGTTTTCGCAGTTTCTGCCGCCGGTGCTCCGCAGCCTCGAGGACCTCGACCACAATGCCACGCTACAGGAGGAGGAACAGCACATCATGGAGCACTTCACGGCCTACCCCAACCTGTCGGTCGACATGGGGATACTGGAGAAGTCGGACCGCGTGAGCGTCATGGAGTGCCACTTCGGCTGGGCCGACGTGGGCACGTGGCACGGCATCTATGAGGCGCTGCCCAAGACCGACGAGGACAATGTGGTCATCGACTCGGAGGTGATGCTCGACAACTGCCGCGGCAACATCATCAAGCTGCCCAAGGGCCGCCTGGGCGTCATCAACGGTCTGGAAGACTTCATCGTGGCCGAGAAAGACAACGTGCTGCTCATCTGCAAGAAAGAAGACTCGTCGGCGCTGGTGCGCAAATATGTCAACGAGGCGCAACTGCGAATGGGCGAGGACTTCGTGTAAGGAAGACTCCGCAGCAGGCTGTGTGCCTGTCACGAAAAATCCGGAAACAGCCCCTTGGCTAAAGTTTCCGGATTTTTTTAGATTGATATTGTGCATAAGGCACTAATGCAAACAACCACGGAAGGCATAACGTACACGTATAACGAATGTATTATGTCGCCCCGTTTGGTAGGGTGTTCAAAATCGACATATTTTAGCGAGGCGTTTTGTGCTCGTTTTAA
>CAVAXH010000191.1:0-3814 GCA_963592505.1 Bacteroidaceae bacterium
TAAAACGAGCACAAAACGCCTCGCTAAAATATGTCGATTTTGAACACCCTACCCGTTGGGGCTTCGCATGCGGCGTGCATCTACCCCCGCGCTGTGTTATGTCGCATCATTGTGGCTTCGCATGTGGCGTGTACCGCCCCCCTACGCTTTATCATGCCGCGCCGTTGGGGCTATGCCCTATGAATGATGCAGGTTAGACAAGCGATGCAGAAATGTCGCAAAAAACAAGGGGCAATTATTGGCAAACAACTTATATTTCATTATATTTGCACAGCGTAAAGCAAAGCTGCCAGGTTTCGCAACAAAAACGTTCCACGTGAAACAAACGCATCTGCATCCCCAATAAACAAAAGGGAAAGACCAAACGCAGCACACAACAAACCGTAAACGACAAACGTCCTCCATCACGATGACCAAAGAAGAAAATGAGGCACGGCTGGCCTATCTGAAGAACATTGTGTTGAGCATGCCACAGAAGCCGGGCAGCTACCAATACTACGACAAGCGCCGCGAGCCGGGGCAAGCACCCGACCCGCAGCACATCATCTACGTGGGCAAGGCCAAACATCTGAAGAACCGCGTGTCGAGCTACTTCCACAAGGAGGTGGACCGCTACAAGACCATGGTGCTCGTGTCGAAGATACAAGACATCACCTACACCGTGGTCAACACCGAGGAAGACGCACTGCTGCTGGAGAACTCGCTGATCAAGAAGTACAACCCACGCTACAACGTGCTTCTCAAGGACGGCAAGACATACCCGAGCATCTGCATCACCAACGAGTTTTTCCCGCGCATCTTCAAGACCCGCCACATCAACCGCAAGACGGGCACCTTCTATGGCCCCTACCCCCACATCACGGCCATGAACAACGTGCTCGACCTCATCAACAAGCTGTTTAAGCCACGGCGCTGCCAGCAGCCGCTGACACGCGAGGGAGTGACCCTTGGGCGCTACAAGCCATGCCTGGAATACCACCTGCACAACTGCGACGGCTGCTGCATAGGCCGTCAGACATGGGAGGAGTATCAGGAGAACATACGGCAAGCCAAAGAGGTGCTCAAGGGCAACACACGCGCCCTGTCGGAGCACCTCTATGCCGAGATGATGGAGAAAGCCAAGGCACTGAAGTTTGAAGAGGCGCAGACGCTGAAGATCCGCTACCAGCTACTGCAGGAGTTTGTGTCGAAGAGCGAGGTGGTGAGCCACACCATCAACGACGTAGACGTGTTCACCATCGTGGACGACGACCAGCACCGCAACGCCTACGTCAACTACCTGCACGTGATGAACGGCACCGTCAACCAGAGTTTCACCTACGAATACCACCGCAAGCTCGACGAGACCGACGAGGACCTGCTGACACTCGCCATCCCCGAGATACGCGAGCGCTTCGGGTCGAAGGCCCGTGAGATCATCGTGCCGTTTGAGATGGAGTGGCACCTGCCTGAGGCCACCTTTTTTGTGCCCCAGCGCGGCGACAAGCACCATCTGCTGGAGCTGTCGGAGATGAACGGCAAACAGTATAAGTTCGACCGCCTGAAGCAGGCCGAGAAGCTCAACCCCGAGCAGAAGCAGACACGCCTGATGAAGGAGCTGCAGACCAAACTGGGCCTGGCGAAAATGCCCTACCAGATAGAGTGTTTCGACAACTCGAACATCTCGGGCACCGACGCCGTAGCAGGGTGCATCGTCTACAAGGGCATGAAGCCCTCGCGCAAGGACTACCGCAAGTATAACATCAAGACCGTCACAGGACCCGACGACTATGCCTCCATGCAGGAGGTGGTGCGGCGCCGCTACAGCCGCATGCAGGAAGAGGGCAGCCCCCTGCCCGACCTCATCATCACCGACGGCGGACGTGGACAGATGGAGGTGGTGCGCCAAGTGGTGGAAGACGAGCTGCACCTCACCATCCCCATCGCCGGACTGGCCAAGGACGACCGCCACCGCACCAACGAACTGCTCTTTGGCTTCCCGCCCGTGGTGATAGGGCTGAAGGCAGACAGCGAGCTCTTCCGCGTGCTCACACAGATACAAGACGAGGTGCACCGCTACGCCATCACCTTCCACCGCGACAAGCGCTCCAAGCATGCCCTCCACTCCGAGCTCGACGACATCAGCGGCATCGGTCCCAAGACGCGCGACCAGCTGCTGAAAGCATTCCGCACGGTGAAGAACATCAAGGGCGCAACCCTCGAGCAGATTGCTACCGCCATCGGTCCGGCCAAGGCACAGGCGCTCTACAGCCATTTTCATCCGGAGGCCGGCAAGGAAGACGTAAACCGTTCTGCGACAGACCATTAACACATCTATAGCAAAAACAATAACGACATAAAGATTATGAGAGTAGTAATACAACGCGTAAGCCAGGCCGCTGTGTCGATAAGCGGAAAAGAGAAGTCGCGCATCGGCCGTGGCTACATGATTTTGCTCGGCATAGAGAGCAGCGACACCACCGACGACATACAGTGGCTGGTGCGCAAGATCATTGGCCTGCGCATCTTCGATGATGCAGAAGGCGTCATGAACCTGAGCATCAAGGACATAGACGGCGAGATCCTCGTGGTGTCGCAGTTCACGCTGATGGCCAGCTACAAGAAAGGCAACCGGCCCAGTTGGCTGCGTGCCGCCCCCCACTCCATATCCATCCCCCTCTACGAGGAGTTCTGCGCGGCGCTGGCCGATGCCCTCGGCAAGCCCATCGGCACGGGCGAGTTTGGAGCCATGATGGAGGTGAGCCTCACCAACGACGGCCCGACCACCATCTGCATGGACACGAAAAACAAGGAATAGGCGCATCTGCCCAAGCATCACAAGGCGTACCGTAGGGCAACAGGAGAAGAAAAAACCGCCCAGGAAGCCATTTCGGCCGTTTTAAGCCCATCAAAAGATGCCGACGGAAGCCGACAAAGCAAAAGCTACCAGAAGGCCCGTAGCGCAAAAGCAAGAGTCTGCCTACGAATGCTCGATAGAGAGCAAACAAGTCATCGACAACGAGGCGCTCCGGAGCAGGCGCACAGCGCCCTTGTTTCACCAGATATCGAATGGGACAAGAAAAAGGCCCTAGGACTCGAGTCCCAAGGCGCTAACACTCGAGTCCTAAGGCGCTAACACTCGAGTCCCAAGGGCCGAAGGACTGCAGTGTTAAGGCCGAAGGACTGCAGTTTTGGAGGCTAAGGACTGGAGTGCCGGAGGCTTAGGACTAAACCATAACGATTGATACGCGTGCTGCTGCACACAACAAGATGCTTACCAGATACCCGCCAAAGCGTCAAAAGAGCGCAGCACGGCGTTCGACAATTCGTCGCAGTAAGCAGCCGACACAACAAAAATGGCAGAAATAATGAGCGATACTAATGGAAATTATGTAAATTTGCACACATGACAATCGAAGAAGCCCAGAAAGCCGTTGACCAGTGGATAAAGACCTACGGCGTACGCTATTTCTCGGAACTCACCAACATGGCCGTGCTGACCGAAGAGGTGGGCGAGCTGGCTCGTGTGATGGCCCGCAAGTATGGCGACCAGAGTTTCAAGGCGGGCGAGAAAGACAACCTCGCGGAGGAAATGGCCGACATCCTGTGGGTGCTCTGCTGCCTGGCCAACCAGACAGGCGTGGACCTCACCGAGGCACTGCAGAAGAGCATAGAGAAGAAGACCCAGCGCGACGCACACCGCCACCTCGACAACCCCAAACTGAAGGAGGAGCAGTAGGACGCACGCAGACCATGCCTGCCCAAGCGCAGCCCTGCCTGGCCAGGGCCACACGCAACAAGCGGATGCAGACAGACACCAGGCCGATGCGGGCCG
>CAVAXH010000192.1:0-3787 GCA_963592505.1 Bacteroidaceae bacterium
CGCAGAGAGTGCGCGTTTCGCCCTGAGCCAGCGTGCCACGTGCCAGGAGTTGTCCGGCAGTGGTGTAGGCGGCATAAGTGGTGGCGGCATTGGCGGTGAGCGTCAGTGTGCCGTGGTCTGCGGTCACAGTGAGGTCACCCTGCGGGGCGACATTGATGTCGCTGATGCCGGTGCTGATGTCGCTCCAGTTGAATACCACCTTGGCCGATGCCACCGTGTTGGCAGCCTCTTCGTCGGAGGTGACAAGGTAAGCGCGGAACGGACGGATGACGAAGTTGGAGTAGGTCGTGAGCTGGCCAGAGTTCCAGAAGAGCTCCTTTGCGAAGTACCACTTATACTTGTCGATGTCGATGCTGGCTCCGGTGTAAGAGCCAACTGCCGTCCAGTCGCCTTTGGCGCGCGTCAGAGAGTTGTCCTCGGTGGGATCTGCAAGCGCCTCCGTCGGAGTCTTGTGGAACGTGGTGGAAGCAATGCTGAAGTCGAAGCCCGTCGACGTGCTGTTCACCACATAGTAGGGCTGGTTGGCAGCCGCTGTGCCGTCGCTCACCGCATCCATCTTCACTGCCCATGTCAGGCCGTGGCTGTTGTCGTAGGTGCTTGCTGCTGTGAGCTGACCGTAGCCCGCTACGTCGTAGAACTTGATGGTGTTGTTGTCGCCGTCGGTCATGGTGCCGTCGGAGTCGAGCGTGATGTCGAATGGCAGCACAGCCGTCATGTTAGCCACCGTAGCCTTGGCTGCACCGCTGTTGTTGGCGGTACCCTCGCGGGTGTAGAGTGCGCTGTGGGTGCCCGTAGAGAAGTCGTAGGGCGAGAAGAACGGCTGCTGGTCGTAGACGCGGACGTCGGTCATGGCCTTGAAGCCAGTCTCGTCGTCGGCGTTCTTGGCGATTGTGTTGGCGACGCTGCTGTTCTCAAACGATGCGGGTACGAAGTAGAGGCAGTTGTCGGCCGTAGCATCGTTGAAGGCGGTCCATGCCGTGGCGTCGTCGACGGTCACTTGGCTGAGGCCGCTCATGTCGACATAGAGGATGCCGCGCAGCTGGTTGGCGGCGTCGAAGCCATAGGCTTCTGTATTCATTGCCGTCTTGATGGCGCTGATGATGTCAGAGGTCTTCAGTACGCCTGCGGGTTCAGAGCCGTCCTCGGTCTTTGCCGTCACTGCGAGTCCCACGTAGGTGTGGTTGGTGTCGGGCGTCTTGTCGTAGGTCAGCGTGCTCGACGTTTTGTGGGGCGCGCTCTTCATGGTGTTGGCGTAGACCTTCGTCACGCTCACCACAGGTATCTCCTCTATAACCGCGGTCTCCACGGGCTTCACCGTGACGGTGTAGCGGCGGTAGTCGATGTGCGACTTCTTCGAGGCTGCAGTGCTGGGCATGATGTTCCATGTAGGCATGTCGGCGACATACACATACACCTTCTGCTCGGCATTAGCGGCCACGCTGACGTCGGTGAGATTGAGGTCATCGGCAGAGATCGTATTGTATTGCAGGGTGCTGCCGCTGGTGATGCTGGCTATGTTTGTAGCCTCGACGGCAGTGGTGCTCAGCTTGTCGGCGTTGACGCGTGCGTCGGGGTTAGGAGTGGCCTTGGTGTTGAGCGTGCCGTCGGTGCCGTAGGCCGTGCTGCCTGCGAGATAGTAGTTGCTGAAGCCACCGGTGTTGTCGCTGTTGTTGTCGAGCGAGCCGTCGGTGTACCACAGTGTGCGCTCGGCGTTCTCGGCGTTGCGAGCCACGATGGTGTAGGTGCCTTCGGTGCTCTTGGGCACGGAAATTTCCACTGCGGTGCCGCCGTTGACGGTATAGTTGTCGGTGGTGAGCGTCTTTGCGCCCGTGACGCCATTGGTCTGCTTTGCAGCCACCTGAAGCTGCTGCACCTCGGGGTTAAGCGGCAAGAGCTGCAGGGTGACGGCAACGAGGGCGTTGCCCGAGGTCAGGCCGTCGATGTTGAAGTGGACAGCGTCGTTGTTGTAGTCGGTCACCTCGATGCTTGCGGTGCTGTTGCTGCTTGTCAGCGAAGCCGACTTGTTGGTGCCTTCGTTGTTGCGATTGTAGACCATGGCAGTGAAGTCGGAGCCTTGTACCGTGGTGGTTGTGGTGTTTACCGCAATCAGTTTATTAAGGCCAGAGGCATTGGCGCTGAGGCCCCATGCGTTGTTGCTGTAGACTATATAGTTGGGGTTAGATGAAGACGACGACCCTTTCAGACACTTGTTCGTCGAGTCCCAAAGCCAGTTGCCAAGGCTGTTGCTGGTGCTAACGGTGAGAGCGTTGCTGATGAGTGAGATGTAGTAGCCATTGCTCTGCAGTGTACATTTTGTGGTAGTGGTTGTCGTCTGCCCCCAGCCCCAGCCCGACGTTGTAGTTTCGCTAGTGACCGTCACCGTCCACTGCGTGGCCTCTGCAACGTTGGTTGTGTTCTCGATGGTACTGCCGTTGAGCTTCATATAATTGCCGTTGCCGTCACCAACGACATAGGTGTAGGTGCCAGCTGATGGAGTCGAGCTCACAGTGGAGCCGATGGTAGCGGTGGTCGTGGTAGCAGTGCCGAGCTTCAAGCCTAAAGTGGCGCCGGTGATGCGGAACTTGGCAGGAGCCTCCACATAGTAGTCGCCATTCTCCAGTGCCAGATACTTTGTGCCGTCGCTGGTGGTGACTGTTGTCTGCTCGGTGCCCGATTCGTTGACCACGCTGACGGTCTGCACGTCGGTCAGATTCGTTTGGCTGAAGGTCACATTGCCGTTGGTTGTGAACTCGCCGGGGTCTACGACGCCGGTGCTTACGGCCATGGTGCCGCTGGTGCTGGGCACGGTGACATCAAACGGCTGGTCGATGACGTAAGTCACGGTGAACGACTTCAGAGTCACTTTGTTGCTTGTGCCATCGCACATGCGGAAGAAGAGCACGTTGGTGCCATTGTCGAGTGTCTGACTCCAAGTGTCGCTGCTGACGGTGGTCGATTCGCCATCAGTGGTGCTGCCTGAGGCACCGTAGGTGTACTGCGTGACGGGAGCGCTAGCGTTGCTGTTGCTGGTGTCGAACTCCATCTTATAGCCCGTGAAGCGGTAGCCCTTGGGAGCCACCACCTGCACGTAGGTGTTATTGGTCGATGAGCTGGTGGCCACCGTCAGCAGGTCGTTGGTGAAGGTCATGTCGTTTTGGCAGGTCGCGAGCAGACCATAGCTGTTGAGCGTGCTGCTGTTAGAGGTGAGCACCTGCACGGGGCTGACGTTGTGGCGCAGCATAGCGAAGTAGCTGCCAGTTGTAGTGCCCGACTGCAGCGAGGTCACCGATGCCTTGTCGAGACTGACAGTGACGCCCGTGGTGGGCAGTTCGCTGCCGTCGCTGATGCGGTAGCGGGCCGAGACGATGTCGCTCTCGTTGCCGTCGGCGTCTACGGCCACAGCCTTCAGCGTGGTAGTCTTGCTGATGGTGATGGGCGACTCATACTTGGTGCCGTTGGTAGCCGAGGGTGCGGTGCCGTCGGTGGTGTAGTAGACGGTGGTGCCGGTAGGGACGGTGATGTTCACTGTCTGCTCCTCGGTGTAGGTGCCGGCCTTGATGTCGAACGAGGGTGCGGTTACTGGGTCGGCCACGTCGTTCCAGTTAGGGTCCGACGTGGGCTGGTAGGCGCTGCTCGAGCGGTTGTGGCTGTAAGAGTACTTGCCCGAGGTGATGGTCGAGAGCGGGAAGGTCTGGAACTTGATGTTGTAGGCCGTGCCCGTGCCCAGAGTCGTGAGGTCCTCCTCGAAGAGGAAAGCCACGTCGCCATCCTTGTTGAGCACCATGGT
>CAVAXH010000193.1:0-3719 GCA_963592505.1 Bacteroidaceae bacterium
CAGATACTCAATGAGTTATGCTAATTATCCGATTGAAATTCATGCGCTGTTTTTTATGGATTTTGAACACCCTAGCTGAAACGGCGACATCCCAGACAACAGCGTGTTGCCTGGGATGTCGGTGGTGCAGAAGGCGGATGATGTGCGGGGGTGTCGTCAGAACTCCCACTTGGCGCCAAGGCACGGACGACACTTGAAGCCGCCTGTGGAGCCGAAGTTGGTGGACAGCTCTACCTCGCCGCCAACGCTGAGGTTGTCGCATCCGAAGTGTTGTCCCACGCGATACCACAGCTGCGGTTCGGTGGTAAACACGGTGTGGGCCACGTCGCACGAGCCGTCGGCCTTATAGTCTACGTTGTGGGTCTCCCACCAGAAGTCGGCGAAGCCGTCAAACTTCAGGCCTTTCACGCCAAACAGGTCGTTGCAAGTCCAGACGGCCGTGAGCTGCATGGGCACGCGCTGGTCGCTCTTGGCAATGGTCTTGTAGAGGGCCTGCAGGGTGAGGGTGTTGCGGAAGGAGGCATCGTGCAGGAAATACTCCACACCGAAGAGCCACGCATTGTTGATGGGGTAGCTGCGGGTGATGCCGCCGTTGTACTCGGCGTGCAGGCTCCAGGCCTTCAGCGGACTGTTCTGCCAGAAGTTGAAGGCACGCGAAATCTCGGTGTAGGTGCCTCCCTGAGCCAGGTTAGGGCCGGCCACGTGCTGGTCGTAGTTGAAGTCGTGGTCTACGAAGAAATAGGTGTTACCCCACTTGTCACCCTTGAACATCTCGAGGGTGAGGGTGGCAAACTCTCGGTCGGAACCGAAATCGTAGAACAGCTGGGCGTTGACCTGCGCCTTGGCCACGGTGGCCACGAGCAGGGCGGCAGCCACAAGACCTCCTTTCAGGAGGTTGTTGATGAAGTGTGTCATGATTGTGTGTTATTCTAAGGCATAGTTGATGATGAAGAGCACGGCGAGGATGTAGAGTGTGGGGTTGAGGTCCTTCGTCTTGCCTGTGAGCAGCTTGATGAGCACATAGCTCAGGATGCCGAGGCAGATGCCGTCGGCGATGGAGTAGCAGAGCACCATGGTGATCATGGTGATGAAGGCGGGGAAGGCCTCCGACACATCCTCGAGGTTGATCTTCTTGAACGAGTCGACCATCAGCACGCCCACCATGACCAGGGCGCCGCTGGTGGCTGCGCTGGGGATGAGCAGGAAGATGGGGGCCAGGAAGATGGACACCAGGAAGAGCATGCCCACAAAGAACGAGGTGAGACCCGAGCGGCCGCCCTCGGCAATGCCCGATGCACTCTCTATATAAGTGGTGATGGTGGAACTGCCGAGCACCGCACCGCACGTGGTGCCCACGGCATCGCTCATCATGGCCTCCTTCATGCGGGGGATGGAGCCGTCGGGCTTCACGATGCCGGTCTTCTCGGCCAGACCCACCAGTGTGCCGAGCGTGTCGAAGATGTTGATGAGCAGCAGCGAGAAGATCACCATGATGGTGCGCGGCGTGAAGAACCCGGTGAAGTCAAACTGGCAGAAGATGGGGGCTATGCTGTGGGGTGCCGACAGGGGCATCCAGCCGTCGGGGATCTCGGTCACGCCCATCGGGATGCCGAGGAGCGTGGAGAGGAGGATGCCGATGAAGAGCGAGCCCCTGACGTTCTTGACCATGAGCACGCTGCTCACCACGATGGAGAAGATGCCGAGCAGACACACGGCGTTGAACTTGCCGAGGTGCACATACGTCGAGGGGTCGGACACCACGATGCCGGCATTCTTCAGACCGATGAACGCGATGAACATGCCGATGCCGGCCGAGATGGCATAGCGCAGGTTGGTGGGGATGCACTCCAGGATCTTGTCGCGGATATTGAGAAATGTGATCAGCAGGAATATCACGCCCTCGATGAGCAGGATGGCCAGCGACTGCTGCCACGTGAGGTGCATGGCCTGGCAGAGCGTGAAGGCGAAGAAGGCATTGAGACCCATGCTGGGAGCCTGTGCAAACGGCAGCTTGGCCATGAAGGCCAGCAGCAGGGTGGCGATGGCGGCCGCCAGGGCGGTGCTGGTGAAGAGTGCGCCTTTGTCCATGCCCGTGGTGGAAAGGATGGAGGGATTGACGGCAAGGACGTAACACATGGTGAGAAAGGTGGTGATGCCCGCTATCAGTTCGGTCTTCACCGTCATCTGCTGGGGGTCGAAGCCCAGCAGGCTTTTCAGTTTGTTCATATTCGTTAGTGCAACTTATAGTGTTTTGAAATGTTCCGAATCCTGTTCCGTCGGCAAAAGTACATATAAAATCCGAGAACAGAGCCTGTATGTGCCAAAAACTGCATACCTTTGCACACGGCTACCGCCGCCGGCCGCCCCTCTGACGGGCTGCCGCACACGGTGCACCAACCACAAGCAACCCAATATGGCACTGAAAGAATTAGGCAAGAAAATCGTGGGCAACCCCACGATGACCGAGGGTACGGTCTTCTCGATGCTCATCATCTGCAGCATCTCCCACTTTCTCAACGACATGATCCAGTCGATCATCCCGTCGATCTATCCGATAGTGAAAGACAAGTTCGACTTCTCGTTTGCCCAGATAGGCATCATCACCTTTGTCTTCCAGATGACATCCTCCATCCTGCAGCCCTTCACCGGCCTGTATGCCGACCGCCACCCGCGCCCCTATGCCCTGTCGGCCGGCATGTGCTTCACGCTGGCCGGCCTGTTGCTGCTGGCCTTCGCCGGCAACTTTGCGCTGATACTGCTGGCGGTCAGCGTGGTGGGGCTCGGCTCGTCGGTGTTCCACCCCACCGCGTCGCGCGTGGCACAGATGGCCTCGGGCGGCAAGAAGAGCCTGGCCCAGTCGATCTTTCAGGTGGGCGGCAACGGCGGCCAGGCCGTGGGCCCGCTGCTGGCAGCGCTCATCGTGCTGCCTTTCGGCCAGTGGGCCATCTCGTGGTTTGCGCTGGCGGCACTGGCGGCGGCGCTCCTCATGCTGCGGCTGGGCAAGTGGTATAAGGTGCGCATGCAGTATGTCACCACGCACCCGCAGCGCCAGCCGCTGCTCAACACCGCCATCTCGCGGCGTGCCAAGCACATGGCACTGCTGATACTGGTGCTGCTGATGTTCTCCAAGTATTTCTACACGGCCTGCATCACCAACTATTTCACGTTTTTCCTGATAGACAAGTTTGGCATGAGCGTCCGCTCGTCGCAGGTGTGCCTCTTTGTCTATCTGGCAGCTTTCGCCATCGGCACGGTGGCGGGCGGCCTGTTTGGCGACCGCTTCGGCCGCAAGTATGTCATCTGGTTTTCCATCCTCGGCGCAGCGCCGTTTGCCATGCTGATGCCCCACATGGGACTGGCGCTGACGCTTGTCTGCGCCTTCTTTGCCGGCCTCGTCATCGCGTCGGCGTTCTCGTCGATCGTGGTGTATGCCACCGACCTGATGCCCGACAAGACGGGCATGATAGCCGGCGTGTTCTTCGGGCTGATGTTTGGCCTGGGCGGCCTGGGGTCGGCCTTCTTCGGATGGCTGGCCGACAAGACGAGCATCGAGTTTATCTTCCAGGTGAGCGCCTTCTTGCCGCTGCTGGGCATGATAGCCGTGTTCTTGCCCAACACGCAGAAGCGGCAGTAGCCTCCCCCGCCGCCGGTTCACGGCTGTGGGCAGGGTGTTCAAAATTCATAAAAAACAGTGCATGATTTTCAAGCGAATAATTAGC
>CAVAXH010000194.1:0-3711 GCA_963592505.1 Bacteroidaceae bacterium
ATCGCCAACTGACCGCCCGCAGCCCCGGGCCACAGGACGCACCCCTCCAACCACGAAAAACACACTTTTATTGAACCACGAAAAACACATTGACATCATGGAAAAAAAGATCACCACCACCACCGTTGAGACACAGACCGTCAGCCACATGCAGATAGAGGGCGTAGCCTTCTACGACGAGCCCGGCTACTTCCTCTTCACGCCCCTCGACCCCGCTCCCGACAGCGTGCCGCGCCAGCGCCGCATGCGCGGTGTGGCCCAGCAGATGACCGACGGCACCTTCGACTTCGTGCCGCAGCCCTCGAGCCGCGCCAACACCACCTGCATCTGCAAGCTCGCACACGGCCGCGCCAGCCAGACGCAGAGCGGCGACATCCGCGTCTATCTCTCCGTGAGCCCTGAGGAGCAGGTGTGCATAGCCGACACCATCCTCACCGAGGCCAAGCAGGCCGTGGATGCCATACGCCTGTGGCAGATGAAGCGATAAAAAGAACAACGGGGGCAGCCACATGCCCCCTCAACAAAACAAATCAAGAAACACACATATTTCTCACACCAACAAAACAAACCACCACCATGAGTGTACTTCATATTACCACCGAACAGGGCCACAAGGTGGCCCGCCCCGTCACCTCCCGTCAGCAATATCTGGCTCTGCGCCAGTCGCCCGTGCAGCTGGCCAACCTGCAGCAGGCCCGCGCCGGCAACGACCAGGCCAAGCACCGCCTCGTGCAGATGAACTACTCGTGTCTGCCCGGCCCCGACCATCTGCTGCGCGGATGCCAGCAGCCCTCCACCACGGTGGGCATGGACATCGACTTCGACCCCACGGCGCCCGACTTCCGCGACCTCATGGAGCAGACGCCGCGCCGCATCCTCGACGCCAAGGACGAGCTGGGCCTGCTGATGCTCGAGCGCAGCGCACGCGACAAGGGCTTCCACCTCGTGTTCACACGCCGGCAGGACCTCTCGCAGGAGCAGAACCTCGACTGGGCCTCCACCGTCATCGGCACGCCCTACGACCCGGCAGCCAAGGACATCACCCGCGTGTTCTTCACCACCAGCGCCGAGCCCTCCGACCTGCTCTTCCTCGACGACCGCATCTTCACCGCCGAGGCCGCACCCCTCGTGCAGACCGCCACCACGCCGCAAGTGGCCATGGCCACCACCGCGACCGCCACCACGGCCGCCTACCCCGAGCAGACCGCAGCCACGCCGACCACCGACCCGGCGCTCACCACCTTCAAGGGCGTGCCCTACACGGCCATCATCCGCCACTGGTTTCGCCTCAGCGGAGGCGAGCCGCAGCACGGCGAGCGCAACGTGCGCCTGCACCAGCTGGCCGTGGCCCTCCGGGCCATCTGCGACAACTCGCCGCAGGCGCTGCTGGCCATCATGCCCGCCTATGGTCTGTCGGCGCAGGAGATGCAGCAGATCGTGGCCTCGGCATGCAAGGAGCCGCCGCGTGGCCTCACACGCACGCTGCAGCAGGCCATCAGCGCCGCCACCGACGAGGCCAATGACGAGGCTGACGACGACGAGGAGACCGACGATGACGACGAGGATGGCTCCGCGGCCGCTGCCGACAAGACCGCCGCCAGCCCCTTCCGTCTGCGCCAGTTGCCGCCGGCCCTCAGAGCCTCGCTGAAGGGCGTGCCCGAGGGCATGCACTGGCCCGTCATCGCCTCGCTGATGCCCATCGCCGCCGCCTGTGCCGACGGCGTGAGCGTGACCTACTGCGACGGCACGCCGCAGCGCCTGGCCCTCATGACGATGGTGCTGGGCGAGCAGGCATCGGGCAAGAGCGTCTGCAAGACGGTGGTGGACCTGTGGAAGCGGCAGCTCGACCGCGAGGATGCCGATGCCCGCCGACGCGAGGACGAGTGGAAGGCGAAGCGCAAGGCTCGCAAGGCCAACGAGAAGGCGCCGGAGGACCCGCAGGTGCTGATACGCGTGTTGCCCGTGACGGTGAGCTGCAGCACCCTGCTGCGCCGACTGAAGTATGCCCGCGACCACACGCTGTTCTCCTTCGGCGAGGAACTCGACACGCTGCGCAAGACCAACGGCGCGGGCTCATGGTCGTCGAAGTATGACATCTATCGTCTGGCCTTCGACCACGGCGAGTGGGGACAGGACTACAACTCCGACCAGGCAGAGAGCGGCGTGGTGTCGGTGGCCTACAACTGGACCATGCTCGGCACCTACGGGGCCATGCGCCGCTGCTTCCGCGCCGACAACATCGAGAACGGCCTGTCGTCGCGCGTCATCGTGGCCGACATGCCCGACAACTCGTTTGCTCCCATGCCCCGCTACCGCCAGCGCTCGGCAGCCGACGAGGAGGCCATCGACCAGGGCGTGACGCGCCTGCGCTCGGCCACAGGCCACATAGACACGCCGCGCCTGCGCCGCGCCATCGGCCAGTGGGTGGAGGAGAAGCGACTGGAGGCCGCCAAGGACATCGACCACGTGAAGGACACCTACCGCAAGCGTGCCGCCGTCATCGGCTTCCGCTGCGGCGTGGTGTGCCACCTGCTGGCCGGCGACGAACGCGAATCGAAGGCCACCGTGGACTTTGCCCTCACCGTCTGCCAGCTCACGCTCAACGGACAGATAGGGTCCTTCGGAGAACTGCTCGAGAAGGAATACGAGGCTTCGGCACAATGCCAGCGGCGCGGAAAGAACAAATATGTGTTTGATGAGTTGCCGCCCGTATTTTCTGCAGCAGATTTGCAGCAGCGAAAGGGAAATGGTTTCAGTTCAAGTGCGATGCGGGTTATTATTTCACGCTGGCTTAGTCAGCGATGGGTTGAAAAAATTGAAAAAGGAAAATACAGGAAGATCATTTCGTGACATAAAGCACACACGCACAGAGACTTACCGAAACATATAAAAGAAAGCCCACAACTAAAATGTTACATGTTACATGTTACATGTTACATTAAGACACCTTCACATAATCATCAACCTCTTAAACATCTCTATACTATGGAAATCACCCTTACCCGCATAGCCCGCAAGAAGGGCTACACCATCGGCCGCCTCACGATGAACGGCCACCGCATCTGCGACACGCTCGAACCCCAGTGGCGCGACTTTGCCCACGGGGCCCAGAAGGTCCGGGGCCGCAGCGCCATCCCCGAGGGGCGCTACCCCCTGGTGGTCACGCTGTCGAAGCGCTTCGGCCGCTGGCTGCCCCTCGTGGTGGGCGTGCCCAATTTCACGGCCATCCGCATCCACGCGGGCAACACCGCTGCCGACACACGCGGCTGCATACTGCCCGGCGACAACCTCACGCCCGGCCGCGTGGACAACTCGCAGGAGGCCCTTGCCCGCGTGATGAACCTCCTCAAGCGCCGACCCCTCGGTGAAGCCGCATGGCTCATCGTGAAGTGAAGGCCGCCGGCGGCCGGCCCGTGCAGAAGTCAACAGATGGCACAGAAGGCGCAGGCCGCCGGCCACGGCGCGGTTCTTCCGTTAAATATATAACGGCGTGGCATAATAGCCGTCATGGAATTTGTACGGACAAGAAAAATGACTATCTTTGCAAAGCCAAGACAGAGACGCGACGGTTTATGCCGCACGCCAATCAAAAAAATGGGGAGTACCATATTTGGCTGGAACTGGCTGCGCTGACGCACACATCGAAGTATGTGCGTACGGTGTACATAGCGAGATGATATGTTACGTTTAACCTAACAAAAGACAAAGCAA
>CAVAXH010000195.1:0-3684 GCA_963592505.1 Bacteroidaceae bacterium
GCTAATTATTCGCTTGAAAATCATGCACTGTTTTTTATGGATTTTGAACACCCTAGCGCAGAGGGCGTGGCCATTTGGCAGAACCGCAGAAAAGTGTTATCTTTGTAACGCAGCATGCAGCCGGGGACGGCCGCTCCACCCAAGGGCCCTGGGCGGAGCCGGCCGACACCCCGAACGCGAGAAGCACGCCCTTTAGTGGAACAGCAGCTGGCGGTCGCGCTCAGCAGCGGGCTTTACCCACTCTTCGGGCACGAAGCGCCAGTTGTGGTTGGGCTTGGGGTCGAGGGTGCCCATGCGCTTGATCTCCTGCATGAGATAGTGGCGAAGGTCGTGTTCGGAGCGCCACACGATGCGGCTGTCGAGGCTGTCCTTGGGGATGCCTGCGCCGAGGGTGAGCAGTTCGCCGCCGCCGTTGGCCCGATAGCTGTTGACAGCCACGCGATACATCTTCTGCTCGTCGAAGGGTGTGCCGTCGGACATCTGCAGCACGCGCACCTTCTGTCCGGCAGGGCGTGTGACATCCACCTCATAGTCGATGCCCGCTGCCGAGTCGAAGTTGAACGAGAAGTTCTTGAAGCCGAGGCGCTGCTGGTCGCCCTGCGTGCGGCTGTCGAGGAGCAGCAGGTGGTCGTCGGGCGAGGTCATGGTGTTGGTCCAGAGGTCGTAGCTCATCTCGAGCGCCTTGCGTATCTCCTCGCCGGAGAGCATCATCACGAAGAGCTGGTTCTCATACTTGTAGAGGCTGAACATGTTGGCCACGCGCACAGGACCCTTGTTGATGGCCACGTCGAACGACACGGGCGCGTTGAACGCTATCTCGGCGCCGGAGATGGCGAGCTCGAGGTTGAGGATGAGGTCGTTGAAGGCCGAGTTGCCAAAATAGCAGTCGCGTGTGGAGATGGTGTTCTCGAACACGCCGATCTCACGGTCGGCAAACGCCTTGACAGCCTCGTTGTAGGCAGCGAAGTGCTCCACATAGTCGGCGTCGGCCTCGAGGCGGGCCACATCGACGAGCTTGTGCTCGCACGAGCTGACGGACCACTTGCCCTTCTTCTTGACCAGTTGCAGGTCGGCCTCGGCTACAGCCATGGCGTTGTTGGCGGGGTTGAGGCAGGGCACCTGCTGTCCGGCGGTGTTGGTCACGGTGGCGTCGAAGCGCGTGTGGTCGTGGCCGAAGAACACCACGTCGAAGCCGGGCACCTCACGAGCCACGGCCAGCGAGGCATCCTCCTGATATTCGGGTGTGATGATGCCGCCCTCGCGGCCCGAGTGGAAGAGACCTATGACCACGTCGGCCTTCTCATCCTCTCTCACCACGCGCATCCAGCGGCGTGCAGCGCCCACCATCTCCTCGAAGTGGAGGCCGCTCCAGAGGCTCTCGCCCAGCCAGTTGGGGATGGCAGGGGTGATGAGACCGATGATGGCGATGCGCACGCCGTCGCGCTCGATGATGGTGTAGGGCTTGAGATAGGGGTTGCCGGTGGCGGTGGCGGTGATGTTGGCCCCGAGCACCGGGCAGGCGGTGCTGGCGATCCACTGGTCGTAGACGCGGTGGCCGGTCTCGATGTCGTGGTTGCCCACGGTCTGTGCGTCGTAGCCCATATAGTTGGTGACCTGTGCGGCAATGTTGGCCTGCGTGGTGTCCACATAGTTGGAGAAATAGCTCACGGGCTGTCCCTGCAGGATGTCGCCGTTGTCGAGCAGAATGACGTGGTCGCCATGCTCACGGCGCAGCTGGCGCAGGTAGGTGGTGACGCGCGCCATCGACCCGCCCTTTGCCTTCTGTCCGATGAAGTCGTAGGGGAAGAAGCATCCGTGTACGTCGGTGGTCTCTACAATCTTCAGGTTGACGGTTTTCTCTTTGCTGTTCATGGCGTTAAGCGTTGTGGTGCCCAGGGTCAGCAGGCACCCCATGGATAATGTTGCGATGAAAGATTTCATGTGTTTACATTTTTTATATGAAGGCAAAGTTACGAAAAACCGCCGAAACATTTGTTTTATAGACGGGAAAATGCTACATTTGCAACAACAATGTAGCCCTGCGCGGCATCTGGCGCGTGCGGGCAGCATCTCTTTAACCCACCACAACCCTATTTTTTTTCCTACCGAATGAATATCCTTACCTCCCGTTGCCGCCATACCGTGTTTGCCGCATTGCTCACCGCTGCCACCATGCCCCTTCTCACAGGGTGCGGCAAGGACAAGCCGCAGCAGCCCGAGAAGCCAGCCACGACCAAGCAGGCACCCTCGATACCCATTGACGCCGGTCTGCGCCAGCGCCTCGATGCGTTTGCCCACAAGCCGCGTGTCAGCGGCCACTTCAGCCTGAGCGTCTACGACCTGACGGCCGACCGCCCCGTGTATGCCTACAACGAGAACGAGCCGCTGCCCTCCGCCTCGTGCATGAAACTGCTGTCGGGTGTGGCCGGATACCACCTGCTCGGCACCAAATACAACTACGTCACCTCGCTCTATGTGAAGGGTGGCATCCACAACGGTGTGGTCAGCGGCCAGCTCATCCTCAAGGGCAGCGCCGACCCCGTGTTCTCTGCCGACGACCTGCGGGCGCTGGCCGTCCGCCTGAAGCAGAGCGGCGTGAGGCAGATCGACGGCAAGATCGTGCTCGACCTGCTGATCGACGAGCCGGTGAAGGCCGAGGCCCACTGGTATCCGTGGGACCTGGAGCGGTCTAAGTATGGCCTGCTCTACCAGGGATCTGCCCGTGTGGGGCGTGCGCTGGTGGCAGCCATCAGGGCGCAGGGCATCCGCGTGGCCGACGCACAGGCCGTGACCGGCCGCAAGCCGCAGGGCTGCCGCCGCGTGGCCCACTGCCTGCGCACGCTCGACCGTGTGGTGGAGCGGATGTGGAAAAACAGCAGCAACACGCGCGCCACGGCCATGCTCTACACCATCGGCCAGCATGTGGGCGGCGCCGACTCGGTGCAGGCCAACGGCGTGACCTACCTGAAGAAGTTTCTGCGCGAAGACCTCGGTGAGACCAACGGCTCGCTGGTGGTGCACGACGGATGCGGCCTCTGCCGTTACAACCGCCTGTCGGCCCATGCGCTGGTGGGCATCCTCCGGTATGGATATGCCGACAAGGCCATCTTCGACAAGCTGTGGCGCTATCTGTCGGTGGCGGGTGTCGACGGCACGGCGGGCCGCCTGCTCTCCTCAGCCGATGTGCGCGGCCGCCTGCGTGTGAAGACGGGCACCCTGTCGCACCCCTACGGCATAAGCACGCTGGCCGGCTACTGCGAGGCACCCAACGGCCATCTGCTGGCCTTCGCCATCATGGACAGCGAGATGTCGGTGCTCGACGCCCACGTGTTGCAGCGCAACCTGTGCCGCGTGCTGGTGAAGCCATAGCCCGCCGCATAATTCATGGCACAGCCCCGAACGGGGACGGCATATGACAGCGCGTGTTGGCGGGACGGATTAGCCCCGGTGGGTAGGGTGTTCAAAATCGACATTTTTTAACGAGATATTTTGTGCTCGTTTTTTAATGTCTTTTGCCCTGTTCACGACGCGAGTGAACCAACGGACGACGACGCGGGCTGCCCCCAAAAGGTAGACGACGCGTGCTGCCCCCAAAAGGTAGACGACGCGAGCTGCACCCAAAAAGTAGACGACGCGGGCTGAAGAATGCGTGAGCCGACGCGGGCTGAAAGCCCAGCAATTCCC
>CAVAXH010000196.1:0-3585 GCA_963592505.1 Bacteroidaceae bacterium
GCCCTGGGCTGGGTAATTGCTGGGCTTTCAGCCCGCATCGTCGACCATTGCTTTCGCCCCGCATCGTCGACCATTTGGGGGCACCCCGCGTCGCTGACCATTGCTTTCACCCCGCGTCGTCGACCATTGCTTTCGCCCCGCATCATCGACCATTGCTTTCGCCCCGCATCGTCTCACGCATTCTTCCCCCGCCCTGGCCGGTCGTCTCCGGTTGTCGCGCCGGCCGGGCTCACTCCTCCTGCACGAAGAAGCGGCCGTCGGCGGCTTGTCCGGCTGCCGATGCCTTCACGCG
Organism: Bacteroidaceae bacterium; assembly: GCA_963592505.1. Classification (GTDB taxonomy): domain Bacteria; phylum Bacteroidota; class Bacteroidia; order Bacteroidales; family Bacteroidaceae; genus Prevotella. Next base: position 293 of record CAVAXH010000196.1, read on the forward strand.
TGTGGTCTTGCTGTTGTTGTAGACGGTGGCGTGAAACTCGCCGTTGGCGTCGAGCACCGCGTTGGGATTCCAGTAGAGCGTGCGGCGGTAGTCGGTGGGTGCGGCGGGCTGCTGCTGGCTGTAGTCGGGTGCGTAGTGCTTCTCGGGGTAGGCAAATCCGTCGAGCATGATGCGCCGGTCGCGGTAGGTGTAGCGCTTGCCGTCGTCGGGCAGCGTGACGTAGACCACCACGATGTCTTCGAGGTTGAGCTGCTCGGTGTGGCGGTCGGTGTAGTTGCGCGGTTCAAAGTCGGTGTAGAAGCGTATGCTGTCTATGCGGTTGAGGTGCAGGTCTTTGAAGACCGCTGCGTCCGACCGGTTCTTGATGATGTCCTGCAACGGTGTGAAGTTGGTGTAGAACGTGTACTGGTCTATCTTTCCCAATACGTTGTAGGTCTTGTATCGGTTCATGTTGCCATAGATGGTCTGGCTGGCCACAGGCGGGAAGGTGCCCATGTTGACCACGCCCCACGACAGTCCGCGGTCGGTGGCTTCGTTGTAGACATCATAGGCATCGGCCACGTAGGCCGGCTTCGAGTAGTCGAGTGCGCGGCGTGTGCGCCGCTTGGCCTTCACGCTCACCGTCTTCAGCGTGCGTCCGGCAAAGGAGCTGTTGTCGATGCTGTCCTCGCCGATGAAGAGCGGTGTGGCGATGTCGGGCAGGTGTGTCTGATAGTAGTTGTAAGGATGGGCAAACACGGGGTGGAACAGATCGCGTGTGACATAATAGTCGGGATACCACTCCTCGTCGAAGCGGTGCTTGTCCTGTGCGCCGGTGATGCACCGCTTGATGGAGTCGCTGCGGTCGTAGGCGGTGAGGAAGAGCACTGCGCGGCCGTAGAAGGGCGGTATCTCGAAGACAAACTGTCCGCCGTCGTGTGTCTGCTGCACGCTGCCGGCGCTCATGCCGTCTTTCTCCACCTCGGCCTCGATGAGCACCTCGTGCTTGATCGACTTCTGGTTGACGCCGAGATACTTGCCGTCGGCCGCAGAAGCCTGTGTGTCGGCGGTTGTCGAACTGTTGTCGCCGTCGCTGCTGCTGTCGGTGCCGTCGGGCTGTGAGGTGGCGGTGGCCTCTATGCTGCCGGCCGTCATCTCTTGGCTCACGTCGAGGCCGCTCATGCTCACGCCCCCTGTCGACACGGCGTTGAGCGCCTGGTTCACCATGTCTGTGGCGATGCTGCTGTCGGTGCTCAGTCCGTGCACATCGGTGATCTCCAGGATGCTGGTGTCGAGCTGCTTGCGCACCCGTCCCTCCACGGTGAGCGTGGTCTCGGGGGTGTAGCGCATCGTGGGGAAGGCGATCTGCCCCAGTCCGGTCTGGTGCTTGCGTGTGGTGAGCGATGTGTACTTGCGCCATCCCTGCACCATGAGCAGCAGGTCGAGCGCCTGGTGGTGCTCGGCATCGTCGGCCTCGAAGTAGTAGGCCGGCGAGGCGATGAATCCCTTGAGGTCGCTGCTGAGGAGCATGTCGGTGAGCATGTTGCCGTCGTCGTACGACGTGTCGTCGGTGCGTGTGTCGCGCAGTGCGATGGAGACGGGCATCCCCGTGGTGCCGTCGGCGGCGCTGACGGAGAGCTGTATGGGCTCATAGGGGTTGTAGTCTTGCTTGTCGGTGGCCACGTGGAGGGCCACACCCATGTCGTGGTGGTTGACGAAGAAGAGGCGGTCAGCGAGCACGTTGCCCTGGCTGTCGAAGACCAGCAGCTCGTTGATGCCGGTGGTCAGCTGGCTGATGTCGGGTGTCAGCGTCGTGGCGCCCTGCAGTCTGCTGAACATCATGAGGCGTCCGCGGCACACCACGGCGTAGGCTGCCGGCTCGCAGCCGTGGGCGGTGAGGGCAAAGGAGGGGTTCTCGGTGTGGCCGTCGGCGGCAGGGTTCTGCAGCGTGAGCACGGCGCCCGCCGTCTCGGCCTTGGGCAGACGGAACGAGTAGCTGTCGCCGTTCCACACGAAGGTCAGCTCTTGGCTGTTGCTGCCAGCCTTCGGCGTGTAGGCAAACGTGCCGCGGCCCATGCGCCCCGGCTTCACGGTGGAGCCGTCGGGCAGGGTGCCGCTGATGTCGACCGCCTGTCCCTCCTGGTCGGTCAGCTCGAAGGCCACGCGGCTGGTGATGCCCTCGACGAGCGTGCCGCCCTCGGGGTAGAACTGGCAGAGCAGCTTGTCTTTCTTCACAAACGGCACCTCGCGCTTCGGGCGGGCATACATATACTTGCCGTCATAGTCGCCGGCAGTCTGCGGCCGGCTGTAGACGGGCAGCACGCGGCTGTAGAGCCCCTCCCAGTCGCGATAGTAGTCGGCTGCCATCTGGTAGTTGTAGAACAGTGCGCGGTCGTCGCGTGTGTAGGCGCGCGAGGTCACGTTGAAGTTGAGCATCCATCGCGTGTAGGCGCGTATCTCATAGTAGCCGCTGTAGAGGCTGTCGCGCAGTGCAAACTGTCCGCAGGTGAAGTTTTTGCCGCTCACCACCACGCGCTGCCTGTCCACCACCACGCCGTCGGGCGCGAGCAGTTCCACGTAGAGCATCTTGCTCATGTTGGTGGGCTGCAGGTCGTCGGCACGCACCACATAGGCTTTATACCAGATGGTGTCGCCGATGAAGTAGCAGTTGTTGTCGAAGTGGAGGTAGACCTTTTCCTGTATCTGTTGGTTTTGCCGCAGTCGGCTCTCCAGCACGTCGAGGGTGTCGGCGTGCACAGTGTGGGCGGTCGTGAGCAGCGTCACGGCCAGCAGTATGTATCGCATGAGGTTTGTCATAGGGCAGAAGTGTTGTGTGCTGACTGGTGTGGGGATGATTGTCACCGCTAAGTTAGCAAATAAAGCGCAACTCGACACCCTCGCACAGTTCTCACCTTATTTTATTAGGAAAGTTTAACGGACATCCGCACCATTCTGCGGTTGTCACCGCGGCAGCCCAGCGTAGGCGAAGCCTGCGCCTTCGGCGAAATCCGCGCAAATCTGGTGTAAATAAAAACATCACCGCGTAGCCTTCTGTGTAATTTGTGAAATCTGTTGTTCACACACGCGGCGCGGCGTCGACCATTGCTCCTGTTTACGACGTGGGCTGGCCCCAATGGTAGACGACGTAGGCAGAACCCAATGGGCGACTGCTGGCTGAACCCAATGGTCGACGACGCGGGCTGAACCAATGGCTGACGACGCGGGCTGAACCAATGGTCGACTGCGGGCTGAACCCAACGGTCGACGACGCGGGCTGAAAGCCCAGCAATTCCCTAGCCCAGGGCAACGCCCTG
>CAVAXH010000197.1:0-3530 GCA_963592505.1 Bacteroidaceae bacterium
AAAGAAGGAATATTGGCTCTTGCCAATAAAGGACACCAAGTGCTGACTCCTGCAGATCTTATACGCGACCCTTACGTATTGGAATCTGACCAATAGGTTAGCCTACTGTCCTGCTGACAGCCTGGGCGGTATGAGGCCATCCCTGATGGCGATGGCTACGGCCTGCACGTTGTTGGATGCTCCCAGGCGGCGGAGTATCTGCCGGCGGTGATACTCGATGGTGTTCTCGCTGACAAAGAGCCGCTCGGCCACTTGGCGTGAGGAGAGGCCGTCGGCGAGCATGGTGAGGACTTCCGTTTCGCGTGCCGTCAGCAGCGGGGCGGCGCTCCCGATGAGCGATGTGAACCGCTGGCTGTGGTAGGTCAGTCCGGCTTTCACCGACTCCACTGCGGTGACGATCTCCCTTGGGTCGTCGCCTTTGAGCACGATGGCATCCACCTTCGTCTCCTGCAGGCGGGTGATGGTCCATGGCTCTTCGTGCATGGTGTAGACCACGATGCGGGGCGGGAAGGGGCGCTGCGCCACAAACTCAATCAGTTGGAATCCGTCGATGCCCGGCATCTCCAGGTCGATGATGACGATGTCTGTGCGGGTGGCCATCACCCTCAGGCGGGCTTCGTCTCCGTCGGCTGCTTGGAGGATGTTTTCTGCGGGCGTGACGGATGTCATCAGCGCCTTGATGCCTTCGCGCACGATGGGGTGGTCGTCAACGATGAGCAGGGTGGGGTGGTGTATGGTCTTCATAGGGTTGTCAAAGGGTTATTTCCACATGGTATATTCCGTCTTCGGAGACACGGGTCTTGATGTCTCCGTTCATGCTGTGCACACGTTCGGCCGTCGTGCATGTCCCGATGCCTTCCGTGGACATCAGCTGTCTGTCTGCGCCGTCGTTCTCCACCGTCAGTTTCAGATGGCTGCCCTCCTGGGCGATGTCTACGCTGAGGCGGTGGGCCGAGGCGTGGCGTGCCACGTTGCCCAGCAGTTCCTGCAGGATGCGGTATAGCTCAAACGACTTCATGCGGTCGAGCCTGCTGAGGGCGTCTTGCGCACTGCATGTCAGCGATGTCGTGCAGTTGGGCAGCGGATAGTTCTCCACATAGTCGGTGATGATGGTCAGGATGTCGCACCTGTCGAAGCTTGGCGGCATGAGCTCGTGAGAGATCTGCCGCACGTTCTGCGTGACGGTGGTCAGCCGGTCGCTGCACGTCTTGCTCCCGGCTGCCATGAGCATCTGTATGCCCAGCAGGTCGTTGCACACACCGTCGTGTAGCTCTTTTGCCAGTCGCAAGCGCTCGCTCTCCAGTCCTTCGATGTAGCTGCGGCGCAGGTCCAGTTCATGCTTCTGCTTCATCAACCTTCTGCGATAGAGCACGAGGGCTACAATGGCGGCCAGCACCACCACGAGCAGCACCAGCGACCACACGATGGTCATCAGCCTTGCCCTCTGCTCGGTCTTCTCCAAGCGCAGGCGCTCTATCTGCAGTTCCTTCTCCTGTGTCTTGTAGCGCACGCTGAACTCCGACAGTTGCCGGTCCACATCGCTGTTCTTCAGCGAGTCTGCCGTGACGTAAGCCTTGCTGAGCAGCGTGTATGCCTCTTGTGGCCTGCCCAGACGCTGCAGGCAGTCGGCCATCGACGCGAGGATGCGTGTCTGCGGTATGCCCTTGTTCTTTTGCGACAGTCGGTCGATGCGCTGCCACAGTTGCAGTTCCTCCTTATACAGCTGCTGCTCGTGAAGCAGCTGTGCCCTTATCTCGAAGATGCCCAGTGCACCGTTGCTCTCCGGCGGCACCGTGCCGAGCACGGGTTCGATGAGGCGCAGGTAGTGGCGTGCAGCATCATGCTGTGCCGACTTCACCATGGCGCTGAGCATGGGCGAAGCCGTCTTCAGGATGAGCGGTGTGCTGCCGAGCGCCATGATCCGGTCGAACTCACTGCTGATGATGCTGGCGGCCTTGTCGTATTTCTTCTGCCGCAGCAGGGCAGCCGACTTGGTGGCAAGCGAAGAGTAAAGCTCTATGCTGTCGCCGGCCTCGCGTGCCCATTTGGCAGCCGTGTCGGCATAGCCCACGCCCTCAGCATAGCGATCGGTCTCCACGTAGACCACGGCAATGTTGTTGTAGAGATTGGCCACATAGTCTTTTGCCTCCACGCGCTTGGCCACCTCGATGCCCCGGCGGTAAGCCCACAGGGCCGAGTCGGGCATGCCCACGCGGCGGTAGATGATGCCGCAGGAAGAATATTGGTTGATGAGAATCTCATCGTTGCGTAAGCGCTCTCCTTCGCTTATGGCCTGGCGGCAGACGGGCAGCGCCTCCTGCATGCGTCCGAGGATGAGCAGCGTGTTCGCCTTCTCGGCCCTTGCCATGGCCCGGATGGTGTCATCGGCCTGTCGGTTGCCGATGACGCTGTCGAGCAGCGGCAATGCCTCGTCGGCCCGTGAGCGGGCAGTAAGGCTGGAGGCACTGTCGAGCAGCGCCTCACTGTCGGATGAGGGTTGAGGCGTTGCCCCGCGCTCGTGGCATCCTGCAAATGTAAATAGAGCGAATAGTGTGGCAGTAAGGATGGATAGGTTTCTCATAGGAGCAAAAAAAAGGTTGATACACAATAAATAACGCATCTCTCCGCCATTTATTGCATACCAACCGTGTGTGTCAGGTGTTATGTCTTAGTTGCCATAGACGATGGTGTACTCGCACTCTTCGCCATAGTCGACAGAATGTTTCTTTGTCACCTTTATTGGCATATTGCTACGCTCCCCGAATTCATAAGTGTAGGTGTACACTCTAGGATTGCCATACGCATACTCCGCTCCGTCGGTCATGCTGTTGGCAAGATTAGCAGAACGCTTGCCGACATAGCCCATCATCGCAAACACTTTCCACGGGTCGCCTGCTGCGAAATCCCATCCTTCAGAGTCTAGCAGGAACCAGTTGAGGTCGATGTTGGTGTTGTTCAACACATTGCCGTAGGTGGCTTTGTCTATAAGTTGAGTGCTGCCAATATATCCCCACAGCACCTGCTCCGGGTTGCCGTTGGCCCACGTGATTATTTCGTCGTCGCAGTCTTCGCCATCCTCTATGCGGGTCGACTTCACAAGATAGCCGTTGTTGTCGTAAGAGAGGGTGTAGGTAGACACATACTCCAGGAATTTGCCTACTTCCTTTTGGTCGTAGTCAATCTGCTTGCCGCTCACGGCGCGTCCGTTCTCCAGTACGATGCTTCCCGAAGGCTTCACCTTCTGCTCAACGCCGTCTATGGTGGTGGTTATCTCATACGTCACAGTTCCTGTGCCATAGGTGATGTTGATGGTTTCCACTTCCGTTTCAGTGTCTTTCTTTTCGCCTTGGTAGGAGGAGTCGTAGTCTATTTCGTTTACTACTGTACGCACGATTTTCACGAGCCGGCGGTTTTTGTCGTAGAAGAACTCGTAGGTATCCTCGCCGTCGTCCTCGCGTGTACTGCCATGTTTGTAGTAGTCGTGCTGCACGATTTTCGTGATCAAGTCGCCATCTGCATAATTCTGGCTT
>CAVAXH010000198.1:0-3523 GCA_963592505.1 Bacteroidaceae bacterium
GGCGGACAATAAGGGCTTGTGTTGGGACGGGGGTGCTGCAGCATCTCGTCACTCCACGGTCCACGTGTCGTTGGTCTCGAGCAGTTCGGCGAAGGAGTGGTAGTGCTTGGCACGGCTCACCTCGGCGAGCTGCGCGTGCACGGCATCGTCGTAGGTGGGTGCCTCCACATCGCGGATGACGCCAAGGGCCACAGGGAAACCGTCGGTGCCGTCCATCATGGCAAGCTTCAGCTGCAGCGTGTTGTCGGCACAGTGGGCATCGTGGACGAGTATGTCGGAGAGCGAGTAGCCGTCGCGACCTATCTCCACCACCTTCAGCGAGAAACCGTCCTGCACCAGACCATACTCGTTGTTGGGTCCGAAGACCAGCGGACGGCCGTGTTCCACATAGATGGCGTTCTGGGCGCGTCCCTCTCGGGTGTAGACGGGCGCATAGGCCCCATTGTTGAAGATCATGCAGTTTTGCAGCACCTCGCACACCGCCGTACCCTTGTGGTGCTGTGCCGCCTTGAGCACGGCCACGGTGCCCGCCATGTCGCTGGCCACGGCCCGTGCGAAGAAGCGGCCGCGAGCGCCGAAGCACAGCTCTGCCGGCCGGAAGGGGTCTTCTACGGTGCCATAGGGGCTCGACTTCGACACGGTGCCCCGTGGGCTCGTGGGCGAGTACTGGCCCTTGGTGAGGCCATAGATGCGGTTGTTGAGCAGGATGATATTGATGTCGATGTTGCGTCGCACGGCATGTATGAAGTGATTGCCGCCGATGGCCAGGCCGTCGCCGTCGCCCGACACCTGCCACACGGTGAGGTCGGGGTTGGCCACCTTCACGCCGGTGGCGATGGCGGCGGCGCGTCCGTGGATGGTCTGCATGGCATAGGTGTTGACATAGTATGGCAGTCGGCTGGAGCATCCTATGCCACTGATGACGGCCGTCTGGTGGGGTGCCACGCCCAGTTCGGCCATGGCCCGCTGCAGTGAAGCCAGAAAACTGTGGTCGCCGCACCCAGGACACCACCGCGGCTGTCCTTTCTTATAGTCGTTTACGGAGTAAGTCATTTTTTCCTATTCGTATTAATAAGGTTTATGTTTTTTATGCTGTCATAGACGAGAAACAGCATGCCCGAACGGTCACACCATGCGCGACACGAAGGTGGTGCCGTCGGTGCCGGCACGTCCGCTGATGATGTCGGCGAAGGCCTCAGTGAGGTGGTCCACACGGAAGGGCTGTCCGTTGACGCGGTCGAGCTGGTAAGGTGCAAATCCGTTGATGCGTATGCGCAGCAGAGCGGCGAGCTGCCCGAGGTTTTGTTCGGCCACCACCACCTTGGGGTAGCGCAGCAGCACGTCGGCGGTGTTGGCCGGCAGCGGGTTGACATATTTCAGTTGAGCCAGCGCCACGCGGTGTCCCTGACGGCGCAGGGCATCCATGGCAGCGTGCAGGTGTCCGTAGGTAGAGCCGAAGCCCACGATGAGCAGGCTGGCGTCATCGGCGTCGCCCTCCACCACGAGGTCGGGCACATCGATGCGTGCCACCTTCTCAGAGCGCAGATGGTCCATGCGCTGGTGGTTGTCGGGGTCGGTGGAGATGGCGCCCGTCTCGCCGTCTTTCTCCAGTCCGCCAAGGATATGCGTGTAGCCCTCCTGGCCGGGCACAGCCCAGTAGCGTGCGAGGGTGTCGGGGTCGCGGCGGTAGGGGGTGTACTTAAACTGCTGGTCGGGTGTGACGCGGTGCGGCGTGATGTCGGGCAGCGCCGCGATGTCGGGCAGGCGCCATGCCGCCGAGCCGTTGGCGATGAAGGCGTCGGTGAGCAGCACCACAGGTGTCATGTGCTCCACAGCCATCTTACAGGCCATATAGGCCGCGTCGAAACAGTCGGTGGGGCTGGTGGCGGCGATGACGGGCATGGGGCTCTCGCCATTGCGTCCGTAGAGCACCTGCAGCAGGTCGGTCTGCTCGCTCTTCGTGGGCAGGCCTGTGGAGGGTCCTCCGCGCTGCACGTCGATGATGACCAGCGGCAGCTCGTCGATGACGGCGAGGTTCATGGCCTCGCTCTTCAGGCAGATGCCCGGTCCCGAGGTGCTGGTGGCGGCGAGGGCTCCGGCAAACGATGCACCGATGGCGGAGGCACATGCTGCCAACTCATCTTCGGCCTGCACGGTGACGACACCCATCGACTTGTGCTTGGCCAGCTCGTGGAGGATGTCGGTGGCCGGCGTGATGGGGTACGACCCCAGGTAGAGACGCATGCCGGCACGTTCGGCAGCCGCCATCAGGCCGTAGGCCGTGGCTTTGTTGCCGGTGATGTCCATGTAGCGTCCAGGCACCTTGTGGCGGCTCTCTATGCGGTAGGTGGCCGGCACGGAGGCGTGCGTGTTGGCACCATAGTCGTAGCCTGCCTGCACCACGCGGCAGTTGGCATCGGCCACGGCCGGCTTCTTGGCAAACTTCTCCTTGAGAAACTGCTCCACGAGTGCCAGGTCACGCTGGAAGAGCCAGCACACGAGCCCCAGGGCAAACATATTGCGGCATTTCAGCACGCTCTTCGCGTCCATGCCGGTGTCGGCCAGACAGGCTTTCACCATGGTCGTCATGGGACAAGCCACCACACGGTCGGGGTCTACGCCCGTCTCGGCGAGATAGTCGTCGGTGGCAAACTGTGCCTTGCGCAGGTCGGTGGGTCCGAAGGCATCGGTGTCGATGATGACGGTGGCCTGCGGCTTGGCGTGCGGCAGTTGTGTCTTCAGTGCCGCAGCATTCATGGCCACAAGCACGTCACACTGGTCACCGGGGGTGTAGACGCGTCCACTGCCTATGTGCACCTGATAGCCGGAGACGCCGGTGAGCGACCCTTGCGGTGCACGTATGTCAGCGGGATAGTCGGGAAAGGTGGAGATGCCGTTGCCCACGGTGGCCGACACCGTGGAGAAGATGTTGCCGGCAAGCTGCATGCCGTCGCCTGAGTCGCCCGAGAATCGCACCACCACGTCCTCGAGTTCTTTCACTTCCAGTTCTGCCATTGGTCTGTTTGTTTTTGTATGGTTTTCGGTTATGGTAGGTTTTGTAGGCAAAGATATAAGTTCTTGACGATACGTTGTCACTTTCCTGCGTGTTTTTTTGCATTATTTATACTATAGCCCCGTCTTTAGTAGGACACCCCCTACTACCCTTCACATCTTTTTTTGCCAAGAACCGGTTTTCATAAATCCGAAACTTTGGATACTTATTTGCCGTTTGCAAAACATTGTGTATCTTTGCAGCAAGTCTTTAATCTCCAGCACCATGAAATATCCTATTGGCATACAGACTTTTGAGCGGATCATAGAAGACGGCTACCTCTACTTCGACAAGACCGCCCTGGTCTATGATCTCGTGCATAACGGAAAGGTGTACTTCCTGAGCCGCCCCCGACGGTTCGGCAAGTCGCTGCTGCTGTCGACCCTTGAGGCATATTTCAAGGGCCGGAAGGAACTGTTCAGCGGACTGGCCATCGACGCGATGGAGACGGAGTGGGAGGAATATCCGGTG
>CAVAXH010000199.1:0-3519 GCA_963592505.1 Bacteroidaceae bacterium
TGCCCTGGGCTAGGTAATTGCTGGGCTTTCAGCCCGCGTCGTCGACCACTGTTTTTGCCTGCGTCGCCGACCGTTGGTTCACCCCGCGTCGTCGACCACTGTTTTTGCCTGCGTCACCGACCTTGGGTTCACCTCCGCGTCGTCGACCATTGGCTCGCTCTGCGTCGACTTACGTTATCTGCTGTTACACCAGGTATTGCGACGAGATGCTCTCGTTGTGGATGACGCGCTTGATGGTCTCGGCGAACATCTCGGCCACGCTCAGCTGCTTCACCTTGGCGCAGCGCTGCGTGTAGGGGATGGAGTCGGTGAAGACGATCTCGTCCAGGCAGCTGTTCTGTACGCGCTCCGAGGCCGGACCGCTCATCACGCAGTGGCTGGCCAATGCACGCACGCTGAGGGCACCAGCCTCCTTCATGATGTCGGCAGCCTTGGTGATGGTGCCGGCCGTGTCGACCATGTCGTCGATGATCACCACGTTCTTGTCCTTCACATCGCCGATGATCTGCATGCTGGCCACCACATTGGCGCGTGCCCTCGTCTTGTTGCAGAGCACCAGCGGACAGCCCAGGTACTTGGCGTATGTGTTGGCGCGCTTTGATCCGCCTACGTCGGGCGAGGCGATCACCAGGTTGTCGAGGTTCAGGCTCTGCACGTAGGGCAGCAGCACGCCGCTGGCATAGAGGTGGTCGACGGGAACGTCGAAGAAACCCTGTATCTGGTCGGCATGCAGGTCCATGGTGATCAGACGGTCAATGCCGGCCACGCCCAGCAGGTCGGCCACCAGCTTGGCGCCGATGCTCACTCTTGGCTTGTCCTTGCGGTCCTGCCGTGCCCATCCGAAGTAGGGGATGACGGCGATGATGTGGCGTGCCGAGGCGCGCTTGGCGGCATCGATCATCAGCAACAGCTCCATCAGGTTGTCGGAGTTGGGGAAGGTGCTCTGCACGAGGAATACATCGCGTCCACGGATCGACTCCTCGTAGGACACCGAGAACTCACCGTCGGAGAACTTCGTGATGACGAGGTTTCCTAACGGGCATCCCAAACTGGCGCAAATCTTTTCTGCAAGGTATCTCGTGTTTGTGCCCGAGAAGACCAAGAAAGAGTTATTTTCACTCATTTTGTATAGCGTTTATATTTAATAAAAGTGTGCCGTGCAATCAGTCTGCGGCGTTGCGCAGTCTTTTGAAGTGGTTGACGAGGTCGCGGAAGTCCATCTGGTTGTGTATGTCGAACCGGCACCACAGGTCGCCGCATATCACCACGCCGCCGAACCCGAGGTCTTTGGCGGCCTTGATGTTGTCGATGCTCATGCCGCCGAGGGCATACACATGCTTGTCTATGAGGCCGCTGCGTGCCGCCTCGGTCAGCAGGCTACGGCTGAAGGTCTGCTTCTCGTCCTTAAACTCTATGCAGTCGTATATGTTTTTCAGAAACACATACTTCGACTTCTTCTTCATTGCCTTCAGCATGGTGAGGTCGCTGCATGTGCGCGTGACGTTGCCCCGGTAGCCGGCAGGCGTGTCGGCCGTTGCATCGTCAAGGTGTATGCCGGCCAGTCCGTACTCGTTTTTCAGATAATAATGGTCGTGTACGGTTATCTTGTTATAATGGTCTTCGGGTAACAGTGTCAGCAGACGCTCGGCATAGAGTGGGGATGATCCTGGCTTGAAAAGGTGCAGGTTGGTCATCCCCTCGTCGAAGAGGGCTGACAAGATGGTGTTTTCTTCCACAAAAAATGTGGATTTAGTCATGATTACTAATTTCATCGTAGACATTTCTTTTCAAGTGCAAATGTATGAATTTTCCGTTAAATCAGCAACACTATTGGGAAATAAAACTTATCTTTGCGGAAAAATATAGCCATGAAAACAAACCTTACTACTTTTGAAGGCGTCAGCCGGCCCGTGTATGTGCTGGAGGAGACGCGCCTGCGCCGCAACCTTCAGCTCATCTCCCAGGTGGCCCGGGCGGCCGATGTGGAGATCATCCTGGCCTTTAAGGCTTTTGCCCTGTGGAAGACCTTCCCTATATTCCGCGAGTACATCTCGGCCACCACGGCCAGTTCGCTGAGTGAGGCCCGGCTGGGCTATGAGCAGTTTGGCAGTCGCACCCACACGTTCTCGCCCGCCTATGCCGACTACGAGATCGACGAGATAGCCCGTTGCTCCAGTCATCTCACGTTCAACTCGCTGAGCCAGTGGCAGCGCCATGCCGAGCGTGCCAAGGCCGCCAACCCCGCCCTGAGCATCGGCGTGCGCGTCAATCCCGAGTATAGCGAGGTGGAGACGCTGCTCTACAACCCCTGTGCCCCCGGCACCCGTTTCGGCGTGCTGGCCAGTCAGCTGCCCGACGAGCTGCCGTCGTCCATTGAGGGTTTTCATTGCCACACGCTCTGCGAGAGCGGCCCCGATGTGTTTGAGCGCACGCTGGCCCACATCGAGGAGCGCTTTGCCAAGTGGTTCCCGCAGTTGAAATGGATCAACTTCGGCGGCGGGCACCTCATGACCCGCAGCGATTACGACACGTCGCATCTCATCGGTATCCTGCAGGCCTTCCATCGCCGCTATCCCCATCTGCACGTCATCCTCGAGCCGGGCAGCGCCTTCGCCTGGCAGACAGGACCCCTCGTCAGTCAGGTGGTCGACGTGGTGGAGAACCACGGCGTGCGCACGGCTGTGCTCAATGTGAGCTTCACCTGCCACATGCCCGACTGTCTGGAGATGCCCTATCATCCTGCCGTGCGTTTTGCGCGCACCATAGAGGAGGACGCCACCGGCAACATCCCCGCCGGCCAGGGCGAACACATCTATCGGCTGGGCGGCTGCTCGTGTCTGAGCGGCGACTACATGGGGCGCTGGCAGTTTGACCATGAGCTGCAGGTGGGCGAGAACGTCATTTTCGAGGATATGATCCACTACACCACGGTGAAGACCAATCTCTTCAACGGCATCACCCATCCGGCCATAGCGCTGGCCCATGCCGACGGCGAAATGGAGATCCTCCGGCAGTATGGCTATGAGGACTATCGCGACCGCATGGACTGACGCGCCGCTTTCCGGGTGCGAGGAGCAAAAGTGGGTTCCGGCGGCGGTGACGGCACGCCTGTGCGCGTATTATAAATAAGGTGAAACAACAAAAAACGCACTTTTTTGAAAAAAAAGCTTGGAAAAGTTTGCAGATTAAAAAATAAACCGTACCTTTGCACTCGCATTTAGAGAAATGCTTCTGGCAACAGAAAAACAAGCGGCAATAGCTCAGTTGGTAGAGCGCGACCTTGCCAAGGTCGAGGTCGCGGGTTCGAGCCCCGTTTGCCGCTCAACATTCTGAATAAAACCAATGACCGAAAGGTCTCAATGCCCAGGTGGCGGAATTGGTAGACGCGCACGTTTCAGGTGCGTGTGCTTTACGGCGTGCAGGTTCGAGTCCTGTTCTGGGCACAATTTATTCAGAATGTTTTTACATTTGGAGGGGTGGCGGAATTGGTAGACGCGCTACTTTGAGGGGGTAGTGACA
>CAVAXH010000200.1:0-3402 GCA_963592505.1 Bacteroidaceae bacterium
CCCTACAGGGCGCAGTTAGATTGGCCTTTCTAAACCCAGGGCGCTGCCCTGGGCTGGGTACTTGCTGGGCCTTCAGCCCGCGTCGCCGACCGGTGGTTTAGCCCGCGTCGTCGACCAATGAGCCCGCGTCGTCGACCGGTGGTTTAGACCGCGTCTGACGATATACCTATTAAAATTGATTAGCAGTCGTGCCTAACAGTATATAGTTGTCTTTTTTCCTGAGTGGGATGCGCGGCCTTAGCGGTTGAGCAGCCACTGTGCCTCGAGGGCGGCCTTGCAGCCCGACGCGGCGGCCACGATGGCCTGGCGGTAGAGCGGGTCGGCGCAGTCGCCGGCGGCAAACACGCCCTCCACGCTGGTGCGGGGCGATCCGTCGAGGGTCTTGATGTATCCCACCTCGTCCATGTCGAGCTTGCCGCGGAAGATGTCGGTGTTGGGCTTGTGGCCTATGGCCAGGAAGAAGCCGTCGATGGGCAGGTCATAGCGGCGCTCGTCGGCAGCACCCTTGCGCCACACCAGGTGGGCTCCCTCCACGCCGTTGTCGCCGTAGAGGCCGAGGGTGTTGGTCTCATAGAGAATCTCGATCTTCGGGTTGTCCTCCACGCGCTGGCGCATGATGTCGGAGGCGCGCAGATAGGGCTTGCGCACGATCATGTAGACCTTCTGGCAGAGGCCGGCCAGGTAGGTGGCTTCCTCGCAGGCAGTGTCGCCGCCGCCCACCACGGCCACCACCTTCTTGCGGTAGAAGAAGCCGTCGCACGTGGCGCAGGCCGACACGCCCTGTCCGTTGTATTTCTGCTCGTCGGCCAGCCCCAGATATTTGGCTGAGGCACCCGTAGCCACGATGATCGTGTCGGCCTCCACCTGCACGCCGCGGTCGGTGGTGACGACATAGGGGCGCCGTGTGAGGTCCACGTCGGTGATGATGCCGTCGCGTATGTCGGCGCCGAAGCGCTCGGCCTGCTGGCGTATCTCCATCATCATCTGGTTGGCATCCACTCCCTCGGGATAGCCGGGGAAGTTCTCCACGATGGTGGTCTGGGTGAGTTGTCCGCCGGTCTGCAGTCCGCAGTACTCTATGGGGCTGAGGTTGGCGCGTCCGGCATAGATGGCTGCCGTGTAGCCGGCGGGGCCGCTGCCGATGATGAGGCACTTGGTGTGTTCCATGGTTGTCTTGATGGGTTGTTGTTGCGGGGGGAGAGGTTTGGGTTATGCCAGGAGCTCTTCGATGTCCTTGGCGATGGTGTCTGTCTTCTCGGTGGGCTCATAGCGCTTCACCACCTGTCCCTTCTTGTTGATGAGAAACTTGGTGAAGTTCCACTTGATGTCGGCCGTCTCGCGCCAGTTGGCATCGGTCTTGTCGAGCATCTCCACCAGCACGGGGGCGAGCTCGTGGCTCATGTCGAGGCCGGCATAGCCCTTCTGCTCCTTGAGAAACTGGAACAGCGGTGCAGCGTCGGGGCCGTTGACCTTCACCTTCTTGAAGCGCGAGAACTCGGTGCCGTAGGTGAGCTTGCAGAACTCGTGGATGGCGTCGTCGGTGCCGGGGGCCTGCTGGCCAAACTGATTGCAGGGGAAGTCGAGGATCTCAAAGCCTTGCGAATGATATTTCTCGTAGAGCGCCTCCAGCTCGGTGTAGGTCGGGGTGAAGCCGCACTTTGTGGCCGTGTTGACAATGAGGAGCACCTCGTTAGCATATTCGCGGAGCGACACATTGTTTCCCTTGTGGTCTTTGACCGAAAACTCGTAAACAGTTCTCATCTTTTGTTTCCTTTGTTTGTTATGTTGTTCTGTCTTGTTCTTTTTCGAATTGCAAAAATACGAAAATAGACGGACAATGCTTCGCAAGAAACGCGGTTTTTTCAAGTTTTTTAGATATTTAGCTATGTTTACGCCCCGGCCATTGCGTCCAGACAGTACGTTTTCCCCCGCCCAATAGGGATTTCCCCCGAAAGATTAGGAGGTTGCGCCTTGCAGATGTCGCGGCGTTTGCCTATTTTTGCAGCACAGAACGAAAACAACGCAAAAAACGACTCGACTATGAAAAGGATCAAGACACTGCTGATGACGGCCATGGCAACGCTGATGGCCCTGACGCTCACCTCGTGCGACGAGGACTGGGGCATCGCCTACACCCTCGAGGGCACATGGCGCGGCAACATGTATGTGAGCAGCACCTACAACGGCTACACCTACGACGCGACCTACACCGAACTGAGTTTCGTGCAGGACCCCTACAAGTACAGCTCGGGCACGGGCTACTGGATAGACCACTATGCGAGCGGCGCTCCCTGGACCTACGTGGCCAACCACACCGAGTGGAAGGTGCGCAACGGCGTGATACGCATACACCTGCTGGAGGAGGACACCTACGTGGAGATTGCCGACTACCGGCTCAACGACTCACACTTCGACGGTTCGATCCACTATGGCGACACGCGGGTGGACTTCGAGATGACCCATGTGTCGTCGCCCAACTGGAGCTCTTACCACTACGGCTACGACTACTGGTATGACTCATACGCCAAGGCGGCTCCCACCACACGCACCACCGCCGACACGACCGCGACAACCGCCGGGAAGGCCGTGCGCTCCTTCCGCACCGCCGACTGACCCCTGCGCCATGGCGGCGACAAGCCCGGCAACGACAACGACAACAACAAACGAAAAAACGAACATACGACGATGAAAAAGACACTGAAGATGATGTGGGCCGCCCTGCTGCTGGCCCTGCCCATGATGATGGTGAGCTGCGACGACGAACCCTACTGGCACGGCTACAACCACTACTACAACAACTATGGCGGCAACCAGCAACGCCCCAACAACGGCGGCAACGGCGGCGCTGGCGGCGGCGAGAGCGCTTCCGACTTCTACGTGGACATGGCGAAGATGCTGGCCGGACAGTGGCGCGGCGAACTCATGGCCTACGAGATAGACTCGGCGGGCGAGGTGATAGACAGTCTGCTCTACAGCACCGACATAGAGTTTGAGCAATACAACGAGCAGAGCATCAGCGGCACAGGCACGCAGTATGACTATGAGGTCTACTATGACGCGGCCAACCAGCAACACATGGCCAGCGAGCCCGACGTGACCAACTTCACATGGTATATCGACCCGAGCAACGGCACCATATACCTCACCTACAAGGAGGTGAACGACGACAAGACGACCTCCGACTATGTGATGACCATAGCCTACGAAGACCTGGACCTCAACGAACGCACGTTTACCGGCTATCTGAAGGCCGTCGACGGCAGCGAGATCGACGGCTTCCTGTTTGACCGCTATCAGGACGGCAGCAACGCCAAGGCTGCCCTGCCGACCCACAACAGCCGCAAGGCAGTGGCCCTGAAACTGGTGATGCGCTGATGCGCGCGCGCCGACACATTATTTTGA
>CAVAXH010000201.1:0-3392 GCA_963592505.1 Bacteroidaceae bacterium
TTAAAACGAGCACAAAATGTCTCGCCAAAATATGTCGATTTTGAACACCCTACCCGGTGGGGCTAAACCGCCGCTCCATATAGCACAACCTGTAATTGATGCTGCTCACATTGCCTCCTGTTGCCTAATCAATGCATTTAACCGAAGAGCCCCCCAAAAAACAAGAGGCCCTCTGTGGGCGGGGAGCACGGCGTGCTCCTCGCCCACAGAGGGCCTCTTGTTGTGATATCGCGGGATCTGCTCAATCTTCAGACAATCGATGCACCTGCGGCGCTATGAAGAAAGAGCGCTTCGCGCAAGGGTTAAGAGATGCGCATAAAGCGCATCTATGGCTCAGCGACGGGGCGGACGGTGTGACCATTGGGACGGTTGGAGGCGTACCGACCTGAGCTCTCACTGGTGAAGCCTAAGTAGTACGCATACCTGCAGTCGTTATAGAGCGTACTGGACCAGTAGTAGCCGTACTGGCCGTGGCCATAGTTCTCTTCATCGCGGGTGCCGGAGGCTGGGAGGAAAATGGAATTGCTGTTCACCGTGGAGGAGACCGTGTAACCATTGACCGTCGAACCGTCAGAGGCGGTCTTGCTGGTCCATTCCCACTTGCAGTAGGTCAGGAGCTCTTTGAACTCCTCATTGGTTGGCATGCGGCAAGAGGGGCCCCAGTTGACGTACGCGGCATCGTCTTCCTTGTCGAGAACGGTCTTGCCGTCATTGGAGTTGTACTTGGTCAAATTATCAGTAGATGTTCCGAGCGTGTAGGTATCCCAGCTGTAATCCGACTTCGTGCCCGGGTATGTCTCGCCCCAAGCGAAATAGCAGCCGTCTTCAAGAGGGCTATCGGCACCGACGTTTTTCTCGGCCCACAGCAGACCGCTGGGCAGGCCCAGGTCAATGAACTTGTGTCCGTCCTTATACACCCCTTTGGTACCTATTTCCACCGGCACCACCTGTAATCTGCCACGTGTTATTTCGACTGTATTTGCTACTGAATAAGTTTTTGATCCACCCGACAAAGTTATAGTCAGACTGTATGTGCCTACTGCAGCAGGAAGATAGAACACTCCTGGAGCGCCTTTAGTTGCACCACTATAATTGAAAGTAACTTTGCAACCTGCCGTCTTGGAATCTGAGTAAGTCTTCATCTGCATAGTATCCGTAGTCATTACCACGCGCATTAGGCCGCAAAGTTTATTACTAGCAGATGAAACTACCACATTTCCACTCGTTGCCGGCATCGAGTCTATCTGTAAGCAGATAACACCGCCCATGTGGGTGAACGACACTTCGTTGTTCTCAGTCACCTTACCGACCATTGGCATATTGAAACTGTTTCCGTTTAGGTAGCCGGGGAAGAATGTCTTGTCTACCGAGGTGTAGTAGTATGTGGAGGGAAGTACGCAGTAGATAAAATGAAAGCTATAATATCTATTACCAACAGTAATTTTCTCAGTATGTAAACTATCAGCCACACAAGGATAAACGGCCCAAGTACCAACGCCACCTAGCACATCACCGGTAAACGATCCAGTGCCTGTGCCGGCACCAGAGGAAAGTTTGAATTTTTTGAATTCTTTATCGCCTGTCGAGTACACGGCTATCTCGTCGGAACTATGCCAATAGCCCTTGCCGTTTCTATCGAAGCCAATGCGGGTGCCCTGCTCATCGCCGGGCTGATGGGCAGTGAGGGTGATGGTCTTGGTTATGCCCGTGGTGGGTTCTGGCGTTTCAGGAATCTCTATATCGTTGGAGCTTGAACATGCCACGGCCATTGCCACCGCGACACAGGCTGCAGCCATGTGCAGCATTGTTTTCATTTTCATAATTTACACTTTGTTGATTATTGCTGATTGAAGTTTTCAGACGCTCTGGAGGCTACAGGCCATTCCACATGGCGTCTTCTATCTGCGACTTCCATGCCGCATCGGTATTATTCCATATTGCATTCTCGATCTGACCAGTTGGAGGATTACTCCATGACGCTTTTTCTATCTGAGCACTTACTTCAAGGATGGGATGCTCTACCGAAACAGAAACAACGCTTATCGTTGGAGGTTGATAAGGTTTCTTTGTCTTCATAAAACGCGTTTGTGCCTCCCGAGACCCAAGCAAAGGCGGATGAGATGATCTATCGGCAATCTACAAAAAACGAAAAGCGCAGGCCTCTCACAACGGCTCGCCCCGGTCGTTGGGGCCGCAGGAAAAGCCTTTCGGGAAGCCGACAAGAGAGGGAGCGAGTCTGCCACGCATGGTCTGTGCATGACACCTATGCGGACCGGTGCGCATGCGTGAGAACACTAAGGCTCCCCGCCACCCGCTCCGAGATGCTGTCACACCACACCCGTAGCAGCCACTTCCGACATTGTCCCTGCTTCTTTAGGTTGAATTTCCAACGTTCAACAACTCACAGGACAAAGCATCAATGACGCTTTAACATTTGAGTAGAGCCCACCCCTTGACTAAAATATCCTCCGCCCCAAACAGGGATCACCGTTCGCCTAAGTGCACGAATGGCAAACAGCGCTAGTAGTGGATGCAAGCGCTGCAAAGTTATAAAGATTCTCGGACATTCGTGCGTTTCCGGCCGATTTTTTTTGCATCGGCCGTTAATTTATCACGCACATTCCGCACATGAGCGGCATTTTTGTTTCGCACATTGGCGCGATTGCATTATCTTTGCACCCATGAACAAGATGACCATCGCCGACCTGACGGTCGGCTACAAGCAGCGCGTGGTGGCCGCCCACCTCACGGCAACGCTCGAGGGCGGCACGCTGACGGCGCTCATCGGGCCCAACGGCATGGGCAAGTCTACGCTGCTGCGCACGCTGGCCGGCGTGCAGCCGCCGCTGGGCGGCACGGTGACGCTCAGCACCGACCAGGGTGCGTGGGCGCTCGGCCAGCTCACGCGGCGCGAGCTGTCGCGGTGCATCGGCGTGGTGCTCACCGACCGTGTCGACATGGCCAACACACGTGTGGAAGAGGTGGTGGCGGCAGGGCGCATGCCCCACACGGGCTTCTTCGGGCGCCTCACCGCGGCCGACCGGCAGGCGGTCAGCGACGCCATGGCGCTCACGGGCATCGCCGCGCTGGCGCAGCGGCAGGTGAGCACGCTGAGCGACGGTGAGCGTCAGAAGATGATGATTGCCAAGGCGCTGGCGCAGCAGACCCCCGTGGTGCTGCTCGACGAGCCCACGGCCTTTCTCGACTATCCCAGCAAGGTGGAGACGATGCGGCTGCTCGGCCGGCTGGCACACACCACCGGCAAGATCATCGTGCTCTCCACCCACGACCTCAACCTGGCCGACCGGCTGGCCGACCGGCTGCTGACGCTGGCCGACGGACTGGAGGAGGTGGGCAAGGAGCGCCTGCGCCGCTATCTGGAGCGCCTCGTG
>CAVAXH010000202.1:0-3371 GCA_963592505.1 Bacteroidaceae bacterium
CCCCCTTTTTATGTGTTGTCAGGCGGTTTTTGCCCCTGCTTTTATGTTATCAGGCGGTTTTTGCCCCTGTTTTTGATGTTGGGGAAGTCGAAAGTTTCCCCTTCTGTTTGTCATAATTCTTCATAGCGAGGGATGTGGTCGAGGTATAAACATTCTTTACCCTCGTAGTCTACCCGGCAACAGTAGTGTTGTAGTCCGTTCGACACCATGAGATAGTCGACCTTCAGCAATCGGTTGTAGACGGCTATCTGCTCGAAGACACGCTCGGTGATAGCCACCGTCGGTGCCTTGTATTCGATGATCATGCGGGGCTGCAGAGAGCGGTCGTAGAGCACGCTGTCGGCTCGCAGACTCTTGTCGCCCACACGCAGCGACACCTCGTTGGCGAGTAGCGCGGCGGGGTATGCGAGGTGCTCAGTGAGGTAGTGCACAAAGCTCTGCCGCACCCACTCTTCGGGGGTCAGGGCCACGTAGCGCCGCCGTAGCATGTCGAAGATGCGCGGATGTTCGCGCGTCCCCTGTAATTTTATGTCGAAGGGGGGGAGATTTAACCGAATCATTTTATTATCTTTGCACGTAGTTCGCATGCAAAGATACATATTTGCCGCGACATCCCGAAATAATCAACAACGAGAAATATGCCGGAAAAAAGGCCAGCCGTCACCTTTGACGCCATTATGAAAGACCTCAAGGCGGGTCAATTTGCACCTATTTATATATTGATGGGCGACGAGTCGTATTACATCGACCGCATTGCCGACTACATCCAGCAGCATGCTCTCACCCCCGATGAGCAGGCGTTCAACCAGACGGTGGTCTTCGGTGCCGACACCTCGGCAGCTGCCGTGGCCGACCTGTCGATGTCATACCCCATGATGGCCAGCCGCCGTGTGGTCATCGTGAAGGAGGCCCAGGCCCTGCGATCCTTCGACCGTCTGCTGAAGTATGCCGAAAAACCGCTTGCATCGACAGTGCTCGTCATCTGCCACAAGAATGGCCCGCTCAAGCGGCAGGCCAAGTTGTTGGCGGCTGCCGGCAGGGTGGGGGTGGTGTTTGACAGCCACAAGCTCAAGGACTATCAGCTGCCAGCCTTCATACGCGACTATCTGAAAAGCCACAAAGCCTCCATCGACGAAAAGAGTGCCGTCATGCTTGCCGACCACATCGGCGCCGACCTCAACCGCATGATGTCGGAGCTCGACAAACTGCTCATTTCGCTGCCTGCCGAAGACCGCCGCGTGACCCCCGCAGTGGTGGAGAAGAATGTGGGCGTGAGCAAGGACTTCAATGTCTTCGAACTGCGCAATGCCATCGTCAACCGCGACGTATTCAAGGCAAATCAGATAATCAAATATTTTAACAGTAATCCTAAAGCCGGTTCGCTCTATTCGGTCATCCCCTTTTTCTTCTCTTATTTCCAGAATCTCAT
The DNA here is from genome assembly GCA_963592505.1 of Bacteroidaceae bacterium. GTDB lineage: Bacteria > Bacteroidota > Bacteroidia > Bacteroidales > Bacteroidaceae > Prevotella. The sequence continues at coordinate 1,430 of CAVAXH010000202.1, forward strand.
GATGGCCTATTATGCCCCCAACCCCAGCGATCCGAAGAGCCTTGCGGCCTACCTTGGTCTCTCCTCGGAGTGGGCGGCAAAAGACTACATGGCAGGCGTCCGAAATTACCCCGCACGAAAAACGTTGCAGATTTTGGAGAAACTACGCGAGGCAGACGCCAAAAGTAAGGGTCTGGACAACCCCAACACCCCTTCGGAGGAGTTGTTTAGGGAGCTCGTTTTCTTCATTCTCCACTGATTTCGGGGCCCAAAAGCCCCGTTTTCGTTCTAGAACAGTCTGTCGCCACGACACGTTTTTTAGGCCTAACTTCATGAAAATAGGGGAGTTTGGCCTATTTTTATACCCTTGAAAATCGCGTATTTTCGACCTTCCGGCCCCTCGGTTTGTTTTGCGGCCTTAATTTCGATTTTAGCCTTTTTTGCCGACCGACGGTTTAGGTTTGGCTTTTGTTAACATTCGTAATACTGAAATATGAAATTGCAAACGCGAAAGCAATACCGGTTCTATTAAGAATTTAGAATTTGAAATCTTGTATATTTGAATTACGAAACCTTGAATTCGAATAGTTTGCGCAATCAAATAATCGTGTTTCGAAATTCAAACTGATAGATATGCAATCACTTTAAGAGTGTGGTATTAGGCTGAAAAACAACATATTAGGCGATTTTAGCAAACCAAATACCCCGCGATCCGCCCATTTCTGATTCCCGAAACTGCATATTGGCCGGTTTGAGGCTAACCGGACGCAATATAGTGCTGTAAAGACCAGTTTATTGCATAAAACGGCTCAAATAAGCCTTATGTGTAGATTTTTGCTCAAATTCGAATTCTAATATTTGAAAGAATGGAATTTCAAATTGCAAATTCCTAGTTTTGAGATTTTGAAACGAAAATCGAAGTTTTGAACATCTAAATACTTCTTGATTCAGTTGGAGATATCAAATTTATGTTTTAACTTTGCAAACCGAACGCTGAGATGGCATTATGGTGCCTCAATCAACGTAAGCACAAATTTGACTGGTATGAAAGATCGAATTAAGACGGTGATGGAGTCGAACCACATGACTCAAAAAATCTTCTCGCAGTTTACCGGCATCTCCGAGGGATCGCTCTCCGGAGTGCTCAACAACAAGACGCGGCCCACCCTTCAGATGGTGGATGCCATCCACAAGCATTTTCCACAGGTGTCGCTGGAGTGGCTGATGTATGGCACGGGCAGTATGGAGCTGACAGCCTCCGATGCTGATACATCAGGCGACGCACCTGCTGCGGCTGCAGGCCAGGGCATTCAGTCCTCTCTTGGAGGTGTGGGGCAAGGGACGGCAGCACGCCAGTCGGCTCCTTATGCTCAGGCCGACGTCTCGCCTCGCCTCTTCGACCCACAGCAGCCGTCGGCCGATCCTCGCTACCAGACCGACCATTCTGGCGTCGTACAAACACAAATCAAAATAGTTGACAAACCTCAACGGCGGATAACTGAGATCCGCATCTTCTACGACGATCAGACGTGGGAGACGTTCACCCCCAAGAAGTGACGCGTAGGGAGGTGCATGGTGGCATCGGGCACATGCATGCCGCGCATATTGCCCCTCCCTCTCCGTCCGCCATGTCATCATCACCGTCCGTCATCTTTTTCGTTGTGCTGATCGTTCGTGATGTCCCCTTCTTTGTGGTGTGTCCTTCCTTCTCTGCCTCATCGCATGCCCCAGCATGCTGCGGTGTGGTAGCCGTGTTGCATGGCCGTATCGCACATTATTCTATATGCAGCCGACAAATGTGATTCTACGGGCAGTCGGCAAATGTGATTCTACAGGCAGTCGACAAATGTGCCTTCTCGCCCCCAACTTTTTCGCTCGCGTTATCTGCAGTCTCGTATAAATAGGTTATCTTTGCAATGTTAATTTCCATAAAGATAACTTATGAAGAAATACTGTCTTGACC
>CAVAXH010000203.1:0-3287 GCA_963592505.1 Bacteroidaceae bacterium
ATAATTAATAATGTTTTTCTTATATTATAGCAACACTGCGACTTCTAATAGGTGTCTTAATGAAACATGAAACATGAAACATGAAACAAAATACTTTCTGCCAACACCCAAAACTGCGCTCCCAACGCCACTGCAACACACTCTGCCTCAACCGCTTGCAGGCGCCTCCCAAAAATTCTCCGAAAATAATCGGGCTCCAAGGGGCTGACAATTTGGCAGAACCGAGAAAATATCCTATCTTTGCACCGCAGCATGCAGCAGGGCTGTAGGCCGCTCCGCCCAAGGGCCCGGGCAGAGCCGACCGACACCCCGAACCAACCGACCGCCCTTGGGTGAAAAAAACGAGCCCGCGTGTACGGGTATTGGCAAAAAGCCGTATCTTTGCAGAGAAAAGGACATATCAGTAAACTTGAAAATCAACCAAGCAATGAATCAGACTGAAGAGAAGGAGGAACAGATACTCGTCAGCATCACAGGACAGGACCGACCGGGACTCACCGCATCGGTGATGGCCATCCTGGCCAAGTATGACGCTCAGGTGCTCGACATCGGCCAGGCCGACATCCACTCCACGCTGTCGCTCGGCATACTGATGCGCCTCGGCGAGATGCACTCCGGACAGGTGATGAAGGAACTGCTCTTCAAGGCCACCGAACTGGGGGTGAACATAGGCTTCTCGCCCATCACCGACGAGGAGTATGAGGACTGGGTGAACCACCAGGGCAAGAACCGATACATCCTCACCATCATCGGACGGGCACTGGAGGCACGGCAGATAGAGGCCACCACAAAGATCATTGCCGCACAGGGGCTCAACATCGACTCCATACTGCGCCTCACCGGCCGGGTGAGCATACTGAAACCCAAGCGCAACGTGCGCGCCTGCATAGAGTTCTCGCTGCGCGGCACGCCGGCCGACACGTCGGCCATGCAGAAGGAACTGATGAACATGTCGCAGGAGATGGCCGTGGACTTCTCGTTTCAGCACGACGACATGTACCGGCGCATGCGCCGCCTGATATGCTTCGACATGGACTCCACGCTCATACAGACCGAGTGTATCGACGAACTGGCCAAGCGCGCCGGCGTGGGACCGCAGGTGGCCGACATCACCGCACGCGCCATGCGGGGCGAGATCGACTTCAAGGAGAGCTTCCGCCAGCGCGTGGCGCTGCTCAAGGGCCTCGACGCCTCGGTGATGCGCGACATTGCCGAGCACATGCCCATCACCGAGGGCACCGACCGACTGATGAGCGTGCTGAAGACCTGCGGCTACAAGATCGCCATCCTCAGCGGCGGCTTCACCTACTTCGGCGAGTGGCTGCAGAAGAAGTATGGCATCGACTATGTGTATGCCAACGAACTGGAGGTCGACGAGGACGGACGGCTCACCGGCCGGCATGTGGGCGAGATCGTGGACGGTCACCGCAAGGCCGAGCTGCTCAAGCTCATTGCGCAGGTGGAGAAGGTGAACCTGGCACAGACCATCGCCGTGGGCGACGGCGCCAACGACCTGCCGATGATCGGCGAGGCGGGCCTCGGCATCGCCTTCCATGCCAAACCGCGCGTGGTGGCAACTGCCCAGCAGAGCATCAACACGATGGGCATAGACGGCATACTCTATTTCCTCGGATTCAAGGACAGCTACCTGGGCGAACAGGGACGGCTGTAAGGGGGGAGGACGGCTGCAAGGGAGGACATCCGCCTCTCACATGCCCATAGTATAAACATCATAGGGTGGTTCTATAAACAAGCAACGGCGCCTGCGGTGGCAATTTATAGAATCACCCTATGCACATCATATAGTTCACACACAATAGCGCCAGATGGCGCCATTTCAACATTTCTTATATTCTATGCCCGCATCTTCAGACTTGTCTGCAAGCTTCACGCCCGACAGTGTGGCGTCGGCCTACGCCTTCTTCCATCAGAAGTGGCGTGTCTACGAGCGGTCGGCGCTGGCCTGGCAGCGCGACGACATCGAGTATGCCATCGGCCAGTATGTGGCTGGCATGAGCCCCGCACTCTATGAGGCGCTGGCCCGCGGGCGTGCCGGTTTCCTCTTGTCGCACGCACGCTTTGCCGAGGACATGGTGGAGGCCGTCGACCGGCTCGAGGCGATGCTCGGCTGAGGTTGCAATAACGCGAAGCTTGCGTTATTTGCAAGCATGCGTTATTTACTTAACTTGCGTTATTTCCCGTCTGCGGCGATGGGCACAACCACCGTCTGTATGCTCTTTGGCGGCATGTTGAGGGCGATGCGCCGCTTGTCGGGCAGTGTGAGAGGGTAGGGCGATACGTCGGCCTCGCGCGTTGTGACAAACGCCTCACACTTAGTATTTTGTGCACGCCCGTTCAAGATATTGATGACGAGCGGCTGCGACTCATCGGCCAGGTTGAGCGCCACCACCACAAGCTGCTTGCCGTCGGGACTGACGGCGGCCAGCGTGGAGGGTAGGGAGGTCTCCACGAAGGTATAGCCCTTCTGGATGAAACGGCTCACCTGCTGGCGCACGCTGAAGTGTTTCACCCGTTGATAGGTCTGCCGGGCAAAGTCGCAGCAGATCAGGCACCACTGGTCGTCGCGCTCGGCGGCATACTGCCAGTCGATCCAGGCATCGGGCTGCAGATAGCGCTCGTCATCGAAGAGGGTCTGCGCCAGCCGCAGGTTGCCGTCGATGCCTCGTCCGCCGGCTCCCACCTCGCTCATCCACAGCCGCTTGCCGGCCTGCCGGGCTGCCATGGCCGTGGCCTGCCGTGAGGCGTTGTCGGCCTTGTAGGTATGCACGTTCCACTGGCCGACGAGGTCGAGCACGCCCGCCTGGCGGTAGGCGTCGATGCCCTGGGCCGAGGTGGCCGTGGCCGTCTCGTCGGAGGCCGAGATCACAGTGTTCAGTCCGCTGGCCTGCAGCACGGGGGCCAGCACCCGCAGGAAGGCCACCTGCGATGCAAAGTCGAAGTGGCAACCCTCCTGACTGCCGTTGCGATACCAGTAGTCGGTCATCGGCTCATTGAAGGGGTCGAGCGTCTTGAACTCTATGCCGTAGACATCGCGGTAGTGGCGGCACACGTCCACGAGGTAATGGGCAAACTGCTCGTAACACTCGGGCCGGAGGTTGTCGCGGTTGGGATCGTCGTGTCCGCCCACACATCCGCTGACGGTCATATAGTAAGGACAACTGTTGGAGAAGGCTTCAAAGACGGCGTCGGGGCGCTTGGCCTTGATCTTCAGCATGATGCGGCGCTGCGCCTCGTCGCGGCTCCAGTCGTAGGCAGCAGTGTCCGAA
>CAVAXH010000204.1:0-3276 GCA_963592505.1 Bacteroidaceae bacterium
CTGTTCACCATCGTCGTTTTAGGCTATGTGATGTGCAAGTTGGGATATATGGGCGACAAGTTCGACCAGAAGTTGTCATCGGTTGTCATCGACATAACGGCTCCGGCGCTCATCCTGTCGTCGGTGATGGGCGATGAACTGCCCGACCGCACGCTCATTGCCCCGCTCCTCGGCGTGGGTTTCCTGACCTACATCCTGCTGTTGGTGTTTGGCTTCTATGTGCCGCGCCTCCTAAGCCGCAGTCACGACGAGCGTGGCATGATAGGCTTTGCGCTGATGTTTGCCAACGTGGGGTTCATCGGCTATCCCATTGTGGCCTCCATCTTCGGCCACGAAGCCATCTTCTACGCAGCGCTGCTCAACGTGCCCAACACGTTCTTTGTGTTCACGGCGGGCGTGATGCTCATCAAGGGCGAGTACAGCATACGCCATCTCAACCCGAAGGTGCTGTTCGGGCCTGGCATGATGGCAGCCTTTGTGGCCGCCCTGCTTGTGGCGCTCAACGTGCGCACTCCCGCCCTGATAGCCCGTCCTGTCACGATGGTGGGCAACATCACCGTCCCGGCATCGCTCATGATCATCGGGGCTGCCATGGCCCGTCTGCCCCTGCGCGACATCATCGGCAATGCCCGCGTCTATGCCGTGGCGGTGCTCCGGCTTGTGGTGGTGCCGTTGTCGATATACTTCTTCTTCCGGCTCTGTGGCGTGCCCGACATCATCAACGACATCAACACCGTCGTGATAGCCATGCCCGTAGCCTCGTTTGGCACCATGTTCTGCATGAAGTATGGTCGCAATGCGTCGCTCATGACCGAGCTGACGTTTGTGACGACCGTGGGCTCCATCATCACCATCCCGCTGATAACCCAGCTGTTCAGGCCCTGACGCCCCCGCTGTAGGTCAGCCCTGTTTCCGGTAGCTTCTGACGGCCCACACATTCACGAGGGCGGCGAAGGCCGCCAGGGCCGCTGCCTGATGGGCGATGCACCCGAAGTCGCCCCCGCGGACAAACACGGTGCGGATGGCATCGATGTAGTAGTGCATCGGGTTGACGTATGTCGTGAGATACGCCCAGTGGGGCATGGAGCGCACGGGGGTGAAGAGTCCGCTCAGCAGGATGAGGTTCACCACGACAAACCACATGACGAACACCGCCTGCTGCATCGTGTCGTTATAGTTGGAGATGATGAGGCCCAGTCCGCTGAACGTCAGCGCCAGGAGCATGGATATCAGATAGCAGAGCAGCAGGTTGCCCTGGCACGTGATGCCATACACCGCCCATGCCAGCGTGAAGCAGATGGTCATCACGACCAAGGCGATCAGCCAGTAGGGGATGAGCTTGGCGAGGATAAACGTCGCCTTGCTCACGGGTGTCACGTTGATGGCCTCGATGGTGCCCGCCTCCTTCTCGCCCACGATGTTCAGCGCAGGCAGAAAACCGCAGATGAGCAGTATGAGTATGGCCATGAGCGAGGGAATCATGAACACCTTGTAGTTCAGATGCTTGTTATACAGATACAGCGTGCTGACGAGCCCGTCCACCGACGTGCTTGAAAGCGCGCTTTTGCGTGTGGCGAAGTCGCCGAGATGTCCGCCGATGATCTGGCTCAGATAGCTCAGCGCCATGCTGCCCTTTGTGCCGTTCACGGCGTTGGCTGCCACGAAGACCTGTGGCTGTCCGCCGCGCAGCGTGCGTTTTTCGAAGTCGTGGGGAATGTCGACGATGGCGTCGGTCTTGCCGTTGTCGATGTCGGCCATGGCATCGGCATAGGAGGCCTTCTGTCCGCCGAAGATGAAGTAGCGTGAAGCCTCTATGCGGTGGGTGAGCTGTGAGGAGAGCGAGGAGCGGTCGTTGTCCACCACCACCACGCGGATGTTGGTTATCTCCATGTTCATCACCCACGGCATGACGCACATGATCACGATGGGAAACATCACGATGAGGCGCGGCAGAAAGGCGTTGCGCCGTATCTGCAGCAGTTCTTTCTGTATGAGGTATCGGAGGATCATCACAGTCGTTTTTTGAAGTTGGCAAGGGCGAGTGTCAGCAGGAAGGCGGCCATGGCGGCCAGCACCGTCATCTCCTCGGCCACCTTGTCGACACTCACCCCCATGATCATGAGTTTGCGGATGGCCGATATGTAGTAGCGTGGCGGCAGTATGGCTGATACGCACTGCAGAATCTTCGGCATGCTCTCCACGGGAAACATCATGCCGCTGAGCAGTATGCACGGCAGCATGAGCATCATGGCCGAGGCGAGCAGGGCCACGAGCTGCGTCTTGGCCACGGTGCTTATCAGCATGCCGAGCGAGAGGGCCACGGTGATGTAGATGCCCGAGATGAGGAATATCCATCCGAGGCCTCCCGTTATGGGCACGTCGAGGATGAAGTGCGAGATGCCGAGGATGAAGCAGAGTATGCAGAAGGCCAGCACGAGGTAGGGCACCACCTTGGCTACGATGATCATCAGCGGGCGCACGGGGCTCACCAGCAGCACCTCCATCGTGCCGCGCTCCTTCTCCCTCACGATGCTTATCGATGTCATCATGGCGCAGATGAGCATCAGCAGCATGCCCATGATGCCCGGCACGAAGTTGTAGCAGCTGCGCATCTGTGGGTTGAAGAGCAGAGCCAGGCGGAGCGGTGCGTCGCCCTGCCGGCTCTGCAGCTCTTCGCCGGCATAGCGGCTGTACATCTGTGCCATGTTGGGGTCGGCCCCGTCGGTGATGATCTGCACCCCGGCATGCCCGGCGCCATAGCCGTTGCCGAACACCACCGCTATGTCGGCCTTCTGGCGGCGTATGATCCGTTCGGCCTCGGCAGGAGTCTCCACTTTATACAGTATGTCGAAATACTCGCAGGCGGCGAGCTTTGCGACGGCCGCCTGCGTGGCGTGGTCCACCGACGATGTCACCACCACCGTGCGCACGTTCTTCACATCCGTGGAGATGGCGAACCCGAAGATGAGCATCATCACTACCGGCATGCCGAAGAGGATGAGCATCGTGCGGCGGTCGCGCATGATGTGGCGTGTCTCCTTGATGATGAATGATATGAATTGTCGCATAGCTTACTGTCTTGTTGAGGTGCGTGCCAGCTGGGTGAAGACGCTGTCCATGTCTGCCAGCCCCATCGCCCGCTTCAGTTCGTCGGGGGTGCCCATCGCCTTTATCTTGCCGTCCACCATGATGGAGATGCGGTCGCAGTATTCTGCCTCGTCCATGTAGTGGGTGGTGACGAAGACGGTGATGCCGCGGTCGGCAGCGGCATAGATG
>CAVAXH010000205.1:0-3149 GCA_963592505.1 Bacteroidaceae bacterium
TTGTTGGAATGTGTTTTGGTTCTGTGTATGTCGGTGTGTCGGTGTGTAGGGGTGGCGGCTGTGGTCAGTGCTCGTCGATGTTGAGGTCTTTGCGGTATTGGGCGAGCGCCTGCTGCAGCTCGGCGGTGATCTTCTCGTAGCCCTTTTGGCCGAAGAGGTTGTGGAGCTCGTGTGGGTCGCGCTTCATGTCGTAGAGCTCCTCGTAGTCGACGGTGTCGTGGTCGCCCTTCATGGGTGCGCCATAGAAGTGGATGAGCTTATAGCGGTCGGTGCGCACGCCGTCGTGGCGCCGCACATGGTGTTCGGCCGGATAGTCATAGTAGTGATAGTAGATGCTGTGGCGCCAGTCGGCGGCCTTGCCCCTGTAGAGGTCGAGCAGCGAGCGCCCGGGCATGCTCGCGGGCTTCTTCACGCCGGCCGCGTCGAGGAGGGTGGGGGCGAAGTCGATGTTCTGCACCAGCCGTTTCTCCACGGTGTGTGGGCGTATGGCTTTGGGATAGCGCACGATGAGTGGTGTGCGCAGGCTCTCCTCATACATGAAGCGCTTGTCGAACCATCCGTGTTCGCCCATGTAGAACCCCTGGTCGGAGCAGTAGACGACGATGGTGTTGTCGAGCAGCTGATGGCGGGCGAGATAGTCGTAGATGTCGCCCACGCTCTCGTCGACGGAGCGGATGACGGAGAGATAGTCGTGCATGTAGCGCTGGTATTTCCACACGGCCAGCGCGCTGTCGGAGAGGTTGGCCTCGAGCATGGCGCGGTTGCGGGGGCCGTAGTAGGCATCCCATGTGCGGCGCTGCAGGCTGTCCATGCGTTCGAGGCCCCATGCGCGCATGTCGGGGTCGAGCTCATAGACCTTGTTGTCGTAGGCCAGCTGCATGTGGCGGGCGATGGTCATCTCCTGCTGTGAGGCACAGGTGCCGCGAGAGGCATAGTCGTCGTAGAAGGTGGAGGGCAAGGGGAAGTCGATGCCATCGTAGAGCCCGAGGTATTTCAGGTTGGGCATCCATGTGCGGTGGGGCGCCTTGTGCTCCACCAGCAGGAAGAACGGCTTCGACGTGTCGCGGCTGTTGAGAAACTCCACGGCATGCTGCGTGACGAGGTCGGTGGCGTAGCCCTGCTCGCGCTCATACTTGCCGTTGGAGTCGTGAGACACAAACTGCGGGTTGTAGTAGTCGCCCTGGTTCCAGAAGATGCGGAAGAAGTCGAAGCCCTTCGGGCGGCACTGCATGTGCCACTTGCCCACGACGGCCGTCTGATAGCCGGCATCGTGCAGCAGTTCGGAGACAAAGGTGCGCGTGGTGTCGATGCCGCGTCCCAGCGTGCGCTGCCCGTTCTGATGGCTGTAGAGCCCGGTGAGCAGACAGGCGCGGGCAGGCGTGGAGAGCGAGTTCTCCACGAAGGCATCGTCGAAGCGGGCCCCCTCGTTGGCCAGCCGGTCGATGTGGGGCGTGGGTGCCAGCTGCGACACCTCGCTGCCATAGGCCGAGATGGTCTGAAAGGCGTGGTCGTCGGTGATGATAAACACGATGTTGGGCCGCTCGGTCTGCGCGGAGGCTTGCAGCGCATATCCGGCCAGGATGATTGCAGGAAGGAGACGCTTGTTTTCGGATTTCATGGTCTGCACAGGTGTGTTAAGGTGTGACTGCGCCACAACGTCACAACGTCGGTGCACAGTCGGGGGGTCTTGTCTGCAAAGGTAGTGGAAAACGCGCGAAATGGGCAACAGTTGAGCATTTTTTTTCTCTCAGTTTTTTACCGAAAGAACGTGTGGCTTCGAAACATTTTGTAATTTTGCCCATCATAACCATAATCGTCAGCCCTCTATGACCACACCCGCCCATGCCGCCGGCTCCACAGCCATGCCCTTTGCCCACCCCATGTATGTCATGGTGAAGCCGGTGGGGGCAGCCTGCAACCTTCGCTGCGACTACTGCTACTATCTGGAGAAACAGCATCTCTACGACAAGGATGCCGGAAGGGCCGTGCTGCCCGACGACCTGCTCGAACGCTTCGTGCGCGAGTATATCGAGAGCCAGACCACGGAGGAGGTGCTCTTCGCATGGCACGGCGGTGAACCGCTGCTGCGGCCGCTGGCCTTCTATGAGAAGGTGGTGAGCCTGCAGCGGCGCTATGCCCGCGGCCGGCGCATAGCCAACTGCCTGCAGACCAACGGCACGCTTGTGGATGACCGGTGGGCCGCATTCTTCCGCGACCATGGCTGGCTGGTGGGCGTGTCGATAGACGGGCCGGAGGCGCTCCACGATGCCTATAGGCACACGCGCGGCGGCGGACCTACATGGCGCGGGGTGATGCAAGGCATCGAACGGCTGGAGAGGCATGGCGTGGCGTGGAACGCGCTGGCCGTGGCCAACCGCCTCAATGCCGACCACCCGCAGGCGTTCTACCGGTTTTTCAAGGCCATCGGCTGCCGATACATACAGATAACACCCGTGGTGGAGCGCGTCTGCCCCCATGCCGACGGCCGGCAGTGGGCCTCGCTGGCCGAGCACGGCGAGGTGGCGCCGTTCTCGGTGGGGCCGCGTCAGTGGGGCGATTTCCTCTGTGCGATCTTCGATGAATGGGTGCGCCACGATGTGGGACAGTATTTTGTGAACGTCTTCGATGCCACGCTGGCCAACTGGGTGGGGGTGGCCCCGGGCCTCTGCACCATGGCCAGCCACTGCGGCCACGCCGGTGTGATGGAACACAATGGCGATGTGTATGCCTGCGACCATTTTGTGTTTCCCGAATACCGGTTGGGCAATCTGCGCCAACAGTCGCTGGTGGAGATGATGTATGGCGAACGCCAGCGGCGGTTCAGCCGCCTAAAGGCCGGCGGCCTGCCCACGCAGTGTCGTCAGTGCGCATGGCTGAAGGCATGCCACGGAGAGTGTCCGCGCAACCGCTTTGCCACGACGGCCTCCGGTGAGCCCGGCCTCAACTATCTCTGTGAGGGCTACCGCCATTTCTTCAGTCATGCAGCACCCTACATGGATGCCATGGCCCGCCTGCTGGCCCAGCAGCGTCCGCCCGCCGACGTGATGGACATGGTGAGAGGATGACACGCCTTGCCCCATGGGTGGGGGGGCAAGGCGTGAGCCGACGCGGGCTGAACCAACGGTCGGCGACCAACGGGAGTCAAAGCC
>CAVAXH010000206.1:0-3134 GCA_963592505.1 Bacteroidaceae bacterium
GCCCAACCTGCGCATGAGCCCCGAGCAGATGTTTGTCACCACCGGAGCATCGATGGGCGCATTCCACGCCGCCAACTTCTTCTTCCGGCGCCCCGACCTCTTCAACGGTGTCATTGCCCTCAGCGGCCTCTACCATGCCGCCTACAGCTTCGGCGACTATGTGGACGACCTGGTCTACCGCAACTCGCCGCAAGACTACCTGCGCGACACGCCCGAAGACCACCCCTGGATGCAGATGTACCGGCACCGCAAGATCCTCTTCTGCATAGGCCAGGGACGGTGGGAAGACGAGACGCTGGCCAGCACACGCGAGATGGACCGCCTGCTGTGCGAGAAACACGTCAACGCCTCGTTCGACTACTGGGGCTACGACATCGACCACGACTGGCCGTCGTGGCGCCAGATGCTCCCCGGCCTCACCGAGAAGATGCTGACGTGGCTGGTGTAGGCATGCGGCACGTGAACCGGGGCGCATAGCTACCAGCCGACCCCAAAAGCCCCAGGAGGGGGCGACATCATACAGCGTAGGGGCATGACGCAATTGTGTCATGCCCCTACGCTGTATGATGTCGGCCCCTTGCAGGCCATACGACCTGCTGCCCCATTATGCGGCGGGGCTATACCTAAAACATGCGACGTATAGGTCAAACATGCGCACACAAAAAGGCCCGACGGAAAACACCGTCGGGCCACTGGGGCTCGTGGCCCCTTATCCTCCCACTAACCAAATGAATAATCTCTTGTTGCTATACCGTCATCGCGACGTCTTGTATATTTTCAACGATGCAAAGATACAGCTTCTTGCGCTAAGCAGCAAGCATAATGGGGTGATGCATGTAGCAATCGGCGTGTAGCATTGTAACAAAACGATGTAACAGTTTGTGCAACCATGCTGATTACAAGACATTTACACGATTACATATTATCTTCACAGAGAAGGGGCTCCACCCGCCCTTCTGCCGCAGCAGACAGGCGGATGAAGCCCCCTATGGAACGATGCAAAAATAGTCTGTTACACTATTTTTGCATGGTCATGGTCTCTTATCTTGCCACCTTCACGGTCTTGCCATCCTTGCGCACGAGGTAGATGCCCTTGGCGGCGTTGTCGCTGACGCGGCGGCCAGCGAGGTCGTAGGTGGCAGCGCTTCCGGCAGCATCGGAGGTGGCGGTGGTGATGGCGTTGGCCACCGACACGGTGGTCACGAGCACCTCCTCTGACGGCAGCGATGCCTGGCCGTTGCAGATGCCGCGCACCGTGAGGCTATACTCCGTCTCGGGGTCGAGGCCGATAAGTCGGGTGTAGGCCACGTTGCCCACGTTGAGTTGGTTGTAGGCTTCCACGACCGATCCTGAAGCACTGTTGCCCTTGACGCTGACATCATCGATGAGCACATTGCTGTTGCTCTTGCGGTTGAAGAGCAGTCGCACCTGCTTGGCGGGCGCGAAGGTGTAGGTCACGGTGGCGCTCGCGTCGGCAGAGACGTCGAGGGTCTCCTCGGTCACCCACTCGCCGTAGCGCAGAGCCTGCACTTCCACATTGGAGCCTTCGGCGGCCTTGCCCACCTTATACCAGAACGTCAGGCTGCTGATCATGTTGCCGCCGTTGGCCATGGTGAGATAGTTGCCGTTGGCCGTGAGGCGCAGGGCGGGAGCCGCCTGGCCAAAGTATCCGTCGCTGCTGATGTAGAACGAGCTGTTGGTGGTCCATCCGTCGGGCAGACCGGCCTTCTTGTCGGTGAAGTCGTAGGCCGTGGTGACCTCAGCGCCGTTGTAGGCGCGCTTGGAGAGCGTCACATCGTAGCTCTGGGCTGCCGGCAGCGGTGTCCACTCGGCCTCAAACCACTGTGCAGAGACATAGGGCGCCTTGACGCCGGTGACCTGCTGCTCGGTGAAGGGTATGTCGGTGGTGGTGACGGTCAGGGTGCCGGGCTCCGAGTAGAACGAGCCCTTGCAGCTGCTGACGGTCATCTGGTAGGCGGTGAGCTTCTCGAGCGATCCTACGGTGGCGGTGGTGGCGGTGACCTTCAGGTCGTTGTAGCCGGCGAGCTGTGTGAGCGTGCCGTCGGCTTCCACCTTCTTCACGTTGAGGATATAGCTGTCAGCATTGTCGACCGCACCCCATGCCAGGCTGACGGTGTTGTGGCTGACGGCTGTGGCCGTCGGCTGTGGCTTGGCAAGGTTCGTGCCGGCGCCAGCCACGGTGAAGGTCACCACGCTGTCGGTCATGGCGATGTTGTCGATGCCGATGATCTCTGTTCCGGCCCACGAGGTGAAGGTGTGGCTTGTCACCTTGCTCGATCCGGGGAAGGGCACACCCTTGCGCGTGTAGGGCGAGCTGGAAGGCTTGCCGTTGGCCTCCACGATGTCCACATACTGGTGGTTGGGGTTGGTGTTGATCGTGTTGCTGTCCCACACCGACTTCACATCATCGATGTGCCACACCAGCATGCCGGCAGCCGGCAAGTAGGCATCCCATCCGGTGAGCTGACGGTTTTCGAGCAGGAAGTATTCGTTGCTCTTTCCGGGCACGCTGACCTTGAAGGCCTTGTTGGATTTGCCCAGCCAGGGCAGGGTGTTGGTGGTGTCGGTGTAGTGGGTGATCTCCTCCGGCTTGAGCCATCCCATCTCATAGCGCTCGAAGGCCGAGTAGAGCGGCGGCGTGTTGGAGTTGTTGTTGTAGCTGCCTGAGGCCATGGTGTCCCAGTCGCCGGGCGTGTACTTTTCGGTGGCGGCGCTTTCGGTCGAGTCGTAGTGGTCGCCGAAGCCGAGGCAGTGGCCAAACTCGTGCACGAAGGTGCCGATGCCCGCCGGCAGGTTGCCGGTGCGTGTGCCGTCGACCTCGTTGCTGCAGGTGTAGCTGCCGATGCGCACGCCGTCGTCGGTCACGACCTCGACGCCCCAGTCAGAGTAGAGGTTGGCAGCGTGGGGCCAGATGAGGTTGTAGGCGCCGCCCGTGTCGGCAGCACCCTTTCCGGCATAGTAGATGTAGATGTTGTCTACGAATCCGTCGCCGTCGTGGTCATACTTGGAGAAGTCGACCTCGCTGTCGAGTCCCTGTACGGCCGCCTTCACCAGTGTGCTCATGTTGATGGCGGTCATGTTGGTGCCCTGTCCGGCGTCGTGCTGTCCGTAGT
>CAVAXH010000207.1:0-3093 GCA_963592505.1 Bacteroidaceae bacterium
CAGCATGACCGTCTCGGTCTCGGGGTCGCCCATGCGGCAGTTGTACTCGATGACCATCGGTTCGCCGCCGACATTGATGAGTCCGAAGAAGATGAAGCCCTTATAGTCGATGCCGTCGGCCGCCAGTCCGTCGACGGTGGGGCGGATGATGCGGTCTTCGACCTTCTGCATCCACGCCTTGTCGGCAAAGGGCACGGGCGACACGCTGCCCATGCCACCGGTGTTGAGGCCCGTGTCGTGTTCGCCGATGCGCTTGTAGTCCTTGGCCTCGGGCAGTATCTGATAGTGGCGGCCGTCGGTCAGCACAAACACTGAGCACTCCACGCCGCTGAGAAACTCCTCGATGACCACCTTGGCCGATGCCTGTCCGAACATGCCGCCGAGCATGTCGCGCAGCTCGCGTTCGGCCTCCTCGAGCGTGGGCACGATGAGCACGCCCTTGCCGGCAGCCAGACCGTCGGCCTTGAGCACATAGGGAGCCTGGAGCGTGCGGAGGAAGGCCACACTCTGCTCCACGGTCTGCGCGTCAAACGTCTCGTAGGCTGCCGTGGGTATGTGGTGGCGCTTCATGAAGGCCTTGGCAAAGTCCTTGCTGCCCTCGAGGGCGGCACCCGCCTTGGAGGGTCCGATGACCGGCACGCCGGCCGTGCGCGGGTCGGCCTTGAAGGCGTCGACGATGCCGCCCACCAGCGGCACCTCGGGTCCTACGACCACCATGTCGACGGCATGGCCGGCCACAAAGTCCTTGAGGCTGTCGAAGTCGTTGACGCCGATGGCCACGTTCTCTGCCACGCTGCTGGTGCCGGCGTTGCCGGGCGCCACAAAGAGGTGCTGACACTTGTCGCTCTGTGCAATCTTCCAGGCCATTGCGTGTTCGCGGCCTCCGCTTCCTAAAAGCAAAATGTTCATATCTGTGCTAATAATGTGTTAATGGCGCGGCCTGTCGGGACCGCGCCGTTGGTGTGAATGGTTTTACTTGATGTCGAGATACCCCTTGATGAGGTTGATGATCTCGGTGCGTGTGGGCTCGGGAAACGAGTTGATGCGTGTGGCATGGCTGCCGTCGGGCAGCACATACACCTTGATGAGCTCCTTCTTCTTCAGCCACGACAGCCCGGCCACGCCCGAAGCGCCCCAAGGGTCTATGCCGCCGTAGATGTAGACCATCTTGCGGTCGTTGGCCTTGAGCCAGGCAAGGGTCTTGCGGTAGAGCGTCTTGTCGAACGTGAGGTCAGCAAACTGTGCGGGCAGCATCACGCGGTGCATGTAGTCCTTGGTGGTCTTGACCGACATCCACTTCTTGAACGGCTTGATGTCGTAGCCATAGTAGCCCAGCTCGCGGGCCGCCTGCACGTTAAACGACAGGTAGGGTGTCTGGTCGGAGAAGTAGTTGGGGTCGGTGGTCTTTATGAAGTGGTCGAACACCACGTCGTCGGAAGCCCCGGTGCCGGGGATGCGGTCCATCGGCGTGCCCCACTGCCAGATGGCAAAGGCATACTCGAGCACACAGTAGTCGTAGATCTCGGTGAGGGGCACGCGGAAGGTGTAGCCCTTGTCGCTGCAAAACTTGGTGAAGCGGGGCATGAGGGCCTCCTTGCGCTTGAGCACCTCGGTCTGGAAGTCGCGCACATGCTGGCGCTTGTCGGCCGTGGACACCTGGTGGTCGATGAACGGCTCGTGGCGCCCGTCCTCGAGGCTCTTGTTGAGCGGAGCCACATAGGGCACCGACACGTCGACATCGTCGGGGAAGAACACGCGGTAGAACATGCACGTCTGTCCGCCCTTGCTGATGCCCGTCGACACCCATTTGCCGGGGTAGAGGCGGCGGAACGTCTGGTTGACGTGGTGCAGGTCGTAGAGCGAGTTTTCCACGGTGAGGTAGTCCCAGTTGCAGGGCGAGGGCGTGGAGGCGTCGAAGTAGCGGTACTCCACGAAGATCACGTTGGCATTGAGCAGCAGCGAGAGCTCCTCGCGGTAGCCCTCACGGAGCGCATAGTTGCAGTCGTAGCCCTCGGTGACGAGCACCGTGGGGCGGTCGTAGCCCACGTGGCACACGATGACGCGCTGCTTGAAGGAGCCGGCGCTGTGGTGCAGGGGGTCCACCTCCTGCGTGATGTTGAGCAGGTATTTGTCGGCATAGGCGGAGCTCTTCAGCTCCTGCACGTCGCTCACGCCGGGCAGCGCCTGCAGCTGCTCGAGCACCTTGCGGTCAGCGCCCTGCAGCAGGAGCGGCAGCGCCAGACAGAGGAGGAGCAGCAGATGTTTGATGTGTCTCATGCTATAATGATATGAGTGATTGGCAGATGTGTGTTGTTACTTGAGATAGTCGTCGAAATACTGCGAGATGCGCTCGTGGAGGTGTGTCGACTGGTGTCCGCGCATGTTGTGGGGCTCGCCGGGATAGACGAAGAAGTCGGGCTGTGTGCCGACGGCTATGCACTGCTTGAGGAACGAGAAGGCGTGCTGCGGCAGGCAGACGGGGTCGTTGAGGCCTATGATGACCTGCAGCTTGCCCTTGAGGTTCTTGGCCTTGGGGATGAGGCTCGAGGCGGCATAGCCCTCGGGGTTGGCCTGCGGGGTGTCCATATAGCGCTCGCCATACATCACCTCATACCACTTCCAGTCGATGACGGGGCCGCCGGCCACGCCCACCTTGAACACCTCGGGGTGGGTGGTCATCAGGTTGATGGTCATGAATCCGCCGAAGCTCCAGCCGTGCACGCCGATGCGGTCAGCGTCGACGTAGGGCAGGCTCTGCAGCAGGCGGACGCCCTCCATCTGGTCGGCCACCTCGGTGTCGCCGAGATGGCGGAACGTGGCCTGTTCGAAGGCCTTGCCGCGGTGCTCGCTGCCCCGGTTGTCGAGGATGAAGAGCACGTAGCCCTTCTGCGCCATGTAGGTCTCCCAGGAGCGTGAGCCCCAGTGCCATGTGGCGTCGACGTTGTGGGCGTGGGGACCACCGTAGACATAGACGATGGCGGGATATTTCTTCTGCGGGTCGAAGCCGACGGGCATCACCATGCGGTAGTAGAGGTCGGTGGTGCCGTCGGCAGCCTTCACCGTGCCACACTTGTAGTCGGGCACGTTGTAGCC
>CAVAXH010000208.1:0-3037 GCA_963592505.1 Bacteroidaceae bacterium
GTCGTCAGATGAGCGGCTCGCAGAGGGCGGCCAGCCGTTCCAGCCCCTGCTGGTCGGTGGTGTCGAAGGCGTCGGTGCTCTCGCTGTCTACGTCGATGACGCCCACCACGCAGCCGTCTCTCATGATGGGCACCACGATCTCCGAGCGCGAGCGCGACGAGCAGGCTATGTGGCCGGGAAACAGTTCCACGTCGGGCACGATGATGGTGCTGGCCTGTTGCCATGCCGTGCCGCAGACGCCGCGGCCGTGGCCGATGGTGTAGCAGGCCACGGGGCCTTGGAAGGGGCCGAGGTGCAGCGCCCCGTCTTCCACGAGGTAGAAGCCCACCCAGAAATAGTGTGGGAATGTTTCCTTCAGCAGTGCCGATATGTTGGCCAGTGCCCCCACGCGGTTGGTGATGCCGGCCACGAGGCTTTGGGCTTGTGCCACTACGTTGTCGTAGGTCTCTTTCTTCTGTTCCATAAGTTTTTTCTTGTGACAAAGCTAATTTTCAGATCCGTCCATGATGGAGTCGTCTTCTATAAACACGGTGTCGTCCATCTCGCTGAGCGACTTTTTCTTCTTGTTCTCCTTGGCTCCAGCCTGCAGCAGCTTCTTGGCGGCGGTGATGATGCTGGGGCCGCTGTCGGCGGTGGTGATCTTCAGTTTGGTGATCTTCCTCACCGTGTCGTTCATGCTGTCCTCCACATCCATAAAGCGCACGCCGAAGTCCTGCACGCGGTCGATGATGGTGTTGGCGGCATCCATCATGGCCTGCTGGTTTTTCAGCTGGCGCACCTGTGTCCACATCATCTCGAGCACGCGCAGGTTCATATACATCGTCTGCGGTCCCAGTATGAGCACGCCCTCGTCGTAGGCCTCGCGCCACAGCGCACCGTCGTTGAGCAGGGCCAGGCTGAGCGCCCCCTCGATGGGCACATACATGATGGCGAAGTTGAGGCGGTTGTAGCCGCTGGGCAGATACTTGGTGTATTCTTTTCGGGCCAGTCGCTTCACCTGTGCCCGCACGCTGGCGATGTGTGCCTTCAGGTGTTCGGTCTTCTCGGCGCTGCCGTCGTCGGCGTTCATGTAGCGCTCATAGTCGGTCAGCGACATCTTGGAGTCGACCACCACATGGCGGTTGTTGGGGAAGTGGAGGATGAAGTCGGGTATGAGGCCCTTGCCGTCGTCGCCCTTGGCCGAGTGGCCTGCCTTGTCGCGCAGTGTCTGCTGCGTGTCAAACTGTTCGCCCTCTTTGAGGTCGAGGTCTTCCAGCAGTTGTTTCAGTTTCATCTCGCCGAAGTTGCCCTGCACCTTCACCTCGCCCGTCAGCGCGCGTGTCAGCCGGTCGGCCGTCTCGCCCAGTTCGGCGCTCTGCTTCATGTTGATCTTGATGGTCTCGTCGAGGCGGGCCAGTGCTTCGCCCTGTTGTGTCTTCGACAGGTCGAAGGCTTCCTGCATGGCCTTCAGGCTCTGCTGCAGCGGCATGACGATCTTCGACACCTGCTCCTGGTTGCGCTCGCCCAGCTCGTCCTGCCGCCGTCGCAGCACCTCCTCGGAGGTGGTCTGCATCTGTTCGCGGATGAGCCGCAGCTGGCTCTCCACCTGCTCGCGGTTCATCTGCCGCAGCGCCTCTATCTGCTTGTCGGTGCTGTCCTTGGTCTGTGCCAGCTGCTGCTGGTGGGCAACTTTCAGTTCGGCGATCTGTGTCTCGTAGGCGCGTTTTATCTCGGCGGTGGCCTCTGCGTTGCGCTGGGCCTGTTCGTTGCGCAGTGCTTCGGCTTCTTCCCGTTGCGTGCGCAGCCGCTGCTCGTAGCTCTCCTTTTGTTCGCTCAGCTGGTGGCGCAGGGCCTCCACCAGCGCTGTGCTGTCTGCCTGCTGTGCGTTGCCGTGGTGGCTTGCAGCATAGAGGCACACGGCAGCCATGATGCCGACGGCCAGGAGGGTGATGATGATGTAGGTGGTCATGGGCTTTGTAGGTTACGTTTATTTCGATTGACAAAGATACTCCATTATGATGAGAATCGCAAATATTCCGTGGCATTATTCACCGTCTGAAACACTTTATTGCGCTGCCGTTAAAATAATCGGGCCAGCGCCTGCGTTATCCATAAAATGATCAGCGCATGAACCATCATCCGATATCCGCACTCCAACCGTCGCGTCCGGCCGGACAGCGCCCGGTGCTGCATCTTGCCGCACCGCCCATGGAGCGTGTGCGCGTGGGTTTCGTGGGACTGGGGCAACGGGGGCGTGAGGCCGTCATGCGCTGGTGCCACATCGACCGCACCGACATCGCGGCGCTCTGCGACCTCTCGGCCGACAACGTGGCGACGGCAGAGCAGACCCTGCGCGACAACGGCCGGCCGGAGGCACGTGTCTTCCGGTCGGTGGAGCAGCTCTGCGCATGGGATGGGGTCGACCTGGTGTATGTCTGCACCGACTGGGCGTCGCATTTCCCGATAGCCTGCTGTGCGCTGGAGCATGGCCATCATGTGGCGGTGGAGGTGCCGGCGGTGATGACGGTGCGCGAGGCGTGGCAGCTGGTGGACCTGGCCGAGCGCCAGCAGCTGCACTGCATGATGCTCGAGAACTGCTGTTACGACTATTTCGAATTGGCCACGCAGCGCATGGCGCGCCGCGGTGTCTTTGGTGAGGTGGTGCATGGCGAAGGCGGCTACTGCCATGACCTCGAAGGGCGATGGGAGCCGTGGCGCCTGCAGCGCAACGCCACACACCGTGGCGACGTGTATCCCACCCATGGTCTGGGACCGGTGTGCCTGGCTATGGGCATCCATCGCGGCGATGCGCTGCGCACGCTGGTGAGCATGGACACGGTGCCCTCGCCCGAGGTGGTGCGCCGTTATGCCGACATGGCAGGTGCCGGTGCGCCGGCCGCTGCGTTTGCCAATGGTGCCGTGACCACCACGCTGATGCGCACGGCCAAGGGCCACACCATCATGCTCAGCCACGACGTGCAGACACCGCGCCCCTACAGCCGGGGCTATCGGCTTGTGGGCACGGCGGGCTTTGCCGACAAGTATCCGGTGGAGCAGA
>CAVAXH010000209.1:0-3026 GCA_963592505.1 Bacteroidaceae bacterium
CACCGCCACCGCCTCCACGTATGTGGCCACGCTCTATCCCCAGCAGAAGCAGATGAAGCAGATGTTTCAGAAGATAGTGCTCCACTTCAACCGCAAGCAGTCCACCGTGAGCCGTGTGGAACTGGTGGAGAAGAAGGGCGACACCACCGTCATCGAACTCAAGAACGTGAAGACCAATGCACCCGTCAATGCCAGCGTGTTCCATGTCGACTGACCTGCGCCGCCTCTGCGCCGCCATGGTGCTGCTCGTCACCATGCTGCTCCTGCCTGATGCCGCACGGGGGCAGGCCGTCAGCGAGGCAAGGTATTCGGCCATGATCGAACTGCCGAAGGCTTATGTCAGCGGGGTGTGCATCGTGCAGACTCGAAACGACACGGTGACGGGATGCCTCTTCAACGAGTTTGGCATCTCTGCCATCGAGTTTGTGCGACATCCGGGCAAGAAGAAGGTGAAGCTCCTGAGCACCATCAAGATGCTCGACAAGTGGTACATCCGCCGGGTCATCAGCCGCGACCTGGCCTGCCTGCTCGACCGCATGCAGCCCGACGGTGCCACCTACCGCAACGAGCGCCGCAAGATAACCTATACACTCACAACACTCAACGACGATGCTACTGAAGAATAACCTTTACACCATAGTGGGCCGCGAGGGCGATGCGTCGGCCTCCACCTTCCGGCTGGCCCTCCGCCCCGAGTGCTTCATCTATAAGGCCCATTTCCCCGGCCAGCCCATCACGCCCGGCGTGTGCATCGTGCAGACGGCCCGTGAGCTCCTCGAGGAGATGACAGGCCAGCCGCTCCGTCTGGTGTATGTGAAGAATGTGAAGTTTCTGTCCGTCGTGTCGCCTGCCGACACCACCGACCTCGTCTACACGATGGCCAAGGTGGCGTGGAGCGACGACGGCCAGGAGGTGAAGGTGCAGGCCACCGTGACCGCCGGCGCTGAGGCCAAGGCCAAGGTGTCCATAGTTTGCAGAACACATGACAGCGCACAGTGACCTTCAGCGACAGCAGCGCCTGCTGCACGACCGCGGCATCTGTGTGGTCATCCCCACCTACAACAATGCCGGCACGGTGCGCCGTGTGGTGGAGGCCACGCTGCGCCAGTGTGCCGACGTCATCGTCGTCGACGACGGATGCACCGACGGCACTGCCGACATCCTGGCCACCATCCCGGGCATCACGGTGGTGAGCAGCGGCCGCAACCGTGGCAAGGGACATGCCCTGAAGGCCGGCTTCCGCAAGGCCCTTGAGATGGGCTTTGCCTATGCCATTACGCTCGATGCCGACGGCCAGCACTATCCCGAAGACATCCCCCTCTTCCTCGAGGCCAACCGCCAGCACCCCGGTGCCCTCATCGTGGGCAGCCGACGTCTCGAGGGCGTAGACCGCAGCAAGGGCAGCGACTTTGCCAACAAGTTCTCCAACTTCTGGTTCTGGGTTCAGACCGGGCGCCGCCTTGCCGACACGCAGACCGGCTACCGTCTCTATCCCCTCAAGCGCCTCCACGGCCTCTCGCTGCTCACGGCGCGCTATGAGGCCGAGCTCACGCTGCTCGTGCTTGCCTCGTGGCACGGTGTGCCCCTGGTGCCCATCTCCATCGATGTCTACTATCCGCCGCGTGCCGAGCGCGTCAGCCATTTCCGGCCCGGCAAGGACTTTGCGCGCATCAGCGTGCTCAACACGGTGCTCTGCGCGCTGGCCGTGGTCTACGGACTGCCCCTGCGCCTGTGGCGCCACGCGATGGTCGTGGTGCGCACCGTCTACAGTCTGCTCTTCTTCCTCTTCTTCATGATGCTGGTGTTCACCCCCGCCGCATGGCTCTACCTCAAGATAGGTCCGGTGACCGAGAAGAAGCGCTACCGCATACACCAGCTGATGTACTATGCCACCCGCTTCGTGATGCTCCGCCACGGCATACCCGGCACGCGCTTCATACAGCGCCTGCCTGCCGACATCGACTTCAGCAAGCCCCGCATCATCATCTGCAACCACCAGTCGCACCTCGACCTGATGTGCCAGCTGGTGTTCACGCCGAAGATCGTGTTCTTCACCAACCAGTGGGTGTGGAACAATCCCTTCTACGGCTTCCTCATACGCCATGCCGAGTATCTGCCCGTGGTCGACGGACTGGAACCCCTCATGCCGCAGATCAAGTCGCTGCTCGAACGCGGCTACAACGTGGCCATCTATCCCGAGGGCACGCGCTCCAAGGACTGCCGCATAGGGCGCTTCCACCAGGGCGCCTTCTATCTGGCCCAGCAGCTTGGGGTGGAGGTGCTGCCCATGTATATCTATGGACCGGGCAAGGTGCTGCCCAAGAAGTCGTATCACCTCAACAAGGGCGTGTTCTACGTGGAGGTAGACCAGCCGCTCACACCCGCCCAGCTGCAGCAGATGGGCGACCTGCGCCACCAGGCCTCGGCCATGCGCCAGCGCTACATCGCCAAATACGAGGAGATAGCCAACCGGCTGGAGCAGCTCTGACCCACAACCCACCACACACCATGCAACAGAACAACATCGTCATCATAGGCAGTGGCCTCGGCGGTCTGTCGACCGGCGTCATCCTGGCCAAGAACGGCTACCGCGTCACCGTGCTCGAACAGGCCGGGCAGATCGGCGGATGCCTGCAGTGCTTCGCCCGCCGCGGTGCCCGCTTCGAGACCGGCATGCACTTTGTGGGCAGCGCCGCCGACGGACAGACGCTGTCGCGGCTGATGCACTATCTGGAGATCGACCGCGACGTGCGCCTCGCACCCCTCGACCCCACCGGCTACGACGTGGTGGCGCTGGGCGGCCGGCAGTATCGGTTTCCCAACGGCCGCGACGCCTTCATCCGCCAGATGACCGACTACTTCCCCTCGCAGCACGACAACCTCGTGCGCTACTGCGATCTCGTGGAGCAGATTGCCGCTGCCTCGTCGCTCCACTCGCTGAAGCATGCCGAGACCGATGCGGCGGTCAACACCGAGTATCAGTTGCGCTCCATCAATGAGGTCATCGACAGCCTCATCACCGACCC
>CAVAXH010000210.1:0-3018 GCA_963592505.1 Bacteroidaceae bacterium
TGCCCTGGGCTGGGTAATTGCTGGGCTTTCAGCCCGCGTCGGCTCACGCACTAACCCAATCAGCAATAGTTGTAACGGAGAAAATGTTTCAGCAGATATGACGCACGATGAGCGTCAGATTGTGTATCCACTGAAACACGCATAGAAACAGCACCACACACTGCACGGCCGTGTGCACGCGGCTGCGGCTGCCCGCCAGCGCCCTCAACAGAAAGGCCACGGCCACGGGAATGACAAACGCCCAGTGGGCGGTCATGATGTAGGCGTCGGCATTGGCAAACTGCAGACCCACATGCAGCAGCATGTCGAAGACAAACATCGACACCGTCAGCCACACCAGGCGCTGGCGGCGCCCACACCACACGCCGGCCAGGAAGAGCGCCACGGTGCACGCCTCCAGGGCGTAATAGCCCCAGTGGCGATAGCGCACCAGCACAGGGCGGTGCTTGTTGACATCCTGCAGCGCATGGTCGTCGTGCAGCACCAGCCCCTCCCCGAAAATGTTCTCCACCAGCGACGGCAGGCGACCTATGCGCTGCTCGGTGCTGGTGACGATGGCGAGGTCGATGACCTGCTGCCGGCGCCGCTCATGGGCAGCCTTCTTGCTCCGCTCCCACTCGGCAGCAAACTGGCGGTTGCGTGCGGCCTTGCGCTGCATGAGACGCTCGGTGCGCTGGCGTTCGCTGTGCTCGGTGGTGCGCTGCTGGCCTACGTAGAGCACGCCGATGACGGCCAGCGGCAGCAGATAAGCCGAAAAGTGGAGCACCACCCGGCGCAACGGCTTGCGTCCCCACAGCGTGGAGAGGTCGGCCAGCGCCACCTTCACCATATTGGTGGTGGTGACCCCTGTGGCCACAAAGAGCAGCGGCAGCGACTGCCACCAGGGCATGGGGCGCCCGCGCTCTATGGCCCGTGCCGCCAGACACACCGCAAGCAGCA
This sequence comes from Bacteroidaceae bacterium, assembly GCA_963592505.1. Lineage (GTDB taxonomy): Bacteria > Bacteroidota > Bacteroidia > Bacteroidales > Bacteroidaceae > Prevotella. The sequence continues at coordinate 940 of CAVAXH010000210.1, forward strand.
GGAGCGGCAGCGTGAGGGCCATGTGGTCGGGCGTGAAGAGCACCAGCATGACATGCGAAAAAGAGAAGAACCACGCCGTGAGCAGCACGCTGGAAAAAAACGACAGGTGCAGCCACCGGCGCATCAGCCTGAACATCAGCAGCCACGAGGCCGTGCCCAGCAGCGTCCACACCGCAGCCACGATGAAGATGGCACAGTTGAGGTCGGTCACACCGCTGAGCCAGCCGTTGAGCGCCGCCAGCGGCCACATCAGCAGCGACAGCAGCGGATGGCGCGACAGCACATACAGCGGCCGCCATTTGGACACGATGATATAGGTGAACGGATCGAAGCCGGATATCTCGAAGCGTTGCCAAAAGACCGTCCAGAACCCCGCCTTGGGATTGGTCCACGGCGCATAATGATAGTGGAGCATCAGCACATTGAGCCCCACCGTCACCATCAGTCCGGCCACAAGCATGACGAGCATTTCGCGGTGGCGGCAGACAAAACGGGATACGCTCTTCATCGGGGTCAGCTCAGCGACAGCATGCGCTGGATGGGCTTCACAGCCTCGGCAGCCACATCCTCGGGTATCTCGATGGCGGGCCAGCCGGCCTTCAGCGTGTTGTAGATCTTCTGCAGCGTGTTTTTCTTCATATACTCACACTCGTTGCACGAACAGCCCAGCGAGCCCTCCGACACCTCGGGCGGCACGGCGATGAACGTCTGGCCGGGGCAGGTGCGCTGCAGCTCGTGCAGTATGCCGGCCTCGGTGGCCACGATAAACTCGCGCGTCTCGGGGTGCTCCTGGGCATAGTGGAGCATGGTGGCGGTGGAGCCCTTCACGTCGGCCACAGCCAGCACCGGAGCCTTACACTCCAGGTGGGCCATGACGGTGGCCTCGGGATGCAGGGCCTTGAGCTTCACGATTTCGGCCACGGAGAACTTCTCGTGCACATGGCAGCCGCCGTTCCAGAGCAGCATCTGCCGCCCGGTGACCGAGTTGATGTAGTTGCCGAGGTTATAGTCGGGGCCGAAGATGATCTTGGCGTCGGCCGGAAAGCTGTCGATGACCTTCTTGGCGTTGCCCGAGGTCACCACACAGTCGGTGAGGGCCTTCACGGCCGCCGTGGTGTTGACATAGCTCACCACCTCGTAGCCGGGATGGTCGGCCTTGAAAGCCTTCAGGTCGTCGGCCTTGCAGCTGTCGGCCAGCGAACAGCCGGCGGTGAGGTCGGGGCAGAGCACCGTCTTGTCGGGCGAGAGCAGCTTGCACGTCTCGGCCATGAAGTGCACGCCACACATCACCATGACCTTGGCATCGGTGTCGGCGGCCTTGCGGGCCAGCGCCAGCGAGTCGCCCACAAAGTCGGCTATGTCCTGTATGTCGCCGGTGGTGTAGTAGTGCGCCAGGATGATGGCGTCTTTCTCCTGGCAGAGTTTGCGTATCTCCTTCTTCAGGTCGAGTGAGCTGTCTACAGGCTCATCGACGAATCCTTTCTCCTTCCAACTTTGTTTTGTCATATCCGGTTGTCATTATGCGGCGGGAGTACCTTTTTCAACACCTCTTTATTATTATCTTTTCTTTTTAAAATTTTAGAAAAAATAAAAAGAGTATGATGATGGCGTGTGGAAAAGTGGATAATGCGTGCAGGCCGTTTCGTGGCTTCTGCCTTATCCACAGCGCATGGTGGCTTATCCACATGCCGTCATTATATCTTTTGGTTGATTATCAAATCCTTAGCCGTTTATCCACAATTTTATTAGTGTGTGCAAAGTTAATAAGTTTATATCTTTTCCCCATCAAAATCTGTGGAAAAATGCTGCGTTTCGTTTTCAAAACCCTGTGGATATCCACGTTTCAGAGGGCCTGCTCCGGTGGGTGTGGATATCCACAGGGTTTTGCACCGGGTTATCAGTAGGTTTTCCATAGGGTTATCCACAGGGTTATCCACATCGTGCACGTCCAGCACAGCGTGCTCACTTTGCGTCTTTGCACACACCCGGCACTCGGGTCCTTAGGGCTTAACACTCGAGTCCTTAGGGCTTAACACTCGGGTCCTTAAGGCTTTGGGACTGCAGTGTTAGGGCTTTGGG
>CAVAXH010000211.1:0-2998 GCA_963592505.1 Bacteroidaceae bacterium
TCGAGCGAGAGCGAATCGCGCAGCTGCCGGTTGTTCTTGCGGCTGTCGCCGAGCAGCGCGCGCCGCGACCGCTTGTGCACACACGGCTCGGTCATGGTCACCACGGGGTAGATGGGTGCCACGAAGGCCGGGCGCTCGGCAGCGGGCAGCAGCTCGGCAGCCGACATCACCAGGTGTCCGCCGGCCGAGAAGCCCATGGCCCCCACGCTGTCGGCGTTGACACCATAGTCGGCAGCATGCTGGCGCACATAGGCCATGGCCTGCTGCAGGTCGTGGAGCGCGTCGGGATAACGGCGGCCGCGGAAGAGATAGCGGTAGTGGGTGACGAAGGCAAAGACGCCTGCCGCGCGGTAGCGAAGCACGAAGGCCGAGATGCCGTGCTGCTGCAGCCAGCGCCCGACGGCATGGCCCTCGCCTTCCATGTCGTGCCAGAAATAGCTGCCGCCGGGACACACGATGACCGCCTTGCTGTGAGGGCCGGCGGCCAGATAGGGGGTCATCTCCACGGTCTTGTGGCAGGCGGTGCCCTCCCAGATGTTCACGGCAGGCTGTGCGCCGGTGGCCGGAGCATGACCGGCGGCTGCAGGCTGTGCGCCGCAGAGCATGGCGGCAAGCAGGAGGATAAGCGTCAGAACGGGACGTATGGTGGTGTGGTGGTTCATGCGTTGCATGGGGCAGATTGGTTGAGTCGGTTGAGTATGACGTTGTGGCCGAGGATGACCTCGGCGGTGTTGATGGCGGTGAGGGGCACGCCGCAGAAGCCGTGCAGGTTGTTGCACTGTCCGGTGAGCAGCAGGTTCTTCACCTTGGTGACGACCGGCACCTGCGAGAGGGCGATGTTCTTGTAGTCCTTGCTGTAGCCGCACATCGAGCCTTCCTTCACGCCGAAGAAGTCGCGTATGGTGAGCGGCGATGCGGTGTTGATGCGGTCGACGCATGCCGAGAAGCCGGGGTGCATCTTCTCGATGCCGGCGAGCAGCAGGCGCATCTTCTCCTCCTTCCATGCCTCATAGTCGGCACCGCGGTGCCCGGTGGCGGTGTGTTCCCAGCGGGCCACCTCGCTGTAGAGCATCGGGGCGGTGAGGAGCACCGTGGAGGCATAGGGGCCCTGGTGGGCGGTGGGCGGCGTCATGAAGAGGAAGCCCAGCGGCCAGCGGTCGTGGGGCTCGCCGAAGCGCCATATCTCGTCGTAGCGCGACATGTAATATTCGGAGTGGTTGATGTAGGGGAAGGTGCCCGGCTTCAACTTGATGTAGGCCGAGAAGGCCGAATAGGAGTTGGGGATGGTGTTGAGGCGGTCGCGGTAGGCCTTGGTGAAGGCTGTCGGCGGCAACAGCTCGAGCAGCGTGCAGGGATGCACGGCCGCGATGTACCAGTCGGCGCGATACTCATGGCCGCTCCGTGTGCGCACGCACTGCACCTGCCTGTCGGCCACGTCGATGCGCTCCACGGCATCGCGGGTGATGACCTGTCCGCCGTGTTGCTCGATGACGCCCGTCAGCAGGTCGGCAAACTTTTGGCTGCCGCCCACAAAACGACTGGCGCCATTGATGTAGAGCGTGGAGATGATAGCATGCACGAAGGCCGGGGTCTCGTCGCGGCGTCCGCCATAGAGGGGGTTCATGTAGGCCACCACGCTGCGCAGCCGCGGGTTGCGTATGTATTTGGCCACGAAGGCTTCGGCCGACATCATGAAGTCGGCCGACCACTTGGGTACAAAACTGTCGGAGGGACGGAGGTTGAACAGATCGACGGCGTCGGTCATGTCGTAGACGGCATCGACATAAGCCTGCAGGCCGTCGCGGTCGTCGGGGAAATAAGCTGCCAGCGACTCCACGAAGCCCCTCCGCCCCTTGCCGATGCGGTAGGTGGCATGGTCTTCGGCAAAGTAGAGGCTGTCGGTGCAGTCGTCGTCGACGTCCATGATGTCGGCCTGGTCGGCGATGCCCAGATACTGGCATATACGCCTGATGCTGCCGCCCGGCTGCATGCCCGCTATGACGTGCATGCCCGTGTCGAACGAGACACCGAAGCGTCTGAACGACTGCAGGCCTCCGCCTGCCGTGGCGTTCTTCTCGAGCACGGTGACCTGCAGGCCTTCCTTGGCCAGCAGGGCTCCGGTGAAGAGGCCTCCGAGGCCTCCGCCTATGATGACGATGGTGTGGCTCATGGTTGACTCTCCTTGATCTGTTGGTAAATGGTCTCTGCGGTGAGAAACTCGCTGCAGGTGACGATGGTGCCCACAAGCACGCCGAGCATGCCGTGCGAGTTGATGTTCTGCCCGGTGAGGTAGACGTTGGGCACCTTGGTGCGCTGCGCCACACGGTAGGCGGCACCCATGGCGATGTCCTTGGCGTTGCCATACATCGACCCGCCCTCGGTGCCGGTGTAGTCGAGATAGGTCAGGGGCGTGGAGGTGTAGTAGTCGGCAATGTCGTCACGCAGTCCGGGGAAGTGCTGTTCCACGGCGTCGAGGAGGCGCTCGGCCTTCAGGCGCTTGAAGTCGTCGTAGGCTTGTCCGCGGTGGCCCACCCGTGTGCCCTTCCACTGCTCCACGTCGCTCATCTGCATATACGACAGTATGACACCCGTATTGGCCCACGCGGCATGTTCCTCGGTGCAGAAGTGCATGTAGAGAAATCCCTTGGGCCACTCGTCGTCGGTGTAGCGCTCGCAGCCCCATGGCGTGTCGGTCTGATAGCCATAGTAGTTGTGGTTCATGTAGGGCACACGGTGCTCCTTGAAGTGCAGGTACACGGCGAAGCCTCCCACGGTCTGCGGTATGCTGTTGATGCGCTGGCGGAAGGCGGGGCGTATGAGGCGGGTGTCGAGCAACTCGAGGGTGCGCATGGGGTGTGCGTCGGAGATGACACTGTCGGCAGGCACGACATCCCTGCCATTGACCTCCACGCCCGTGGCATGCGTGTCGTCGCAGACGATGCGTGTGGCCTTGCTGCGCACCCGCACCTCACCGCCGTAGCGGCGGATGGTGGCGGCC
>CAVAXH010000212.1:0-2996 GCA_963592505.1 Bacteroidaceae bacterium
GGCCGCCTCTGCTCGAAGGTTGCCAAGCTGCTCCGCGGTAAGTACAAACCCACCTTCACCCCGCACGTCGACTGCGGTGACAACGTCATCATCATCAATGCAGCCCAGGTGCGTTTCACCGGCAAGAAGGAGACCGACAAGGTCTACACTCGCTATACTGGTTATCCCGGTGGCCAGCGCTTCAACACGCCTGCCGAACTGCGCAAGCGCGAGAACGGCATCGACAAGATCATCCGTCACGCCGTGAAGGGCATGCTGCCCAAGGGTCCCCTTGGCCGCTCGCTCATGAACAACCTCTACATCTATGAGGGCGCAGAGCACCAGCAGGAGGCACAACAGCCTAAGACTATTGATATTAACCAGTACAAATAATAATTAGATAAGATGGAAGTCATTAATGCAATCGGTCGCCGCAAGAGCGCTGTGGCTCGTGTTTATGTCACAGAGGGCACCGGTAAGATTACAATCAATAAGAAGGACGTCACTGAATACTTCCCCTCAGCCATCCTGCAGTATGTGGTGAAGCAGCCCCTGCAGTTGCTCGAGGTCGCTGAGAAGTATGACATCAAGGCCAACCTCGACGGCGGTGGTTTCACCGGCCAGAGCCAGGCACTGCGTCTCGCCATCGCCCGCGCGCTGGTGAAGATCAACGCTGAAGACAAGAAGAACCTCAAGGACCACGGATTCCTCACACGCGACAGCCGTGCCGTTGAGCGTAAGAAGCCCGGTCAGCCCAAGGCTCGCCGTCACTTCCAGTTCAGTAAGCGTTAATATCGCCCCGGGCCTGCACACGTGGCGGGCCGGGAACCGTTTAGCATCCAAACAGGCAGGACTCTTCGTCGCTTAGCGCGAGGCTACCTGGCTGCTGGTTCTAAGCTGCGGCCTCTGACGAGGTCGGTTGCCGTGGGGCGACGCTCCAGGCAACAAGAATTAAAAAGGAAAGTAAACAATTAAAAAAAGAACAAAATGTCAAGAACAAATTTTGACCAGTTGCTTCAGGCAGGTTGCCACTTCGGCCATCTGAAGCGCAAGTGGAACCCCGCCATGGCTCCTTACATCTTCATGGAGCGCAACGGCATTCATATCATCGACCTCAACAAGACGGTAGCCAAGATCGACGAGGCTGCTGAGGCTCTGAAGGCCATTGCCAAGAGTGGCAAGAAGGTCCTGTTCGTCGCTACTAAAAAACAGGCCAAGGAGATCGTAGCCGAAAAGGCTGCATCTGTCAACATGCCTTACGTCATCGAGCGTTGGCCGGGCGGCATGCTCACCAACTTCCCCACCATCCGTAAGGCCGTAAAGAAAATGACGAACATCGACAAGCTGATGGCTGACGGCACATTCTCGAACCTCTCAAAGCGTGAGCTGCTGCAGGTCACACGCCAGCGCGCCAAGCTCGAGAAGAACCTCGGTTCTATCGCTGACCTCACCCGTCTGCCCTCTGCCCTCTTCATCGTCGACGTGGTGAAGGAGCACATCGCTGTCAAGGAGGCCAACCGCCTGGGTATCCCTGTGTTTGCAGTGGTCGACACCAACTCTGACCCCAGCAACGTGGACTACATGATCCCCGCCAACGACGATGCCAAGGACTCTATCGAGGTCATCCTCGACGCTGTCTGCGGTGCCATCGCAGAGGGTCTGGAGGAGCGCAAGGCCGAGAAGGCCGACGACAAGGCTGCTGCCGAGCAGGCCGACGAGGCTGCTGAGGGCCGTCGCCACGCCCCCCGCCGTGCACGCCGCGAAGAGGCTCCTGCCGCTGAGGCTGAGACAGAGGCTCCCGCTGCCGAGTAATCCCCAATGTGTATATACACCAAACTTTAAAAGTAGAATATCATTATGGCTGTTACAATTGAAGACATCAAGAAGCTTCGCACAATGACCGGTGCAGGTATGAAAGACTGCAAGAAGGCTCTTACCGAGGCTGACGGTGATATCAAGAAGGCTGTGGAGCTGGTGCGCGAGCGTGGTCTGGCCATCGCTGCCAAGCGTTCTGACCGTACCACATCCAATGGTTGCGTGCTCGCCAAGTACGAGAACGGTTTTGCTGCCTCTATCGGCTTGAAGTGTGAGACCGACTTCGTGGCCAACGGTGCCGACTACATCAAACTGACTCAGGACATCCTCAACGCTGCTGTGGCTGCCAAGGCACACACACTCGAGGAGGTCAACGAGCTGACCATCAGCTGCGATGGCGAGGACGTGAAGGTGGCCGAGGCCGTCACACGCCGCTCAGGTGTGGTGGGTGAGAAGATGGAGCTCGACGGCTACAACGTGCTCGAGGGCGACAACATCTACACCTACGACCACATGGGCCGTCACATGCTCTGCACCATGGTGCAGCTCACCGACGCCAACGAGGATGCCGGCCACAAGGTTGCCATGCAGGTGGCTGCCATGAAGCCCGTGGCACTCGACGAGGAGAGCGTGCCCCAGAGCGTGAAGGACGAGGAGCTGAAGGTTGCCGTCCAGAAGACACGCGAGGAGCAGATCCAGCGTCAGGTCAACGTTGCCCTGAAGAAGGCTGGCATCAACGCCAACCTCGTGGACAGCGACGATCACATCGCCTCTAACGTGACCAAGGGCTGGCTCACTCAGGAGGATGCCGACAAGGCTCGCGAGATCATCAGCACTGTTGGTGCCGAGGCTGCTGGCAAGCTCAATGAGAACATGATCCAGAACATCGCCAAGGGCCGTATGGCCAAGTTCTTCAAGGAGAACTGCTTGGTGGAGCAGGAGTTCCAGTTCGAGGAGGGCGACAAGAAGACTGTAGCCCAGTGGCTCGAGGCTCAGGCCAAGGGTCTGAAGGTTGCCGCTTACAAGCGCTTCTCGCTTGCTGCCGACTAATCTGTAAGTAAGTATCTATAATAATGGGGAACCATGGAAGACGCGGTCTTCCGCGGTTCCCCTTATTTTTCATTTATGGCGGTTGCCCGGAATGTGGTCCTCGTGGCGAGGGCCGGGCTGCACGCCCTTTATCTCTTCGATCCACTATGTGG
>CAVAXH010000213.1:0-2932 GCA_963592505.1 Bacteroidaceae bacterium
GTGCTGGGACCAGTGGTATCCCGAGGCTGCACGCCTCATGGCACTGCAGGGTGCCCAGATGCTCATCTATCCCACGGCCATCGGCTTCGAACACACCGACACCCCCGACGAGCAGCAACGGCAGCGTACGGCCTGGCAGACCGTGCAGCGCGGACATGCCGTGGCCAACGGTCTGCCTGTGGTGACCGTCAACCGCACGGGGCATGAGCCCGATCCCAGTCAGCAGACGGCAGGCATCACCTTCTGGGGCACCAGCTTCGTGGCCGGACCGCAGGGCGAACTGCTCTATGAGGCCCCCGTCGACGAGGAGGCCGCTTGCATCGTCGACATCGACATCGAACGCTCCGAACAGGTGCGCCGCTGGTGGCCCTTCCTTCGCGACCGCCGCATCGACGAATATGGCGACCTGACACGCCGCTTTGTCGACCGATAACATTAATTTACAAACCCACGGCACTGTTTCTCATTTTATTTTAGTAACTTTGCCGCCAAACACGTAAAAAGACAATAATCAAATAAACTATGAGCAAACAAACAGAGAAGATCAAGGCGCTCGTTGCCAAGCGCGAGCAAGCACGTCTCGGTGGCGGAGAGAAGGCCATCGAAAAACAGCATGCACGCGGCAAGTACACCGCACGCGAACGCATAGAAATGCTCGTCGACAAAGACAGCTTTGAGGAGTACGATATGTTCAAGCTCCACCGCTGCCACAATTTTGGCATGGAGAAGAAGCAGTACCTCGGCGACGGTGTGGTGGCCGGCTCGGCCACCATCGACGGACGTCTGGTCTATGTCTACGCACAGGACTTCACCGTCAACGGTGGATCGCTCTCGGAGACAATGGCACAGAAGATGTGCAAGATCATGGATATGGCCATGCAGAACGGTGCTCCCGTCATCGGCATGAACGACTCGGGAGGCGCACGCATCCAGGAAGGCATCTCGGCACTGGCCGGATATGGTGAGATCTTTGAGCGCAACATCCTCGCATCGGGTGTGGTGCCCCAGATCTCGATGATCATGGGCCCGTGCGCCGGCGGTGCCGTCTACTCGCCCGCACTCACCGACTTCATCGTGATGACCGAAGGCACCAGCTACATGTTCCTCACCGGACCGAAGGTGGTGAAGACCGTCACCGGCGAAGACATCGACTCGGAGCATCTCGGAGGCGCCAGCGTGCACGCCAGCAAGAGCGGCGTGACCAGCTTCACCGCCAAGACCGAGGAAGACGCCATGACCCTCATCAAGAAGCTCCTCAGCTACCTCCCCTCCAACAACACCGAGGAGGCTCCGCGTGTGGAGTGCACCGACCCCATCGACCGCAAGGAAGACCTGCTCAACGACATCCTCCCCGATGACCCCAACAAGGCCTACGACATGTATAAGGTCATCACGGCCGTCACCGACAACCACGAGTTCTTCGAGGTGCAGCCCAAGTTTGCCAAGAACATCATCACCGGCTTCGCACGCTTCAACGGACAGAGCGTGGGCATCGTGGCCAACCAGCCCTCGGCCTATGCCGGCGTGCTCGACGTGAACGCCAGCCGCAAGGGTGCCCGCTTCGTGCGCTTCTGCGATGCCTTCAACATCCCCATCGTCAGCCTGGTGGACGTGCCCGGATTCCTGCCCGGTACCGGTCAGGAGTACAACGCCGTCATCCTGCACGGTGCCCAGTTGCTCTACGCCTATGGTGAGGCCACAGTGCCCAAGATCACCATCACCCTGCGCAAGAGCTATGGTGGCAGCCACATCGTGATGGGCTGCAAGCAGCTGCGCTCAGACCTCAACTTCGCATGGCCGTCGGCCGAGATCGCTGTGATGGGTGCCTCGGGTGCCGTCGCTGTGCTCTGCGCCAAGGAAGCCAAGAAGGTCAAGGAAGAGGGTGGCGACGTCAAGGCCTTCCTCGCCGAGAAGGAAGACGAATACACCGAGACATTCGCCAACCCCTATCAGGCTGCACAGTATGGCTACATCGACGATGTCATCGAGCCGCGCAACACCCGCTTCCGCATCTGCCGCGGACTGGCCCAGCTGGCCTCCAAGCGCCAGAACCTGCCCGCCAAGAAGCACGGATGCATGCCTATGTAAGGCAGGAGCGGTCATCATTCACACCATATCGCTAATTCATAATGGACAAGAATATCTATGCAGCCATTGCCCTCGCTCTCTACGAGTATCAGGGCAACAATGTTCACGACACGGAGCCGGGCGTCATCACCATCAAGCCCCGGCAGACCATGTGGAATGCCAAGTTCCTGTCGTTCACCGCTAAACCATCAAGAAAATGAAAGAATTCAAATACACCATCGACGGCAAGGAATACTGCGTCGAGATAGGCGACATCAACGAAGAGACCTGTGTCGCCAGCGTTAAGGTCAACGGAGAGGCTTACGAAGTGGGAATGGAGAAGCCTGCCGAACCCGAGAAGAAAAAGGTGGAACTGGGCAAGCCCGTGGCCGACACGCCCGACGAGGGTGCTGCTCCTGCCGCCAACGTCAATGCCGCCAACGCCACCAAGGCGCCGCTGCCCGGCACCATCACCGCCATCAACCTGCAGGTGGGCGATGAGGTAAAAGTCGGCGACACCGTGCTCGTGCTCGAGGCTATGAAGATGGCCAACAACATCGAGGCCGAGAAGGACGGAAAGATCGCAGCCATCTGCGTGAAGGTCGGCCAGAGCGTGCTCGAGGACGATGCACTCTTCGTGGTGGAATAGAATCGTAAACTCCCTTAAAAACGCCCTCTTTTGTGTGAATTGATGCAAAAGAGGGCGCTTTGTCGTTTTTTTTTTGTACCTTTGCAGCGAAAAGTTAAATACGGCCGGGTATGCGCATAATGATAATTATCCCGGTTCGCGACTAGTCAAATTTAACAGCAAAAAGAATGATCAAGAAGAAGGTTTTATTCATCAACCAGGAAATCACCCCCTATG
>CAVAXH010000214.1:0-2853 GCA_963592505.1 Bacteroidaceae bacterium
CTCCATGAGTTCGGAGTGCATTGCTGTTGTCAGTTCTTCTTTCATTTCTTTGTTCGCATCTTGCAGCACGGCCACGACATCGACGGTGCATATCGCGTGGCAAAGATAACGAAAACTTGCGAGACGGAAGCCAAGTGGCGCCGATTTTTTGCATTTATCAGTGCTTTCAAGCAAAAAATGCAGTTTTTCGGAGACTTTTCTTTGATGTCGGCAGGTATTTTGGGCATAATCTGTTCTGGAGTCAGACAGCAAGCACAATGTCTTTTGGGCAGCTTTGCCCGCCCAGACGGGGCTTAGAGAGCCAAATGTGGGGCGACTGGTGTCAATAAGGGCCGGAAAGCTGATAAAATGCACCTGTTTTGAGAAAAATGTGCGTGAAATATTTTGGATTGTGGCGGGAAAACACTAACTTTGCAATCCATTTCGCCAATCTGCGCGCTTGCGGGCCGCCAACAGGCACGCTTACGGGCAGAACGGCAGAAACGGACCGGTCGGCAAGGCCGGGAAACAGAAAACAAAAACCCGCCAATAATAACCCCACACAAAAAAAGCGTCGGTCAGCGCAATGACACAGTACCTCGAAACACTGGAAATGCTCGTCAGCAACTACAAGGCTTGCTACGGAAACTACGCGTACAGCATAAGATATAACCAACACTCGCTGCTCTTCAACCTGCTGCACTGCGCCGCCCTGTTCCGGCGCGTCGGCTCACGGCTGAAGGATAGGCTCATCATCGACATAGACCGCGATGTGGACTACCGGCACTGGGGCAACATCGCCACCTGGACCGCCCTCAAGCCGCAACCGGCCTCGACCGACGCACCGCCGACCGACGATGCGCCGAGCGTGGACAAACTGATCGGCTTCGCCATCGAAGACCAGCGCAAGCTGAACGGCCGCCGCGGCGCCTTGAGCGATCGGGAGCTGAAACAGATGCAGAACGACCTGCGGGAGACCTGCGGCAAAAGCCACTCGATGGACGACATTATCCACGCCGCCCTGCAGCTCTTCTGCAACACGCTGCTCGCCATAGCCGACGCCATCGAGGCGCAGCACGACTCGCGGCTGTATGAGCAGCTCTACTACGACCAAAAAGACGACTACAACAGGCTGCACAGCGCTGCCGCGGACCGGGAGTACGACAAGTGGAAGAACCGGCACCTGACCGACAGGGTGACCGAAGACTCGCTCTGCAACTTCCTCGAGTCGGAGATGGTCAGACTGTTCAGCTCGGGCGCCCTCGACGGCATCGTGGCCAATGCCACTCGCCAGCAGATGACTGCCTACCGCCAGGAGGTCAACTTCGGCGACCACGACGTGCCCGAAGGCATGCACCCCTACTCGCTCTACAGCCGCCTGCGCGACATCTACGACTTTAGCGACGGCATGTACCATGCGAACTGGGTGAAGGCCGGACGGCTGCTCTTCCTGCTGCGCCGTGACCCCGCCAGGCTCGAAGCCCTGCTGCACTTCGACCGCATGGTGCAACTCACCGCCCACGGCATCTGCCACATGCGCGACTGCAGGCTGGGCATCACCCTCGCCCCTGACTTCGACCCCGCGAAGGTGCTGTGCCGGTTCCCCGACGACATGGTGAAGCAGTCGCCCATCACGAACCACGCCGACATCGCCCTCGCCCTGATAGACCGGATGAGCGACGGTGTGTATAAGGCCTGGTGGGTGTGCTTCTACTGCGTGCTGCTGAAGCGCGGCTGGATCAGGAACAACGTGAGCAGTTACTGCGAAAGCATGAAGGCACTCTACGGCATCGACCTCGACAGAAGGTCGTTCAACACTTTCTTGCGACAATATGGCGCGGATGTGGAACGCTGGCCCAATAGCGACCCGCGCATGAAGGAGAAACGCGACTTCGGCCTGCGCTTCCAGGCTCAGCTCGACGCCTGCGTCAACTACAGGCTCATCGCCCGCTGACAGCCCCCGGGCGGCACCACCTGATACCACCTGAGCCGCCCCTCCTGATACCACCTGAGCCGAAACTTGATACCACCTCTCATTTACTTGATGCCACTCATACCTCCGGGTGTGGGTGGCTCTCGCTTTTCGCCCCTATCTTTGCACCGCGAACAACGCAAAACGCGCGCTTCGCACATTATTAACCCCGAGTGGAGGAAGGAGGAAGATATTCCATGGTAAAGAGCTCAACAATCTGATATCCCCTCTCGCCAAACACTCAAAAAAACGATGAAAAAAAACAATCTGACAGGCAATGACTACAGCCAGGAGTTCCTCAACGAGAAGCAGGATGTCAAGAAAAGAATCACGGACCGCACCGGCCGTCTGAATACGGAAGCCGGCACGGAAGCAACGAAAAATGCTTCCGGCCATCTGCAGCTCGAGGGCGAGGCGATAATGAGCCTTGACAAACCGCGCAACGCCCTGTTCGTCCCCACCGGAGCGGTGCTGGCGGGCGAGATTGAGCCGCGGCGCACCTACGGCACGACCATGTGGCACGCCAACGGCACGCTGGAGTTTGTGGAGCAGGACCTGAGAAGCCACCGCTCGCAGGCCACACTGATCAAGAAACTGCCCCACGGCCGCCTCAGCGAGACCAAAAACGGCAACCTGCAGCTCACCGTCATCGTGAGCAAGGCGGAACTCGAAGAGCCGGGCGCAGAAATCTGCTTTTCTGCCGAAGGATGTTTAGCCGCCGAAGCTGCAATCGTCTTCATGCTCCGCCGGCGCCTGGCACAAGACCGCAAGCTCTAAGCACACCGCACGCTCTGCAGTGAGTGGCCTTTGAGGGAAAAGCAGGGGGGCGTGAATCGGGCCCGACAAGCGCCTCTGCCCGTACCTCAGGTCAGACCACTCTGTTAACAGTTAACAGTTAACAG
>CAVAXH010000215.1:0-2787 GCA_963592505.1 Bacteroidaceae bacterium
GTGGGTGATGTGGGTTCACTGAGAGAACGGAAGCGAATATAATGAGGCTAAGGTGGCGGTGCTCACCAGCGACAACATCGAAGGGCCTTACAGCCTCATAGATGTCTTTCGCCCCAATGGATGCGACTCGCGCGACCAGACGCTTTTTCTTGCCGACGACGGACAGGCATACCACGTCTATTCCACAAAGACAAACTCCAACACCAACTGTGAACGGCTGTCGGATGATTTTCTCACGCCACTGCCCGATTATGCCGTGCAGCTTGCCGGGCGCCGCTATGAGGCGGCCTCGCTGTTTCAGGTGGGAGACACCTACTACGGCCTGTTCTCGGGATGCACCGGCTGGAACACCAATCCCGGGCGCACCATGTGGACCAACAGCTTGATGGACGAGACATGGGAGGCGCCGGCAGACTTCAAAGCCAGCGACGGGTCGACGGGCATCAACTTTTGTGTGGACGCCAAGGCCAACACCACCTATGAGTCGCAGAGTGCCTACGTCTTCAAGGTGCACGGACGCGACAAGTGTTTCGTGTATTACGGGGATCGTTGGAAGTCAAGCAACATTCAAAGTTCCACGTATGTGTGGCTTCCCCTCAGCGTGCGCTCCGGCTATCCCGCTGTGCGCTGGTATGACACCTGGGACCTCAGCGTCTTCGACGACATGTATCGCATGAAACGTGCCAAGGCATTGTCGGACGGCATGGAATGTTATTTTCTTGAACGCTACAGCAACCGTATGGTGTCGAGGCCAAAAAGCACACTGGTGATCGATGACGACGGCGAGACGAACCTGTGCTTTGTGCTCCATGCCACCGACAATCCCTACATGTGGAAGATTGAGGACAAGACTACCGGAAAGTTCATGCAGAGCGTCTACGGAACACTGCGATGGAATGCCGAGAAAGAAGGCGAGGCCAGCCAGATGTGGAACTTCGTCTTACAGGAGGACGGCTACTACACCATCAGCAATGCCAGTGACAACATGACGCTGTCGGTGTCGGGCAACGCCACCATTGCAGGCACGAGCGTCTATCTGCACGATGCCTCTACAGACATTCACCAGAAGTTTGGAGTTTACTTCGATTCTGACATTCACACCGACTATGAGGAGGCTGACATGTGGTCAGCAGGGTATAAGAACGAGAACCGCCGACAGATGGCTGTGCAGACAAGCATCACTACCGTGACCGGCAGACCGGCGGACAAGGCTGTCTACAACCTGCAAGGCATCCGGGTGAATCCCGAAAATCTGCCCCACGGCATATATATTGTCGGCGGCAAGAAAGTGGTGCGCTGAACAAAAAACTTTAATAAAACAAATTAAACCATGAAACAGAAAAACTTACTATTCTGCATATTGTCTGCCCTATTTGGCCTTTGCCTGCAGGCAAGGGCGCAGTACACCCTGCAAGTGGGCGACAAGGTTTCTACTGACGACGGCATCTATGTCGTCACGGGTGCGAACCTCATTGGCAACCCTAACTTCGAAGATGGGGTCAACGGATGGAAAGCCGGCGACAACAGCAGCTTGAGCAGCGATTATTTCGAAGTGCTGGCCGACGGCGGACCTGGCGGCCTGCCCTGCCTACACGCCAAAAGCGGTGCCGGCAGCGGCACGGCCAAGAGCGTGAAGACTGGCTGGGCGCTTGAAACCGGCAAGACCTATGTGTTTCGCTGCTATGCTTACCGCACCGCATCGGGCATGTCGAGCAATACGCAGTATAGCCGTCTCTATCTTTCCGACTCAGAGACAGGGACCAACGAACAGATAGCGACCATCCATTACGAGGCTGACACATGGGCACTGACACAGATCGTGTTTACGGCTTCACGCAGTTATCTGGTGGCCAATCTGGGCTGGCTCAATGCCGCCTCGTCTTTTGCCTGCTTCTATCTGGGAGAAGTGACGGCCTCTACAGAGATCGCAACAGACAAGCTGGAGGCAAGCATCAGCGAGGCACGCCAGTTGCTGAGCACCACCGAGGAGGGAACCGGCAAAGGACAGTACACGACCGCTGTGCGCAACGACTTGCAGGCAGCCATCACTGCCGCAGAGGAGGTGCTGGCAGCAGCCTCTACGCAGACAGAAGTGAATGATGCCAACACGGCCCTGCAGGCCGCCATCGCCACCTACAAGGCCAAGATGAACCCGCCCTTCCAGATTGGCGTGGGCTATAACATCGGCAATGTGGGGGCCAACAAAAACTTGGCCACGTCAAGTGGAGCCGTGAAGGTAAAGACCGCCGACACGGCAGACAGCACACAGGTGTTCTATTTTGTGGCAGCAGCCTCCGGCAACGGTTACAACATCCATGATGCCAATGGTGTCTATATCTACAAGGACCCGAACAGCAACTGGGACATGAAGTCGGGCACCGATGTCGACCTTACTTCCAAGGACGCCATCTTTACCGTGGTTGACCATGACTCGTATGTACTCATAAAGAATGCCAACCGCTCTTACCTGGGCACGGATGCCACCGCTGACGGCTCGTTGGTCTACGATGACAAGAGCGGCGGCTCGGCCACCCATAAGTGGACGCTCGTGCGCCACACGCCCACTGCCGCCCTCGAGGCGCTTGTGGCTTCTGCCCGCAAGTTGCTGGCTACTACAGAGGTGGGCACGGAGTACTATCATGTGCCGCAGGCGGCTGCCGACGCGCTTGAGTCGGCCATTGCCAAGGCTGAGGCCGTCTGCGTCCCCAGCACCACCTATGCCGAGGCTGCCGAAGCCAGTGCTGCGCTCTCGCTTGCCATCGACACCTTCAACGGGTCGTTCAACGC
>CAVAXH010000216.1:0-2759 GCA_963592505.1 Bacteroidaceae bacterium
GCTAGGTAATTGCTGGGCTTTCAGCCCGCGTCGGCTCACGCAACGGACATCCGCGAAAATCCGGTGTTGATAAAAAATGTACCACCGCGGAGCCTTCTGTGTAATTTGTGTAATCTGTTGTTAAAAAATAAACACCACACCGCGCGTAGCCCCCCCCTATGCCAAAGCCCCAGTTTGCGTGCTGCAGACTGGGGCTTTGGCGTGGATTGCCGGCCGGCCGGTGTGGTGTGGCCGGGCGGTGGTCGGCCGGCTTATTGCAGGCCGTGGTGGGCAAAGCGCGTGCGCGCCAGCTCCTCGTAGGCGGTGCCCTTGCGGCCGTAGTTGGCGTAGGGGTAGATGCTGATGCCGCCGCGCGGGGTGAACAGGCCCGTCACCTCTATATATTTGGGGTCCATCAGCCTGATGAGGTCTTTCATGATGATGTTCACGCAGTCCTCATGGAAGTCGCCGTGGTTGCGGAAACTGAACAGGTAGAGCTTCAGGCTCTTGCTCTCCACCATGCGCACGTCGGGGATGTAGCTGATGCGTATCTCCGCAAAGTCGGGCTGCCCGGTGATGGGGCATAGGCTGGTGAACTCCGGGCAGTTGAACTGCACCCAGTAGTCGTTGTCGGGATGCTTGTTGACGAAGGTCTCCAGCACCTCGGGAGCATAGTCGGTCTTGTATTCTGTCTTCCGTCCGAGCGACTGCAGTCCCTCGTTTTCTCTGTTTCCCATGTGTGTGTATATGTGTGTGTCGGTATGTGTTTATATCGTCTTTACCTTCAGTATGTTGTAGTCGATGCCGTTGTCGTAGGCATCCTCGCCCTCATGGCGCTTGGTGAGCCTCACCACACGTATGGTGATGGGCAGCGCCACCACCTCATAGGCCGTCTTCAGCACCACCTGCCACAGCATGAGCACCGGCAGCTCGTCGGCAGGCACCACGCCGCCCAGTGCCAGGGGGAAGAAGATGAGGCTGTCGCATGTCTCGCCGGCGATGGTCGAGAGGATGGCGCGTGCCGAGAAGCGGCGGCCGCCGTCGTGGATCTTCATCTTGCTCATCACGTAGGCATTGATGAAACTGCCCACGAGGAATGCTGCAAACGAGGCGGCGGCTATGCGCGGGGCCAGTCCGAAGATGGCGTGGAAGCCGGCGTCGTTGTTCCAGTAGGATGCCCCCGGGATGGCGTCGCAGAGGGCGCCGAGGGCCACGAAGAGGAAGTTCATGGCAAAGCCTGTCCAGATGAGCAGGCGCGTCTTGCGGTAGCCCCACACCTCGCACACGCAGTCGTTGATGATGTACGACACGGGGAACACGATGAGGCCGCCGGTCAGCGTGATGGGGCCTACTGCAATCTGTTTGGTCTCGAGCACGTTTGCCGCAATGAGGCAAACGCAGAAGAGTATGCTGAAAAGCATGAACAGCACACTCACGGTTTGGTTCTGTTTTTTCATGTCTTGTTTTGTTAAAGGGGGTTGAGCAAGTACCCCTGCCATTAAAATCGGGTGCAAAGTTACAAATAATTCTCCAAACAACCCCTCCCTTGGCGCAGAAAAGTTGGGCGGCACCCCGTGCTTTCCTGCCCGCGCCCTATGCGAGGGCGGCGCTCACGAGGTGCACCAGGTAGGCTGCGAAGACCACGGCGAGCACCGCGCCCTCCCATCGCTCCACGCGCAGCTTGGTGAACGCGAAGAGCCACAGCAGCATCACCGACACGACCATCATCGCCAG
Organism: Bacteroidaceae bacterium; assembly: GCA_963592505.1. Lineage (GTDB taxonomy): Bacteria > Bacteroidota > Bacteroidia > Bacteroidales > Bacteroidaceae > Prevotella. Next base: position 1,714 of record CAVAXH010000216.1, read on the forward strand.
GTCGAGGGTGGTGATGCCCTGTATGGCCATGGGCGAGATGAGGCCCGTGATGCCGATGATCATGAGGATGTTGAAGACGTTGCTGCCCAGCACGTTGCCGATGGCTATGCCGCTGTTGCCGCGGTAGGCGGCCACGGCGCTCGTGGCCAGTTCGGGCAGCGACGTGCCGCCGGCCACGATGGTCAGGCCGATCACGGCGTCGCTCACGCCCAGGCTGTGGGCTATGGCCGAGGCGTTGCCCACGAAGACGTTGCTGCCCACCACCAGGCAGGCCAGCCCCAGCGCCATCAGCAGGGAGGCTTTCACGGGGCTCATGGGGGCGGCGGCTGTGTCGCTGGCGTCGGCGGGCGTGTCGGGCGCGTCTGCTTCGCTGCTGCCTTCGCCGCGTGCACTGCGCACGGTGAACACCATGAACACCGCAAACAGGCCAAACAGCACCAGGGCGTCCCACCGGCTGATGTCATGGTCGAGACACATCATCAGCAGCAGCGTGGAGGCCATCAGCGCAAACGGCATGTCCTTGCGTATCGTGGCGGGCAGGATCCGTATGGGGGCCACCATTGCCGCCACACCCACTATGAGCAGCGTGTTGAAGATGTTGCTGCCCACCACGTTGCCCACCGCCAGGTCGGGGGTGCCGCCCACGGCCGACAGCAGACTGACGAAAAACTCGGGCATCGACGTGCCCATGGCCACCACGGTCAGGCCGATCACTATCTGGGGGATGCCCATGCGGCCGGCCAGCGCCACGGCGCCGCCGGTGAGCCGGTCGGCACCCCACAGCACCACGGCCACGCTGGCCACGAGCAGCAGCGCCTGCAGGCACACGCCGTCGGCCACGAGGGCCGCCAGCATCAGGAGGTTTGTTGTCATAGCTAAAACAATGATTTTCTGCAAAGTTACACAAAATGCCCCGGATATCCGCATATCCGGGGCATCAAAATAATGTGTCGGCGCGCGCGCATCAGCGCATCACCAGTTTCAGGGCCACCGCCTTGCGGCTGTTGTGGGTCGGCAGGGCAGCCTTGGCGTTGCTGCCGTCCTGA
>CAVAXH010000217.1:0-2741 GCA_963592505.1 Bacteroidaceae bacterium
GTCCCAATGCTTGGCGTTATATTCATATTGAATGAGGTCTTTCACTGGGATGTAAAGCCTGTCGAGCTTTTCTCCGCATTGCTTCAGGCAGTCTATGTATTTCTGCTTGTAGCCGGCAGCCTCATCATATCTCTTGTCGCTGGCATACAGATCTGCCAATACGTTGCAGGCCATGGCGTACCCATAGGTTTCTTCTCCTTCTGTCTTCTGCAGCATGCTGACGGCACGTTCAGCATATTTTATTGCCATGTAGGTGCTGCCATCTTCGTCGATATACATGGCATAGCTGAGCATCGCATGAGCATAACCGCTGCAGTCCTTGCCTTGAGCCACATATATGGCGAGCGCCTTTTTTATCAGATCGCCCGCCATGGCTGTCTCGCCAAGGATCTGATACAAGTTAACCAGATCTGCACATTGCATGGCTTTTATCGTGTCGTTATCTTTCTCCGTATCGATGAGCCGCACGACAATGTCGAGCTGTTCCCGGCATCCGTCGCGGTTGCCCTGCGCAAGCTCTGCCGATGCCAGCTTCGTCCTGATGTCTATTTGCTTTTGCGTGTGCAGTTCTTTCTTCAGCTTCAGTCTGTCCAGTATGTTGAGCGCTTCTTTCGAGCAGTTTCTCATCTCCTGCATGTTGAGCTCTACCATGTAGAGCACTGCCAGCTTCATCCACACGTCGAGATTTTCGGGCGTGTAGTAGGTGCCATTGCTTTCGGCCATATCAATGGCAGCCCGACAGATGGTGATGGCACCATCCACATCGTCGTTGACCACGATTGTGTCGGCAGCTACGGCGGTAGGCAGGCTTTGAGTCGGGCTGATGTGCGCCGACATTCGGCCTGCTGCCAGCAGCAGCAAGAACAGGATGATTCTGATTTTCATATTAGCGTGGGGGGGCGGTTATTTTGCCTTTTTCCGGGCTAGTTGGTAATACTCTATGTTGCAGCGCTCATCATTGTTGGGATCTGCCAGCGTGGCCACCTGGTCGACGGTGAAGACGGGCTGGCATATGGTTTGGCGCGCCGCTCTTTCCCAGTATTGTCTTGCCTTGGCCTTCTGTCCGCTCTTGGCAAAGATGCCGGCAAGATAACCCAAGGCAGCAATGTTGTTTTTGTCGGCTGCGCGGTTCAGATAGTCGAGTCCGAGCGTTTTGTCGGCAAATCCCTGCAGGCCTTCGTAATAGATGCGTCCCAACATAAACATGGCGGTGGCGTCTTGATTTGTCTGCACGGCTTTGTCGAGGTACTCCATGGCAGAAGTGAGGTTTTCGTCATAGTATTCGTCACCCTTCTCCGGCATCGTCATCAGACCTGATTTGCGCCGCACATAAGCCAGGATGATCTTCTTTTGTTCTGCGGTCAGCTCTATGCTATTCTCCTCCTCGAAGGGTGCGTCCAATATGCTGGCGGGAAGCAGTCCCATCTGCATAAGCATCTCACGGCCCTCTTTGATCTTCGCCGCCTGTTCTTTCTTCGACACCGTCAGCTGGTATTCGGCAAGAAGGTAGGACACAAGACCGTTGTCAGCAGCTTTTATTCCAATGTTGTTCTCATAGTGGTAGCCTAGTGCGCACAGCATCAGCGGTGAATCGTCTTTGGCGGCAGCAAAGAGATAATCGAAAGCAGCGTCATAGCGCTTCGCATTCATGCAGTCGACATACAGACTGTAATTGTCGGCCTCCGACAATTTGCAGAAAAAGTGTTGCCTCCGACTGTCCTTGAAGACGATGTAACCGTCGTCGTTGACGCCGCCCCGATTCTCTTGCGGTACGAAAAACTTCATCCAGAAGTCTTTATATGTGGGTATAAGCACCGTGTCGTTTCTGACCACATATTTGCACTTGACGTGCTTGTGCTCCTTCTCCTTGTTCCATTCGAGGATGCCGTTCTTATGAAACAGGAGCCACTCCCCGTTGCCAAGGCCGTAGGTCTTCATTTTGCCGTTGTCATTCTTTACACCTTCCTTCCCCCAGCATCGCAGCACGAGGGTGCGCTCCATCAGGTCGTCCATTTTCTGTTGGGCCGCACTGCTCTTTGCCATCAGGGCGAAAAGCACCAAGAGCATCAATTTCACATAGCGGTAATCGTTCATCTTTGCGATATTTGATTAGTGCTGTAAAGTTACTAAAAAAAACGGCATTCTGCGCCATCCCGAAACGTCCTTTTACGTCCAAGATGCTCCAAACGGGTTTATACGTCAGAGAAACGTGCCTAAACGGAGGACTTTTCGCTTTTTCCGTGGGTTATGTGGCCCGGAATAATTTAGGGCAAGCACTACCCCAAAAAACCACACTGTGTGCCCCACCCTACTTGCCGAGCATGTTGGCGGCTACGTAGGTGCTGAGGCGGTCGCGGTAGCTGTCGCCGAAGGGCAGCGCCACACCGTTGTCGAGGGTGACGCGCGTGCGGTTCATCTCGCTGAAGTGGCGGATGTTGATGATATACGACTTGTGGATGCGCACGAAGCCGTGGGGCAGCAGGTGCTCCTCGAGGCGCTTCATGCTGAGCAGCACCACGAGGGGGCGGTCGCGGTCGGCCAGGTGTATGCGCAGATACTCGCTCATGCCCTCCACATACACGATGTTGCGGGTGGTGACGCGCACCACCTTGTGCTCGGTCTTGAGGAAGACGGCGGTGTCGTCGGCAGCGGCGGGCACAGCGGCGGCAGGGGCGCCGGCCGGCAGCGTGGCCTCAGCCGACGACGGGAGGACAGCCGACGGCGACAACCCCGGGGCGGCC
>CAVAXH010000218.1:0-151 GCA_963592505.1 Bacteroidaceae bacterium
TGGGTTTAAGCAGGCCAATCTAACTGCGCCCTGTAAGGGCAAAAGTGTAGTCTGTACGTATACTTTTGCCCTTACAGGGCGCTGCTAATCAACGTATTACGACACCCAGGGCGCTGCCCTGGGCTGGGTAATTGCTGGGCTTTCAGCCCGC
>CAVAXH010000218.1:161-2708 GCA_963592505.1 Bacteroidaceae bacterium
AAGGCGAAGCCTGCGCCTTCTGTGCAATCCGCAAGAATCCGGTGTTAATAATAACATCAGCGCGGAGCCTTCTGTGTAATTTGTGTAATCTGTTGTTACAAAAATAACACGCGCGTTGGCTCACGCTGCATATTATATATAAGGTGGGCATCGCCCCCTTGTGAAACGGCTGTGCGGGAACACAATTGCACGTTTTTGCGCGTTGTGTGCAAAATAATCGGTGAAATGCTTTTGCGTTTGGCAAATAATTCGTAACTTTGCGGGCGCTATTGCAAAAAGGTTTTCACAGATAACAAATACACACTAACGTTTCAAATGAAGCACTCTTACATCAAGATTGCGATGGCTGCCGTCATCGCACAGGGCTCGCTGAGCGCTGCAGCCCAGGAAAAGCAAACTGCCATCACGCCCCTGAAGATCACCAGCGGTCTCAACTGCGACGCCATCGCAGAGAAGTATGTGTCGTCGACCAGCGACATCACCACAACGGGGGGGGGTAAATTATAACAACTCCGTGGAGCCGATGGACGATGACGCCGCCGGCCACCGCAACGCCTTCTACACCAGCGGTGCCTACAGCACCGGCTGCCTCCAGTTCACCAACACCGTCAGCGATTACCCCGATGCCACCAACATGACCGGCATGTATATCAGCGGCAACACCGACGGCCTGCCCTACTATGTGGAGAACGCCACCACCAGCGTCAGCACCGAGAAGAACTCTGTCAAGGTGCCCATGGGCGATGAAGTGTTCACCCTGAAGTTTGCCACCCTCGACGGCTCGGCCCTGCCCGCCGCCTGCACCTATAACCTTCTGTGCACTTCTACAGAAGGCCCCAGCAACCTCACCGTCACCGCCTACAGCAAGAGCGGTAAGGCTATGGGCACCACCACCATCACCATCGGCGACTGGGCTGCCTCTGGCAATGCCAACGCCATCGTCAGCGGTCTCTACCGCATGAAGGTGTCGTCGAACAGCTCAAGCTACACCAACCCTGCCACGGGTTCTGGCACCAACCTCAACGTGCTGCAGAGCGGCTTCTGCCTGCAGAAGATCGTGCTCAACATCGAGCCCACTGAGGAGATCGACCACATCACCATCAAGAACAACAACATCTACAGCGGCGACGAGGCCACCTGGAGCCACATCGCCCACATCTTCGGCATCACCGCCATCACCAAGGAGGTGACGGTCATCGACTCGGAGGCCAACACCAGCTATCTCGTGGACGAGACCAACAGCAATGCCGCCATCGAGAACGGCGTGAAGGCCCGCATCAACATGAGCCGCACCATGAAGGCCGACCAGTGGAACGGCTTCGTGTATCCCTTCAGCCTCACCAAGGCTCAGGTGAAGCAGATGTTCGGCGACAACGTGGTGGTGGCCAAGGCCTGCGACGACAGCTACAAGACCAACACCCTCACCTTCCGCGTGCAGGAGGTGGAGAGCGACGACCAGACGCTCATCGAGGCCGGCAGCTATTACCTCGTGAAGGGCGTCACCGTCAACGACGACCAGGTGTACTCGGCCGACTATGTGAAGTATGAAGCCTTCACCGCCCCCGCCGACTACACCATCCAGAACCAGAACGCAACACACAACGACCAGATTACTTTCCACGGCGCTTATCTCAACAACTCAAGCCTCGCCGAGAACGGCTATGCCCTGAGCGGCGGCAAGTTCTACCAGTACACCGACAAGCCTGCGATCAAGGGCTTCCGCTTCTGGTTTAGCATTGAGAACAGCACCACCAACGCCAAGGCCATCAGCCTCGCCATCGACAACGAGATCACGGGCATCAGCACCGTCATGGACGTCGACAGCCAGGCCACCACGGGTGTCTACACCCTCGACGGCCGACAGGTGCGCGCCAACGCCAGCACCGAGGGCCTGGCCAAGGGCCTCTACATCGTGGGCGGCAAGAAGATGATGGTGAAGTAAGCCTTCGCCACACCGCTAGCCCCACCATGCACCCCTGACCATCCAACCCTTCATAATCAAAGAAAGTAATCATGAACAAAAAGACATACACGGCACCTGCCGTCATCGTGACCGCCATGGTCATGCAGAGCGACCTGCTCACCCTCTCAAGCATCACCGCAACCACCCAGCAAGGCACCTACACGGGCGATGGCAGCGAGGACATCATGGGCGGCGGCGATCCAACCACCTCCACCGAGCATGAGCTCGACGCCAAGGATTATCACTACAGCGCCTGGGAGACCTGGGACGAGTAGGGATGGCTCATCGCACACACGACGCGAACCAACCAAACGAATAATTGTCTCGTGAAACGAGCATCCTCCCACGGATGTTACACACCGACGGCCTTCTGCACACCCCGTGTGCACGAAGGCCGTTTCGCATCAGGGGCATTCCCCCCGATTTGGAAAATGGCGCGTCAGCATGCGGCGTAGGGTAGGGTGTTCAAAATCCATAAAAGCAGTGCATGATTTTCAAGCGAATAATTAGCATAACTCATCGAGTATCCGCAACCATTTAGTATAACCCGCATAATTAACAGGATGCAGTATTCCATTTATTGC
>CAVAXH010000219.1:0-2557 GCA_963592505.1 Bacteroidaceae bacterium
TATACTTTTGCCCTTACAGGGCGCTGCTAATCAACGTGTTACGATACCCAGGGCGCTGCCCTGGGCTAGGGAATTGCTGGGCTTTCAGCCCGCGTCGTCGACCGTTGGTTCAGCCCGCGTCGCAGACCACTGTTTTGCCTGCGTCGTGAATAGTGCAACGGGGATTAAAGCGAGCACAAAACGTCTCGCTAAAATATGTCGATTTTGATCACCCTACCTATGGGTAGGGTGATCAAAATCCATAACAATCCGACAACGGAAGAACCTATTTTTCTTGCTGTCGGCTTTGCCCGTTCGTCCACAATCCTTATCTTTGCAGCCTGTATCGTTGCGGTCGGCAGAATGAAGGCCGCCAACATGTGTTTTACGATTTCATGAAGGGTTATATGAAAGGCAACAAACGATTTCTGCTCTCTGCTGCGTACATAGTGGCGCTGCATGCACTGCTGTTGGTGTTTCTCACCGCATTCCGCGCAGTGGAGTATGCTGTGCTCCACCACCTGGTGGCCGACAGTGCGGCCAGCGTGTGGCCCGCCTTTGTGCGCGGCGTGTGGTTTGACAATGTCATCGCGTGCTACATATCGGTGCTGCCCCTGGCGGTGGTGCTCATGGCAGCCGTGGCAGGGTGCACCGGCCGCACCGTCAGGCGCGTGGCCACATGGTGGTATGCCGTGCTGGGCTGTGTGGCGTTCATGCCGTCGGCAGCCAACACGCCTTACTTTGCCTATTTCTTCAAGAACATCAACTCGAGCATCTTCGAGTGGTTTGGCTATGCCGGCACCACGGCCGGCATGGTGACGGGCGAGACGTCATATTTTCTGTATATCGCCCAGTATGCGGTCTTCGCCGCCCTGTATGTCTTTGCCGCCTTTGCTCTGGAGCGCCGCATGGCCCGCGCGTTCTCCGGCGCACCAGCCTCCACGCGGCAGGCGGCACCGCTCGTGGCACGCGGTGTGGCGGCCCTGGCGCTTGTGGGCCTCTGCCTGTTTGGCATCCGCGGACGCATAGGCTACAACCCCATCAAGGTGTCGCAGGCCTACTACTGCCGCGATGCTTTTCTCAACCAGCTGGGCATCAACCCCGCCTTCAACCTGCTGACATCGGCCCTCGACGACATGCGGCGCGAGAACCGCGACCTGCACCTCATGCCCTATGGTGAGGCCATCAGCGAGGCACGCCGCAGTCTGGGCATCGCCGGCGCGTGCGACTCGCTCCATGTGCTGCGCCGACAGGTCCTGGCCACTGCCGGCGGCCCGACGCCCAATGTGGTGGTGATCCTCATGGAGTCGATGTCGGCAAGCCTCATGCAGACGTTTGGCAATGCCGACCACCTCACGCCCACCCTCGACTCGCTCTATCGCCACTCGATGGCCTTCACCCGCTGCTACAGCGCAGGCATACACACCAACCACGGCATGACGGCCACGCTCTACTCCTTTCCGGCCCTCATGTTCCGCAACCTCATGAAGGGCACTGTCACGCCCCGCCGCGACGGTCTGCCCACCGTGCTCCACCAGCAGGGCTACCACACCATGTTCTTCATGCCCCACGAGGCCCAGTATGACAACATGAAGGCGTTCTTCTCCACCAATGGCTACGATGACATCTATGCCCAGGAGGACTATCCCGGGAGCGAGGTGGTCAACTCGTTTGGCGTGTCCGACCGTTTCCTCTTCTCCTATGCCCTGCGCACCATCGGCGAGAAGGCAAAGACGCGCAAGCCGTTCTTTGCCACCATCCTCACGGTGAGCAACCATCCGCCCTACGTCATCCCTGCCTGGTTCAAGCCTCACAGCACAGAGGCGGAACAGCAGATCGTGGAGTATGCCGACCACTGCCTGGGACAGTTTCTCCAGGAGGCCCGTCGGCAGCCGTGGTACCGCAACACCCTGTTTGTCGTGGTGGCCGACCATGGCAAGATGGTGGGCAAGGTGAAGGGCGAGCTGCCCGAGTCGTACAATCACATACCGCTCGCCATCTTCGGCCCTGGCGTGAAGGAAGGGGTGGTCGACAACCTCGCCACGCAGGTCGACGTGATGCCCACGGTGCTCTCGCTGCTGGGCCAGAGCTATGTCTACGATGGTTTCGGCATCGACCAGACCACGGCGCAGCGCCCCATGGTGTTCTATTCGGCCGACAACCAGCTGGTGGCCCGCTCTGCCGACCGCCTGTTTATCTACGAGCCCCAGACGCAGCGCTCCTTCTGCTACCGCATGGCGCCCGACGGCACCCTCGCGCCCGACGGCGGGGCCGCGTTTGCCCCCTTGCGCCGCTATGTGTTCTCCATGATACAGACGGCGCAGTGGATGCTGAAGCACGAGGGCAGCAGTGCCCAGTAGGATGACGGCAGGGGGGCTATTTGATGGACACTTTTCTCGTTGGCAATTTAGTTGCCTTCATAGGGCATAGCCCCAACGGGGTAGGGTGTTCAAAATCCATACTCCCCGACGTAAATAACAGGATGTAGCATTACGACTATTGCAGATTGCGTTAGTGCGTGAGCCGACGCGGTGTTTTTTTAACAACAGATTACACAAATTACACAGAAGGCTCCGCG
>CAVAXH010000220.1:0-2523 GCA_963592505.1 Bacteroidaceae bacterium
GAGTTCTCCGTGCTCATACACAATAAGGGCAACGGCGATGCCAGCAACGTGCGCATGCTCACCCAACAACCGAAGATCGTGGAGAACGAGAAGGGACTGGCGGTCGACTTCGCCATCGTCAGCTCGAGCCTCAACGGCGGCGAGAAGGCAATGGCCCTGTCGGGCGACATCGCCACCGAGTTTGGCACCATCGCAGCCGGACAGTCGTCGTATGCCACCTGGGGACTGACATCATCGCTCCTCGGCCATTTCACCGAGTATGATGTGAGTGTGACACACGTCACCGACTATGGCAACCCCGACCTCTCGTTGCTCGACTGTGTGACCATACACGAGCTCATCCACAGCGTCAGTGCCAAGATCGGTGAAACCACCTACCGCGCCTGGATCACCAACGATGTGGCTGACGGCAAGGATGCCCCCGACCATATCTATCTCTCCAACGGCACCGACGAGGACCTCATGGCCCTAACCGACGTTACACAGGTCGAGGCGCTGGGCAACAGCCGCTACCGCATAACGGTCAGCGTGCCGCAGAAAGCGTGGTTCTACACCTCGGTGGCCAACCCTGCCGGCAAGTATGCCAACATCATCGGCATCACCAATGAGGATACGGGCGAGAGCCTCCAGACCGACAACTTCTGGACCACCGATTATACCATGCGCGACGGCATCGACCCGATGCTCGACTACCGTCTGCACCTGGCCGACCTCAGCACCGGTCCGGGCACACGCCACTATATCGTGGAGTTTGAGCCGATGCCAGAGGTGCGCCTCGACGTGGAGACGATAGCTACGGTGCCTGCCGACGACCAGATAGCCGAGGCTCCCATCGCTGACCTTACTGTGACGTTCAACAAGGACATTGATGCCACGACGTTCACCCGCGACGACATCCGTCTGCGCCACGAAGGCAAGGTGCTCGACACCGACCTGCCTATCAGCCGGGTGGAGGGCAGCGGCCGCATCTTCAAGATCGACACACGGCAGCTCACCGACAACGGCTACTATGCCCTGCAGGTGCGCACCGACGGCATCAAGGACACCGACGGCTTCTATGGTGCCGAGGGCAAGCAGGTGAGATGGATGCTCTTTAAGGACGGACTCGTACACTACGATATCGACATCTTCCCGTTGGCAACCTACGGCAATGTCGTCGTATCGGAAAAAACGACCAGTGAAGAGGCCAAGAGCTATGCTCCCCTGAAAATCGAAGCCACCGGCACCCAAACCTATGGGTCGACACTCATGTTGACGGCAGTGCCCACCGCCGGCCATAAGTTCTTGCATTGGAAGGATAACGCCAGCGGGCAGATCGTCTCTTACGACGTGTTGCAAGAGGTGGAGATGCGCAACACGCTCAGCCTCACGGCCGTGTTTGGCCTTGACGCCTACAAGGTCACTGTCGGCTGCAATGCCGACGAGGGATCGGTTGATGTCGCATCGGGCATCTACGACTATGGCACAGACGTGGTGCTCGATGCCCAGCCTGCCGACGGCTACCGGTTGTCGGGCTACCGCATCAATGGCACCTTCTATGAGGCTTCCGGTCCCTACACGCTGACCGTGAAAGCTCCGACCACCATCGACGTGGTGTTCAGCAAGGTGTCGCCGTCGGTGCTGCTCAATGAGAATGTCGACTATGTGCCCGAGTCGCTGGAAAGTGCCCAGGTGTCGCTCTACCGCACATTCTATAAGGATGAGTGGAACACCATCTGTCTGCCCTGCGACGTGCCTCAACCCGAAGAGGTGTTTGGCAAGGGCACGGAGGTGGCGCGCCTGACCTCGTTTGACGGAAAGATGCTCCGCTTCAGCACCGTGACCAGCATGGAGGCCAATGTGCCCTATCTCATCAAGCCCGCTGCCATCAACGGCTATGCCACGACCGATGCCCCCACCATGCTCTTCTCGCTAGGCAATACCAGGATTGAGCGCCCCAGTGGCAATTCACCTGTCGACCAGGTGGGCAGTGTCGTCTTCGTGGGCACCTACTCGCCTTTCTGCATGCCCGGCAACGACGGCTACTACTACATCGCCTATAACAAGTTCTATCTGGTCGATGCCGACGACATCTCCGTAGGGCGCTTCCGCGGCTACTTCCACACACTCGGCGACTTCCTGACTACCCTGTCATTTGGTGTCGATGATGCCACCTACATCCATGATGTCAGCGGCTCCATGGATGCCAGCGATGTGTATGACCTCAATGGCGTGAAGGTGCGCAATGCAGGAGAACCGCTCACCGGACTGAAAGCCGGCATCTATATCACCCGCAACAGGAAACTTGTGGTGAAGTGATGTGTGATGCGTAATGTGTAATGTGTAATGTGTAATGTGGGGTGTGATCTATAGAACCATCCCAGATACACACAATAAAACAAGCGGAAGAGGCTAGTTTCCTGTCTTGGGAAATTGCCACTTCCGCTTGTTTATTTATGTCTGCGCCAACTCGGGTTAATGCAGAATGGGTGTGGTGGGTGCTTACAGCATCAGGCCCACCGACAGGCTGTGGAACTTGGGACC
>CAVAXH010000221.1:0-2476 GCA_963592505.1 Bacteroidaceae bacterium
GCCTCACGGTTGCCGTTGATGATCTCGAAGAGGGCAGTCATGGCCTTGGGGTTGTGGGAAAGGAACACCACCTTCTGTCCTTTCTCGATGTTGAAGTTCACGTTGTCGAAGAGCACGTTGCCGTCGTCGTCGAGCGCCTTGAGGTTCTGCACCTCGAGTATCTGGTTGCCGGGCTCGCGCTCCATCTGGAAGATGATGCCGGGGTACTTGCGGCTTGAGGGGCGTATCTCCTCGATGTTGAGTTTCTCGAGCATTTTCTTGCGGCTTGTGGTCTGTCGGCTTTTGGCCACATTGGCCGAGAAGCGGCGTATGAACTCCTCGAGCTGCTTCTTCTTCTCCTCAGCCTTCATCTTCTGGTTTTGTGCCTGTCTGAGGGCGAGCTGTGAGCTCTCATACCAGAAGCTGTAGTTGCCGGCAAAGACGGTGACCTTTCCGAAGTCGATGTCGATGGTCTGTGTGCTGACGGAGTCGAGGAAGTGGCGGTCGTGGCTCACCACGAGCACGGTCTGGTGCTCGTCGATCTCTCCGAGATAGTCCTCGAGCCACTCCACGGTGTCGAGGTCGAGGTCGTTGGTGGGCTCGTCGAGCAGCAGGTTGTCGGGCTTGCCGAAGAGGGCCTTGGCCAGCATGACGCGCACCTTCTCGTTGTTGGAGAGCGCCACCATCTGTTTCTGGTGCTGCTCTTCCTTCACGCCGAGGTTCTGCAGCAGTTGTGCGGCGTCGCTTTCGGCCTCCCATCCGTTCATCTCTGCAAATTTCTCTTCGAGCTCAGCGGCGCGGTTGCCGTCTTCCTCGGTCATCTCGGCTTTTGAGTAGAGGGCTTCGCGCTCCTTCATGTTGTCCCAGAGGGCCGTGTGGCCCATGAGCACAGTGTCCATCACGCTGTATGCGTCGTATTTGAAGTGGTCCTGTTCGAGCACCGACAGGCGTTCGCCCGGTCCGAGCTCCACGCTGCCGTGGTTGGGCTCCAGGTCGCCGCTTATTGCCCGCAGGAGGGTCGACTTTCCGGCGCCGTTGGCACCTATGACCCCATAGATGTTTCCACGGGTAAACTTGATGTTTACGTCTTTGTAGAGTACGCGTTTGCCAAACTGTATGGCTAAGTTTGTCAGAGTAATCATTACTGCTAATACCTTATGATGATATAGAAATTGTGTGCAAAGTTACTATAAAAAAACGAGAACCACGATGTTTTCGTGGTTCAATTCACGCCGGCCGCAGTTTTTCCTTCCTGCTGCGTGCCGGCGGCTGTGGTGTGTGTGGTGAGGTGGGGTGGCGGTGTGTGCTTATCCGAGATATTTCATGAGCACGCTGACGTTTCCGCTCTCGCGCAGCTTGGCTATGCTTTTCTCGCGTATCTGCCGCACGCGTTCGCGTGTGAGGCCCAGCTGCGTGGCCACCTCCTCGAGGCCCATCTCGTTGCAGCCTATGCCGAAGCACTCGCGCAGGATGGTCACCTCGCGTTCGTTGAGCACGCTGTCGAGCACGGCGCCCAGGTCCTGTGCCATGCTCTCGTGGTCCACGCCCTTGTCGGCGCGGCTGTCGTCGCCGCTGGCCATGATGTCGAGCATCGTGTTGTCTTCGCCGTCCTGGAAGGGGGCGTCCACGCTGAGGTGGTGTCCGTCGGCCATCATGCTCTGCTGTATCTTGTCCACGTCGACGTTTGTGGCTTCCGACAGCTCCTGCAGGCTGGGCTGGCGCTGGTGCTCCTGTTCGAAGCGGTTTATCTCCTGGTTGATCTTGCTGAGCGACCCCACCTGGTTGAGCGGCAGGCGCACGATGCGGCTCTGCTCGGCAATGGCCTGCAGGATGCCCTGCCGTATCCACCAGACGGCATAGGATATGAACTTGAAGCCGCGTGTCTCGTCGAACTTCTGGGCTGCTCTGATGAGCCCGATGTTTCCTTCGTCGATGAGGTCGGTGAGCGACAGGCCCTGGTGCTGGTATTGCTTGGCCACAGACACCACGAAGCGCAGGTTGGCGGTGACGAGCCGCTCTTTGGCTTTCTCTCCTTCGCGCCCGCCTTTCTTGATCTTCTGTGCCAGCGCTATCTCCTCGTCGATGGAGATCAGGGGTGCTCTGCCAATCTCTACGAGATACTTGTCCAAAGCCTCACTCGCGCGATTGGTGATGCTTTTTTGAATTTTCAGTTGCCTCATTTGTCTGTATGCCTTAAAGGGGGATGCTCCGAAAAGCCCGCGCCGGAGATCGGTGGCCTTCTCTCCAGCTGCTCTGTCGCATTCTACTCGAATTTATCCGCAAATATACGAAAAATCCTAATACCTTATTATTTTTATAATCATTATTTAGATTTAACCATACTGTATTGACGTTTTTTAACATATAATCTCGTTTGCAGTATAACGTGGAGACATGGCGCATTAGTCGTGGGGCGACGCGTAGGGTGTTCAAAATCCGTAAAGTTAGTGCGTGAGCCGACGCGGGCTGAACCAACGGTCGGCGACCAACGGGAGTC
>CAVAXH010000222.1:0-2437 GCA_963592505.1 Bacteroidaceae bacterium
GTTCGCCCGGCGCAGCCTTGGAGATGTCATTGAAGGGAACGGGACTGATTTCGCACTGGATGTCGATGCGGTCGAGCAGCGGTCCGGAGATCTTGTTGAGATAGCGCTGTATCTGTCCCGGCGTGCACACGCAGCGATGTGTGGGATCGCCATAGTAACCACAAGGACAGGGGTTCATGGAAGCCACAAACATAAACGAACACGGATAGGCTACGGTGTACTTTGCCCGGCTGATGGTAACCACACGGTCCTCGAGCGGCTGGCGCAACACCTCGAGCGTGTGCTTGTTAAACTCCGGCAGTTCATCGCAGAAGAGCACACCATTGTGAGCCATGCTGATGACTCCGGGCATGGGCGTGTTGCCGCCGCCCACCAGCGCCACCTCGGAGATGGTGTGGTGCGGGGCGCAGAACGGGCGTTGCGAGATAAGCGTAGCGCCCGTCTTGAGCACACCGGCCACAGAATGTATCTGGGTTGTCTCGAGGCTCTCCGTCAGGCTCAGTGGTGGCAGGATGGACGGCAGCCGTTTGGCCATCATACTCTTGCCCGATCCCGGCGGTCCCACCATGATGAGGTTATGTCCGCCGGCAGCAGCCACCTCAAGCGCCCGTTTCACGTTGTCCTGTCCGCGCACCTCAGCAAAGTCGAGGTCGAAGTCGTACTGTTGTTCATAAAACACCTTTCGCGTGTCGACCACCGTGGGTTCAAACTGCTGTTCGCCGGTAAGCAGGCGCATGACATCGACCATCGACTCCATGCCATACACCTCCAGATTGTTGACGATGGCCGCCTCGCACACGTTTTGCTTAGGCACGATGAGTCCGCGGTAATGGTCGGCGCGTGCCCTGATGGCAATGGGCAGCACGCCCTTGGCAGGTTGCAGGCGGCCGTCGAGACTCAGCTCGCCCACCATCATAAACTCGTCAAGTTTCTGTGCGTTGATCTGTCCGTCGGCAGCCAGGATGGCTATGGCCAGCGGCAGATCGAAGCTGCTGCCCTCCTTACGCAGGTCGGCCGGCGCCATGTTCACGGTGAGGTCAGCATGCGGGAAGTGAAAGCCGTTGTTCTGCATGGCAGCCGCAATGCGGTCGCGTCCTTCGCGCACGGCTTCGTCGCCCAGTCCGGTGAGATGATACATGACACCTTTGGTAAGGCTCACCTCAATGGTTACGGGTGTGACATCGAGTCCGTTGACAGCAGCACTATAAGTCTTGACGAGCATAATAAGGAGAGTTGGATCAATATAAAACAAAAGTAGCGGTTTTGTTTGAAACACACAAACAAAACCACTGCCTTTTTCAAAATTATTGCAGCCCGTAAAAAAACATGGCCTGAATAATTCATAGGGCATAACCCGAAATTCCAACGGGGGCGACACATGTCAGAACATGTTATCCGGACGGACAAGCCCAGCCGGGACTTGCACCCGTTAGACAATGCTCATGCCGAGCATACAAGAGAAAGTGGGCCTGCCTCACGGCAAGCCCACCTCGGTAAACTTAAACAACCAATAAAAGAAATAGATTGTCTATTTAGAAATACACAATTTTCATGTCAGGCATATGTGTGCGCCGCTTATCGGATGAAGAGCAGCTCACGATACTTGGGCAGCGTCCACAGCTCATCGGCCACGACAAGCTCGAGCTTGTCGATCTGATAGCGGATGGTGTCGAAGAAGGTCTCCACGGTGTCGTGGTAGGCGATGGCCTTCTCGCGCTCGTCCTGTATCTTGTTGGCCACCTTGCGGGCAGCCACCATATCCTCCACGTTCTTCTCGATGGCGGCGGTGCGCTCCGAGATGGTCTCGATGATGTTCAGGATGCGTTCTGAGAGCTTCTTGCCCTTCTCATCGCCATAGATGGCCATGAGGTTCTGCACGTCCTTGGCAATCATCGACTGGTAGTGGGTGGCCACGGGGATGATGTGGTTGAGCGAGAGGTCGCCCAGCACACGTGCCTCGATCTGTATCTTCTTGGTGTAGGTCTCCCACTTCACCTCGTTGCGGGCCTCAAGCTCATTCTTCTTCATGACGCCCATCGACTCAAACATGTCGATGGTCTCCTGGTCGAGATAACGGTCGAAGATGACAGGGGCCGACTTCTCGGTGTCGAGACCGCGCTTGGCTGCCTCCACGACCCACTCGTCTGCATAGCCGTTGCCGTCGAAGTGGATGGGTGCACAGGTCTTGATGTCGTCGCGCACCACGCTGAGGATGGCGGCAAACTTCTCCACGCCCTTGGCGATGAGCGCATCCACACGCTTCTTGAAGTCGGTGAGCGCCTCAGCCACGGCGGTGTTGAGCACGATCTGCGCGCTGGCGCAGTTGGCGCTCGAACCGACAGCACGGAACTCGAAGCGGTTGCCGGTGAAGGCAAAGGGGCTGGTGCGGTTGCGGTCGGTGTTGTCGCGCATGATGTCGGGGATCTCGGGGATGTCG
>CAVAXH010000223.1:0-2428 GCA_963592505.1 Bacteroidaceae bacterium
TAATTGCTGGGCTTTCAGCCCGCGTCGTCGACCATTGGTTCAGCCTGCGTCGTCGACCATTGCTTTCAGCCCGCGTCGTCGACCGTTGCTTTCAGCCCGCTTAGTCGTCCATTGCTTTCAGCCCGCGTCGTCGTTCGTTGGTTCTGTCCGCGCCCGACGATATATCCACATAAATTGATTAGCAGTCGTTCATAACAGTATATAGTTGCCTTATTTTATTAGCACCGGATGGTGCGCGGCCTATTTCTTCTTGGCGTGACGTGCCATGCGCTGGAAGGCCATGCGGTGGAACTTCTCGTCGGCCTTGATGATCTTCAGCACGAGGCCGGCAGGCAGCAGTCTGCAGAACTTCTTGTGGTAGGTCTGCTGCAGCTCCTTCATCTCGAGGTCGATGAGGTCACACTCTCTGATGGCCTTTTCGGCGGCTTTGTTGTCGCGGAAGTCGACGTGCTGGTATTGCCGCATCTTGTTGAAGAGCAGGCGCTGCTTCTGCTGCATCTCGCGGTAGAGCGGGAAGAACTTGGCAGCCTGCTGGGGGTTGAGGCCTGCGTCGGTGGTGATAAACTGTTCGAGGTCGACTTCGAAGCGGTGCGGGTCGAAGCGTTCCTGCTTGCCCTGTGCCTGCAGCTGCAGCGCCATGAGGGCAGCCATTACGACGAGTGCTATTTTCTTCAGCATAGACTTCATGTTCGGGTGTCGGTGGGGTGGGAGGGATGTGAGTGTGTGAGGGTGTGTTATTTTATGTCGGCCATATAGGCATACATGTCGTCGGAGTCGAGCATGGTGTAGTCGGTCAGCGCGTCCATCGTGGAGTAGGTGGATGTGGTTGCAGAGGCTGCCGTGGCTGTGGCGCGGTCCTGGCGGTCGCTGTCAGCGTGTGATGTGTGCCAGTAGGCTGCTGCGGAGAGCATGGCTATGCAGGCGCAGGCTGCTGCTGTGGCCACATATTTGCGCCAGCGCAGGGGGCGTGTGGCTGGGGTGACGCGCAGTGTGGGCTGCTGTGCATCGGTGGTCACAGATGCTTCGGGCATCTCGGGCAGCCGGCTCATCAAACGGTCGGCGAAGTCGTCGAAATAACCGTCGGGCACCTTGAACGGGTGTCTCTGCCCTGCCAGCGTGTCGATATATTTCTCTTGCCTTTCCATAGTTTTCTTTTTCTTTATAGGTTTTGACGTATGGTGGTCCAAAAGGTTTAATGTGCTTTCCTCAATTATTTTGGATTTTTTTCGGATCATAGGTCAGTCGTGCCTTCGGAAGAACTCTTCTATTTTCTTGACTGCGTGGTGATAGCTGGCCTTGAGTGCTCCCTCGGTGGTGTTGAGCACCTGGCTGATGTCGGCATATTTCATCTCGTTGAAGTAGCGCAGGGTGAAGACGGTGCGCTGCACGTCGGGCAGCTGTGCGATGGCCTCTTGGAGCTGTGCCTCGGTGGCGTCGCCGTCAAAATAGTGGTCGGCCATGAGCTGCTGTGCCACCGTGGGGTGCTCGTCGGTGCTCACCTGCGGTCGGTGTTGCTGCCGGCGCAGGAAGTCGAGCGACTCGTTGACGGCTATGCGGTAGAGCCAAGTGGAGAGGCGTGCCTTGCCCTCGTAGGTGTGGAGGTTGCTCCATGCCTTGAGCAGTGTGTTTTGCAGCACGTCGTCGGCATCCTCGTGTGTCAGCACGATGTGGCGTATCTTCCAGTAGAGCGGTTCGCTATACGTTCTGACAATGACCGAGAACGCTTCGCGCCGTGTCTGAGGGTTTCTCAGCCGTGTGACAATCTGTTCTTCGTTGAATTCTTCCACGTTGCTTCTCTCCAAGTGTGTTCTTGCTGGCGTGTTGTCACAGAGGGTTCTGGGGATTGGGGTAAAGAAGAGGGGCTGTGGCGTGCAGCCGCAGAGGAGCGCAGTGTTATTTCACGGAGATCTTGCGCACGGTCTTGCCCACCTTCACGATGTAGCAACCCTTCTGCAGGTTGAGGTTGTAGGTCTTGTCGGCCCCGTCGACCTTCACGCTCATCACCCGCACACCTGTCACGTTGTAGATGTAGAGCGTCTGGCCCGACGCACCCGTCACCCTCAGCACCGACTCGTTGCTGATGGATATCGTGATGGTCTGTGTCTCGTTGTCCACGATCTCTATGGCCGACGCAGCGTATGCAGTCTGCGTCAGCAGCCCCGTCGTCAACGACAAAAACATTGCGAGAAGTATTCTTTTCATCATACGCGTTTTTCTTTTATGGTTACAGATTGCCCTCCGTCGAGAGGTGAAGAGCCTATGCATGCAGTCGATTGCAAAGATACAATTTTTGGTTGAGAAAAGCGAACCGTGTGGCGGCTTTTCTCAACTATTAAAGATATTTAACACACCGCATCAGTCCATTGTAACTATTCAGTTTCCCACCTGGCCCTGCCCTGAGCGAAATGGGAAATAACATTTTTTCATC
>CAVAXH010000224.1:0-2287 GCA_963592505.1 Bacteroidaceae bacterium
TTCGTAGGCCACGCCCACGTCCACGAGTTTGTTCTTGAACGTGTAGGGTGTCTCCGCATAGTCGGGGTAGTAGGTCTCCACGTCGGCCGACGAGCCTTTCATCGTGCCGTAGCTGACGTTCATCTTCAGTGCCATGTAGGGGTTGAAGACATAGCGTGCCAGCACGGTGGCCATCGGCTGCAGGTCCTTGGTGAGCGATCCGTTGAAGTCGCCCAGATAGCCCATCATGCCCACGCCGGCGCCTATCTCCATGCGATACTGCGGGTCGTCCTGCGCCTTCATCGTGGAGCAGGTGGCAGCGAGCAGTGCCAGTGTGGCCATCAGGTGTCTCATGGTGCGGGGGCTACTTTATGAATGCCGTCTGGTTGGTCTTCCATCCCAGCCGTGCCAGTCGTCCGGAGCACACGGTGCTCTGCTGCGCCCGGCTGTAGTAGAGTATGTTCTCCGTGTCGCAGAAGAGGGCGGCGGCCGATGCCGTGGCGTCGGCGGTGGCGGGCAGCGTGTAGATGCTGGTGGCGGTCCATGTCAGTCCGTGGTCCAGGCTGGTGTAGAACAGCGTGGTCCCGGCGCCCGTGGCGAGCAGCGCGTCGTCGTAGGCCACCACCTGCAGTCCGCTGAGATGCGGCAGCGTCTTCTTGTTGTAGGCGTCGTCGGGCAGCAGTGCCCAGGTGTTGTCGGCGTTGGCGTTGCCGTTCTCCTCCACCTTTGTCCACACCACGGTCTTGCCGTTGCGGTTGCCGACGAGTGTGAGGTTGTTGGTGTTGTCGTTGACCTTCGAGGGCAGTGCCACGAGGTTGAGGTCGGTGGCCGGCAGCAGGCTGGCGTCGCTGTCGAGGGCGTCGTCGGTCCATGTCTGTCCGTCGGTGGTGTAGGCCAGTCCGTTGTCGGTGCGTGCATAGAGGCGTGCTCCCGACGTGCCGATGAGCTGTCTGATGCCGGCGGGGGTGGCTGCCGCGGTCCAGGTGGTGCCGTCGGCCGATGTGCACACGTTGCCGCCGATGAGCGTGTAGAGGCGGCCGCCCAGCGATGTCATGTTCTGGCAGGCGGCGCTGTCGGCGATCGTGGTGGCCTGCTGCCACTGTGCGCCGTCGAGGCGGTAGCCCACGGTCTGCGCGGCGTCCTGGCAGAAGAGCCATCGGTCGTCGCCCAGCTGTGCGAAGCGGCGTGCGCCCATGGCGTCGGCGCCGTCGGCGGCTGTGGTGCTCCATGCAAACTCGTTGCCGGTCTGCTGGTGCACGTTGAGCGTCACCTTATACTGCTTGCAGACCTTGCCGCTGTTGCTGTAGACCATCAGCGTCACGGGGTTGGTGAAGTCGATCGAGTCGGTCGACGAGTAGTAGGCCAGGCTGTCCTGTCCCCACATGTTTTTCTTGTTGAGCATCACCACGCCGCCGTTCTTTGTCGAGATGGTGCAGAGCACGTGTGCCGGGTCGCAGCCCTTGGGCAGCGAGTCGGGGTTGTAGATCAGTGCGTTCACCTGGTCGATGTAGCAGGCATAGCTGCTTGCGGTGAGCGTCTTGACATATATGCTGTCGGAACCGTCGGTGGCGGTGGTGTGCAGGTATTGCTTGACCGTTCCCAGCGAGAAGGCTGTGATGGCCGTGTCGTCGTAGTATGTCACGTCTTCATCGGTGTCGCTGAGGCAGGAGGTCATGGAGACCGCCGTCACGGCTGCGATGAGCAGTGAGAAGAACCTATTCATCATTTTTAGCGCGCATTATATATATTATTCTGCAAAATTACGGAGATTTCTTTAATTTTTTGCGAAAATCCCATGTTTATTATGTTTATTATCGAATAAGGTGGGCTTTTTTAAGTTTTGTTTCAGAATGTTACGCAGGCATCGCGCCGTCCGTTTTGCGGCGGCGTCTGTGTGGCGGGGCGCCCGTGCCGGCGGGCACACAAAATAAAAATGGCAATACGATCACTCGCACTGCCACTTTCAGTGAACTTGCTGTATGCGGTGCCCGTCTTTCCAAACATAAAAAAAATATGGCTTGTTTGGATTGCATGAGCTTTTTATGACCGGCATCGTTGCCCGACCAACGTCAGGCGACAGCAACTCCAGCTTTACCTTAAAAAAAATCTATCAAACTACTAACCTAATGAAACTTTATTTTGGATATCTTCTCACGAAGACAATGCAAAGTTACACAAAGTGTATGTATGTTCCAAATATTTTTGCATTATTTTAGATAAATACGTTTCATTTTGTGTTTGTCGGTCCGGCGAGGGCCAATGGGGCGTGTGGTCATGTCGCCCGTTTTGTGTGCACGTCCATGCATGT
>CAVAXH010000225.1:0-2281 GCA_963592505.1 Bacteroidaceae bacterium
CGGTGGGGCTTGACGTGCGGCGTGTATCATGTCGTGCGTTGGGGCTTGAGACGTGTGGGGTGCCTATACCGCGTGAGCCGGCGCAGCGATGCCTGCGCCTTCTGCGAAATCCGCGAAAATCCGGTGATAATAAAATGGCGCTGCGTGAGCTGGCGCGGCGAAGCCTGCGCCTTCTGTGTAATCCGTGAAATCTGTTGTTCAAAAAAAATGTTGGTTGCGTGAGCCGGCGCGGCGCAGCGGATAACCGAATAGGCTCCCCAAATTGGGGGCGGCGATGCCTGCGCGGGATGGTCTCGATGTCGACTAAATCATGACGTTGTGAAATGACATTTCACTGAATGTTACAAAATGTTAAGATACGGGACGCTTTCTTGGAGGTTGCCCTGCGAAGCGCTATCTTTGCCCGCAGAAAACAGCACACCGCCGCTCCGCATGCGGCACACACCCGACAACGACGACAAAAACCGGAAAAAGACCTCCAACAACACGAATACACAACGACGACACTCTGCTCATCGATTACCGATACGACGACACACTACTCTACGACGACACCTCACATCGACACACACACGACGCACTCAACACTCAACAACAACACAACACACACTGAACTATGACAACACCCTGTTTCGAAATGACAAGCCCGCAGCAGCAGTATATGGAAAACCGGCTGGTGCAAATCTTCAGCGATCTCATCGACCGACCCTATGAGCCCGATCTGCCCATCTGGACCGACAGCGCACGACAGCTCATGGAGGTGGTGTGGACCGTGGCACGACTGCACCGCATCGTGGACCGCGACACGCAGCGCACCATGACCATGCAGCGCATGGCAACCATCGTCTTCCGCAAGCTGCACCGGCGCCTGCCCGCCAACATCTACAGCGTGGCCCGACAGAGCCGCCTGACACGCAGGCCGCCCGTGCTCGAATACTACAGTCAGCTGTGGCACGACAACCGCACCGACCCCAGCATCTTCATACAGGACGTGAAACCCCTCGAGATGCCACCTATCACCAGCTACCGCGGCGTGTTCTGACCCACCGCCAGGTCACACACGCCGCGGGCAGCCGCAGGCCGCAAGACAAACTACACTTTGCATGGCGTACAGATATATCCCACGTTATATATCATACGCTATACGTATTCTGCATGCCACATTATTCATTCTACACAACACAACACACACATTATGCAATCCACCGTATCACAACAGCTGCAGCGCACCGAGCAGCAGCGCCTGGCCACCGAACGCCTCGTGGCCGACGTGCGCTCCATCATCGACCCCACACAGCCCACACCCGCCTGGACACGCACGAAGACCGACCTCGTGGAACTGGTGCACCTGGCATGGCTCACCCGACAGATCACCGACCCCTACGGACGTCCCTGCACGCAGCGATGGCTCGCCCAGCAGGTGTTTGGCGCCTGCGGCATCGACATGCCACGCTCGCTCACCCATGTGGTGTGGAAAATCAACAACCGGTATAGCCGCAACACGCGCTCGGTGCTGCGCGCCTACATGACCAACTTCTAATAATCACACACAACACACAAACACACTCATCTATGACACAAACCGAAAAGACTCTGCTCTCACCCCATTTCTGCCTCTACGAGCTGACGCGCTCGGGCGTGGCTGCCGACCACGACATCGCCAACCGCCCCGACGCGCAGCAGACGGCCGCCCTCACCGCCCTCTGCCAGCATGTGCTCGAACCGCTCCGCCAGCGCTTCGGCCCCATCGTCATCAGCAGCGGTTTCCGCACGCCGCGCGTCAACCGCCTCATACGCGGCGCAGCAGCCAACTCGCAGCACCTGCGCGGCGAGGCGGCCGACATCGTGGTGGGCACACCCGAGCGCGGCGAGGCCCTCTTCTGCTACATCCGCGACCACCTCGACTTCGACCAGCTCATCTGGGAGCCCATCGGCGCCCCCGTGCCCCGATGGATACACGTCAGCCACACCACGCGCCGCATCAACCGCCACCACGTGCTCTGACATCGGCAGCTCACGCAGCGGATTGGTTTATTTGGGGAACAACAGATTTCACGGATTACACAGAAGGCTACGCGGCGGCGTGGTTTATCATCACCGGATTTTCGCGGATTTCGCGGAAGGCGCAGGCTTCGCCTACGCGGGCTCACGCAGCGGATTGTTTTATTTGGGGAACAACAGATTTCACGGATTACACAGAAGGCTACG
This sequence comes from Bacteroidaceae bacterium, assembly GCA_963592505.1. GTDB lineage: Bacteria > Bacteroidota > Bacteroidia > Bacteroidales > Bacteroidaceae > Prevotella. Next base: position 2,209 of record CAVAXH010000225.1, read on the forward strand.
CGGCGACGTGGTTTTATTATCACCGGATTTTCGCGGATTTCGCGGAAGGCGCAGGCTTCGCCTACGCGGGCTC
>CAVAXH010000226.1:0-2252 GCA_963592505.1 Bacteroidaceae bacterium
CACGTTGGGGAAGCGGCGCGCCATCATCAGGCGGATGTCGTGCTGCGGCGTCTCGGCAGCGTCGATGAGCATCATCTCTGCCGGGGCGAACGCCGCTATCTGGCGCACCATCTCCGAGCCGATGGAGCCCGCCGATCCGGTGATGAGCACACGCCGTCCGCGCAGCATCTCGCCCACCTTCTGCAGGTCCACCTGTATCTCGTCGCGCGGCAGCAGGTCTTCGATCTTCACCTCGCGCATCTGCACCTTCGCGGTCGGCGTGTGGGTGCCGTCGTTGTCGCTGCTCCACTCGTGGGCGTTCTGCGCCACCAGGATCTTCACACCTTTCTCGATGAGCAGGTCCTGCAGGGCGCTGTTGGCAAGAAACTGGTCGTTCTTCAGCGGACTGACCATCAGCACCTTGATGCGCTTGCGGTCGATGATCTCGCCCAGGTCATCCTGCGTGGAGTAGATGCGCTTGCCCATCAGTCGCTCGCTGTTGTTGTTGAGCTTGTCGCCGATATATCCCTCGATGATGTAGCGCGCGGGCTTCGTGGTGCGAGCCATGTGTGTGAGCATGATGGCACCCGCCCGCGTGCCGTAGATGAGCGTGTGCTCTGCCGACCCGCTGACGAGGGCATAGTCGAAGATGATCTTGATGAACACACGCGACACCCACACCATGAGCATCGTGCCCAGGTAGATGGCCAGCAGCATGCGCCCGGTGAAGTGGTAGAACATGTGTCCCAGTTGGAACGTCTCTATGCACTCGCAGAAGAAGTAGGCCAGCACAAACGACAGCACCTGCGCATACAACATGCGCATGAGGTCCACAAACTGCGAGTAGCGCAGCACACCCGCGTAGGTGTGAAACGTCTTGAATCCCACCAGGTTGGCCACGCCAAAGGCAGCAAACGTGTTGATGATGGTGTTGGCATTGGCCAGCATCTCCGAGGCGGGATGCCTCAGCCACACCACCAGCAGCCCCCCCGTGAAGCACACCATCAGGTCGAAGATGACGATGCACCAATAGGGCAGCGAAGCCTTACTGAAATACCAGTTGAACAATTTTACTATCAGACCCATTCTCCTGAAATCCGCACTATCGTTTATTTAATGATACCGTTGCCCGCCAGACCGCCCACAGGCAGTGCGCAGCAAATGGCACGGCAAAGTTACTGATAAAAATCCGAAACCCCGCCCCATTGCGCCGATTATTTTTCGGTGGCGCAACAGGCGGGGCCCGCTAACGTCGCTGTCAGCTCATCGCCGTCAGGCTATCGCCTCCTTGATGCACTCCACGATATACCGCACGTCGGCACCACCTCGGGAAGCGACAGTACACGCTCAAAGTTGTTTTAATCTACGCACGGCTTTAACGATGCTCTGTCGAGCCTTGTCGATGCCCACGCCTACTGCGAATATGGCAAGGACCATCATTATCGCCCGCAGACAACTGAAATTGTTGAAGTGGAAGAGCGGTCCGATCAACGATGGCGCATAGGCATTCTCATGCAGCATGTAGACAGCCAGAACCGATCCGGCCGCATAGTTGACGGCCTTACACGATGTCTTCCATCCGTCTGCTGCCACGACGGCCGACATGGCTACGATGAGAAGCAACGGATTGTAATAGCTGCGCGCAAACGGGTTGATGATTTCAAAATACCCTGCGGAGTAACCCAACCACAGCAGTGCGAGATACAACAGCAGCACGGGCACACCCATCCATTTAATCGCCGTAGCATACGGCGAGCCATACTTACGGATGTATCGTGCCACAATGTAGTACTCTACCATCAGAAAGAGGCTCAGCGCATTTTCTCTCACAATCCATTTGCCGACAGCGATATACAGCATCAGCAGCACGACAAACGTGAAGGTACGGAAATCGAGTCTTTCGAGCACCCCATTGATGCCGTCGCAGATGACATAGAGCACCACATAGTAGCAGACGAACCACACATTGTTGATGCCAAACAACTGATAGGCCGCTTGATGCAGATTGGTCACCGGCAGGAACAGACAGCTCACATAATAGAACACTATCACATAGAGCACCACCTGCACCAAGATGTCTGTCAACCGTTCCCTACGGAAGTGCATGCCGTAGTAGCCGGAGATAAACATAAACACCGGCACTCCCAGTCTGCCTAAGAGAAACAAGAGGTAGGCCAGCAAATTACCCCCCCCCGAAACTTCGGGCGGCGTATTGCCAAACCACTCCATTCCCCGCCCCACACAGTGAAACCACACGATGAGCAGCATGGCCA
>CAVAXH010000227.1:0-2249 GCA_963592505.1 Bacteroidaceae bacterium
GTGCGGAGCAGCAGGTCTAACTTATGCAACAATTCCCGCTGGCTTACCTCCGCACAGTCGGCATCACAGGTGCAGCCTGAAGACTGCTGGACTGGTATTTCGTTTTTGGCATTTGCCATTCTCGACTTTCTCTATATTAATATGTTATCCGAACACGAAGATTATGATCTGTATGGTCACTATGCGCAGGAACATGGCAAAGGGATAGACGTTGGCATATCCCACTGTGGGTGCGTCTGCCGAAGTGCTGTCGCGCACATAGGCCAAGGCCGAGGGGTTGGTGTTGGCTCCTGCCAGCACACCCATGAGCGTGTAGAAGTTGATGTGGAAGACGTACCGCCCGATGATGCCGCCCGCCAGGACGGGCACCATGGTGATGGCCAGTCCGTAGACCACCCAGCACAGTCCCTGCTCGGATGTCAACGTGGCGATGAAGTCGTGTCCGGTGCCCAAGCCCACGCATGCGAGGAATATGCATATACCTATCTCGCGGAGCATGAGGTTGGCAGATATGGTGTTGTAGGTTACAAGGTTGTATTTTGGTCCGAAGAAGCCTATCAGGATGGCAATGACCAGCGGTCCGCCCGTCAGTCCGAGTCGCAGACTTTCGTTGATGCCGGGTATGTAGAAGGGGATGTTTGCCAGGAAGCAGCCCAGCACAATGCCCAGGAAGATGGGTATGAGGTTGGGATAGTTGAGGTGCTTCATCTGGTTGCCCAGCACCTTTTCGGTGTGGCTCACAGCCAGTTCCGTACCCACCACGGTCACGAGGTCTGCCATCTGCAGTTTGAGTGCGGGAGTGGCCAGCAGGTCCATGCCGGCCCTGTTCACCCTGGTGATGTTCACGCCGAGGTTTCTGCGCAGCCGTATCTGGGCGATGGTCTTTCCATTGATGTCGGGCTTGGTTATGCGTATGCGGCGTGTCACCAGCACATTGCCGAAGGCATCGGCCGGGACCTCCACCTGTTCGCCCAACAATGCCACCAGAGGCTCCTGCACAGCAGGGTTGGCAACCACATAGACGATGTCTCCATCGTTGAGCACGGTCTGCCCGTTCACCACCTCGCCATGTTCCGAGGAACCGTTGCGCAGGATTTTCGAAATCATGAAGTCGCGGTTAAGCAGCTGCCTGATTTCCTTCACACTGTCGCCGAACACCATCTTGTTGGACACCTTCACGCAGAAGGTGTTGAGCGTCATGGTCTCCAGATGGCCCACTCCCCTCTTTGCTTCGGCCTCTTCCCTACTCCGGTCTATACGGAGCACAAAGCGCAGGATGACAAATGAAAGTATCACGCCGAGCACGCCCATGGGATAGGCAATGGCATAGCCGGAGGCTATCAGCGGTGCGTCGATATGGCGCAGGTCGCTGTATGCCTGCTGTGCGGCACCCAGTCCCGGAGTGTTGGTCACGGCACCCGAGAGGATGCCGGCCATGGTGGTGATGGGGGTGCCCGAGATATAATAGATTACGAGGGTGGTGGCGATGCTCAGGGCAATGACCGTGGTGCTGAGCAGGTTAAGGCTCTTGCCTCCGTTGCGAAACGAGGAGAAGAAGCTCGGGCCCACCTCGAGACCAATGGAATAGACAAAGAGAATGAGTCCGAACTCCTTCAGAAAGTGAAGCAGATGCTCGTCGAGGTTAAGGGCGAAATGGCCGAATACCAGGCCGATGAACAGAATCCATGCCAGTCCGAGCGATATGCCACGCACGCGCACCTTACCGAGCAGCAGGCCGAGGGTAATGACCAGTGCCAGGATCATGACCGAGTGGGCCACGCCGCCTCCCCAGAGATCGGGGAAACCATAGAAGAGGTTTCTTATTATTTCCATTATGAGTGTAATGTTAACGATTAATATAACCGGATGCAAAGGTATAGCTTTTGTCTATCGCCGAAAAGCATTGGCGTTGGATAGGTTTAATACCTGCTATCTCTTTTACCTATCGTTGGGCAGCCGGAGTGGCAATGCGTAATCGGCGAAACCTAGATCTTTAAAATCTTTATAATGCGTGTGCTATGAAATGTGTGATAGAAAAACACCCGCACGAATCGGCATAGAGCATGAATTTGTCAAGATTTTTATCAAGATTTTAACACTTGGGGGGCACACCTTCTAGGACGACTTCGGAGGCTCTGAAGTGTTAAAAGGGGCGCCTTTCAGCCATTTTTTGGCCCAAAAATCATGAAATTGGGTCGGCATAGTATATACTATCGCGTCGGCTTTCCACTGGAATGACGCCGTCATTC
>CAVAXH010000228.1:0-2205 GCA_963592505.1 Bacteroidaceae bacterium
GCCGTGGGCTTCACTCAGACACCCTACAGCGCATGCGTCATCGCCCATGAGTATATGCACAAGTTTGCATTCATGGAGATGCTCAATGCTGTGCTGCGCCTCATCATCGTCTATCTCCTCGCCGTCTCGCCCTTCGACAAGCTAAAGACCTATGCTGTGCTCGGCTTCTGTGTTGCTGTGACCGTTGCGATGATCTATCGTGTCTACTGCATACGCCATTTCTCCGAGTGCCGTTTCCGCTGGGTGTGGGATAAATCGTTGTTTCGCCACATGCTCACATTCTCGGGTCTCAGCCTCTATGGCAACATGTGCATAAACCTCTCGCACCAGAGCGTCACGTGGTTCATCAACATCTTTTTCGGTGTGGCCTGCAATGCTGCCGCCTCCATCGCCCTCACCGTCAACGGCATGATCATGGGCTTCACCACCACCGTGGCCCAGGCCTTCCAGCCGCAGATCATCAAGCACTATGCTGCCGGCAACATTCCCCAGATGGCCGTTCTCATGCGCAGCTCCATGCTCTTCACCGTGTCGGCCATCAGCATCATGGCCGTGCCCTGCTCGCTCGAGGGGCACTATGTTCTCAATTTGTGGCTCGGACAGGTGCCCGACCATGCCGTCAACTTCCTGCGGCTGGGCATCACGGCCATGGCCATCAACACCCATGTCAATGTGCTCAACTGTGCCCTCCAGGCCACAGGCGACATTCGTCGCATCTCGTTCATCAACGGCACGCTGTGGCTCTCGTTGCCCTGCGCCACCTGGTGCATGTATGAGATGGGGTGGATGGTGGAGTCGTCGTCGGTGGCCTATTGTGTGGTGTATGTCACCCTGGTGGCTAGCAGCTTCCGCATCCTCCGCCGTCAGATACCTGCGCTGCGCATCATGCCGCTCATCCGCACCATCTTTCATGTGTGGACCACGGTGGCCGTGTGCTTCGTGGCACCCTTTGTCGTCTACAAGGCGTTGCCCGAGTCGTTCTTCCGTCTGGTGCTGGTCATCACGAGTTATGCTGTGTGCTTCTGCACGGTGGCATGGCTGACACTCCTCAATCATGACAACCGTCAACTTGTGCGCTCCTACGCCAGGTCCAAACTGCACATCCGCTAGCCCCCCATAGCGCCATCCTGTAGAGATATGCCAGCTCTTCGGCCTCCTCTTGTCAGCATCATCGTGCCGGCCTACTGCGCCCAGCACACCATCGGACGGTGCATAGACAGTCTGCTCCGCCAGACCGTCACTGCCATCGAGGTCATTGCTGTCGACGACGGCAGTCCCGATGCCACCCTTGCCCTCCTGCAGCAGATGGCAGCTTGCGACGAGCGTCTCCTCGTGGTGCATCAGGACCATGCCGGTGTGAGCAGTGCCCGCAACCGCGGCCTGGCCGTAGCCCGTGCCCCATGGGTGGCATTCGTCGACAGCGACGACTATGTTGCCCCCGACTACATCCAGTCGCTGTTGCCCGCGAGCCCCGACGTCGACTTCACGATGTGCTCGCTGAGCGATGTCTATCCCGACGGCCGCCAGATCATCTCCTGTCCGCTCCCCGATGTTGCCTCGCCATCGTCTGTCATCCGCACGCTGACCGTCGCCTCTCTGATGACTGGTGTCAAGACCTATCATCTCTGTGGCTCGTGGTGCAAGCTCTTCAAGCGCAGCATCTTGTCAGCGCAGACCATCACGTTCCCCGTCGACATGAGCTTCGGCGAAGATGCCGTTTTTGTGTTCTCCTATCTGCAGCATGCGGCGAAGGCCCAGGTGTCGCCTCGTGCTACCTACTGCTACACCCACATCAAGGGAGCGTCGCTCTCGCAGCGCGCCACGTCAGAGCAGTGGGCTGATATGGGCCTGAAGATCTTCGGCCTGATGACGGCCATCTGCGACCGTCACCACGTGGCCGACCGTAGCCGTGTGGAGCACCATCTCGTTGACCGGCTCACCACAGCGCTGGCCCTCAATAGCCACGATCACCTCATGACGCGCCGCCATCGCCAAGTGTGCTACGATATGATAGCCCGGCACGTGTCCTACAGCAATTACCACAAGAGCATGCCGTTCTTCTTCCCCGTGTTTGCCGTGACAAGATGGTGGGGTGCCTACGAGTGGCTTTGTGAAAAGATCTACTGATACCCCGCCCCCCCCGATGATACCCAAGATCATCCACTACACATGGTTCAGCGGTGAGCCCTTCCCCAAGGAGGTTGC
>CAVAXH010000229.1:0-2178 GCA_963592505.1 Bacteroidaceae bacterium
CCCATTACAGGTATGTGAACTTCAATCTGCCCTACAGGCAATACTTGGCCAATATTTCTCGCAATGAACAACCGACAGAAGAGTAAACGCATACTGGTGTTTGGACTGATATCCCAAGTGGTGACGCTTCTGCTCGGGATATTGTTGCCCAAGCTACTCATCGGAGGGTTTGGATCGGAGGTCAACGGTCTCCTCTCGTCCATCAGGCAGATCTTTGTTTATGTGGCGTTGCTGGAGGCAGGAGTCGGCACGGCGGCTCTGCAGGCACTCTATGCCCCCGTGGCAAAGGGCGACCGCGACGGCACCTCAGCCATCATGGCTGCCACCGACCGCTATTTCCGCAGGACGGGTGTGCTCTATGCGCTTGCTGTCCTGATCCTGGCATTTGCCTATCCTTATGTGTTCCATGTGGAGCTCGATGCCGCGACGGTGGCCGCTGTCATCATGCTGCAGGGGTCGGCGGGCGTCATCAGGTATTTCTTCCAAGGCAAGCTGGTCATACTGTTGCGAGTCGACGGGCGAAGCTATGTGACGACCAACATACAGACGGCCGTCACCATTGCGTCTTATGCCGCACAGATCACCCTCATCTTGCTGGGATGCGACATCATAGCGGTGCAGATAGCCTACTTCCTGACCAACCTCTGCCAGATGCTCTACATGACAAGGTATGTCAAGAAGCACTACCCGTGGCTGAACCTCTCCGTGAAGCCCGACTTCAAGGCGCTGGGGCAGAGCAAGTTTGTCATAGTGCATCAGTTGTCGAGCCTTGTGTTTTACAACACGGACATGATTGTGCTGACCTATTTCTGCGGACTGAAGACGGTGAGTGTGTATGCGCTCTATAACCTCATATTCAACAGCATCGGCAATGTGATCGACACCCTGTGCGGCAGCGTGGAGTTTGTGCTTGGACAAGCCTACAACTCCGACCGGCAGCGCTATGTGAGATTGCAGGAGGCTTACGAGACCTATTACCTTGGGTTTGCCTTTGCCTTGTTCTCCACGGCGTTGATAATGGTGCCCTCGTTCATGGAGATCTATGCCGGCGGCTTCACCGATGCCAACTACACCGACAGGTACCTGCCCTGGTTGTTCGCAGCAGTAAACATCCTGATGTATGCGCGCCGCACCTCCAGCCAGGTCATCAACTTTGCAGGGGCCTTCAAGCAGACGCAGTGGCGCTCCATCCTTGAGAGCGCCATAAACCTCGTGGTCAGCCTTGTGATGGTGCAACACATCGGCATCTATGGTGTCTTGGTGGGAACGATAGCCGCGCTGTTCTATCGCACCAATGATGTCATCATCTTTGCCAACTGCACTCTCCTTCACCGACTTCCGTGGCAGACCTACAAGCGGTGGCTTGTCAACATGGCATGGATGATGGCACTGGTGCTGTTCATCGGCAGGGGCATGCCCGTCATCACATCATTCTTCGTGTGGGGGCTTGTGGCCGCCGTGGTGATGATAGGGTCCCTGCTCTCCTTTGCCGTCATCGACACGCTGTTCGACATCAAGTCGATGGGAGTGATCAAGGAAATGGTGAAAAGATAACATAACTTATACTGTGACTCGATGATTATATACTATTCGATGATGATATGGGTCGTGGTCCTCACGCTCATGTACAGGCTATCCCGCCAGACGGTGCAGCTGCGCACGGGCGAGTGGGTCATACCCCTGCCGTATGCGGTGCTGGCCATGGGCTACATCGTCTTCTGGGCGGGCATACGCAGCGGCTGTGCTGACACGCCTGCCTACATCAGCGGATTCAAATCTGCGCGTGCAGGCATAGACCATGCCGTCAACCTGATGTTCTCCAGCGAGAAAGACTGGGGCTTCTCCTTCGTGATGGTCCTCTGGAAGACGCTGGTGTCCGACAACTACCACACGTGGCTGATGTTCGTAGCCGTGTGCTCGGGCCTGCCCATCATGATGACGCTGCGACGGCGGTCGCCCGACTTCTTGTGGAGCATGCTGCTCTTCATCTTCCTGCTGCACTTCACGTGGCTGATGAACGGCATACGCCAGTTTTTGGCGGTGGCCATCCTCTTCGGCTGCGCTCACCTGATAGAGGAGCGGCGCATGGTGAAGTTCTTCATCATCGTGGTGCTGTGCTCCTTCATCCACAAGACGGCACTGATCATGATACCCCTCTACTTCCTCTTCGTCGAGGAG
>CAVAXH010000230.1:0-2147 GCA_963592505.1 Bacteroidaceae bacterium
CACTGCTGGGCGAGGAGATTGCCGCAGAGTGACCGCCGCTCGCTCCCTCCACGCTCTCTTTCACACAACCCATCCATCCCAATGAAAGAATTCCTGCAAGTGCTCAGGCGGTTTGTGCCGCCCTACAAGAAATACCTGGTGCTCTCGGTGGTGTTCAACATCCTGTCGGCCGTGCTCAACATCTTCTCGTTTGCTACGCTCATCCCCATGCTGCAGATACTGTTCAAGACGGGCGATGCCGCCACCGCCACGCAGCTCATGCCGTGGGCGATGGACAAGGAGGTGCTGATGAACAACATGAACTTCTATGTCAACGACCTCATAGCCACCGTGGGAGCCACCACCACGCTGCTCATCATCGGTGTGGCGCTGGCCTTCATGACGTTTCTCAAGACCGGAGCCTACTTCCTCTCGTCGGCCACCGTCATACCCATACGCACAGGTGTGGTGCGCGACATCCGCAACCAGCTCTACCGCAAGATCAACTCGCTCTCGCTCTCCTTCTTCAGTGAGGAGCGCAAGGGCGACATCATCGCGCGTATGAGCGGCGACGTGCAGGAGATAGAGTCGTCGATCATGTCGTCGCTCGACATGATCTTCAAGAACCCCATCCTCATCCTCGTCTACTTTGCCACGCTGCTCGTTATCTCGTGGCAGCTCACGCTCTTCACCCTGGTCTTCGTGCCTGTGTTCGGGTGGTTCATGGGCTATGTGGGCCGCAAGCTCAAGTCGAAGTCCATGAAGGCGCAGGCCCTCTGGAGCGACACCATGAGCCAGGTGGAGGAGACGCTCGGCGGCCTGCGCATCATCAAGGCCTTCTGTGCCGAGGAGAAGATGAACCGGCGCTTCGACCGCATCAACACCGCCTACCGCAACGACATCATGCGTGTGAACATACGCCAGCAGATGGCCCACCCCATGAGCGAGTTTCTGGGCACCGTGATGATCGTCATCGTGCTGTGGTTTGGCGGCATGCTCGTGCTGGGCAGCCAGTCGATCACCGGACCTACTTTCATCTATTATATGGTGGTGCTCTACTCCATCATACAGCCGCTCAAAGAGTTCTCCAAGGCCAGCTACAACATCCCCAAGGGCTTGGCGTCGATGGAGCGCGTCGACAAGATCCTGATGGCCGAGGTGGCCATCAGGGAGAAGCAGGAGCCTGTGCACATCGCCTCGTTTGAGCACAGCATAGAGTTTCGGCATGTCGGCTTCCGCTACGACCAGCAGTGGGTGCTGCGCGACATCAACCTCGTCATCCCGAAGGGAAAGACCGTGGCGCTCGTCGGACAGAGCGGCAGTGGCAAGTCGACACTCGTCGACCTCATACCGCGCTACTACGACGTGCAGGAGGGCGAGGTGCTCATCGACGGCGTCAACGTCCGCGACCTGGGCATCCACGACCTGCGGCAGCTCATTGGCAACGTCAACCAGGAGGCCATCCTCTTCAACGACACCTTCCTCAACAACATCACCTTCGGTGTCGACAACGCCACGATGGACGATGTGGAGCGTGCCGCACGCATCGCCAACGCCTACGACTTCATCATGGAGTCGGAACAGGGCTTCCACACCAACATCGGCGACCGGGGCGGCCGGCTCTCCGGCGGACAGCGCCAGCGTGTCAGCATCGCACGCGCCATCCTCAAGAACCCGCCCATCCTCATCCTCGACGAGGCCACGTCGGCCCTCGACACCGAGAGCGAGCGACTGGTGCAGGATGCTCTCTACAAGCTCATGAAGACACGCACCACCATCGCCATCGCCCACCGCCTGTCGACGGTGAAGAATGCCGATGAGATATGTGTCGTCCACGAAGGACGCATCGTGGAGCGCGGCACACATGCCGACCTGCTGGCCAAAGACGGATACTACAAGAAACTGCACGACATGCAGCAGTGACCCTTGAACAAACGGTCCTTCCGCTTCTCTCGTTGGTAAGTTAGCCTGCATAATTCACAGGTGCCGCAGCATTCCATCTATGGCTGACAAGGTTAGTGCGTGAGCTGAATCATAGGTCGACGGGCTGAACCAATGGTCTGCGACGCGGGCTGAACCAATGGTCTGCGACGCGGGCTGAACCAATGGTCGGCGACGCGGGCTGAACCAATGGTCGGCGACGCGGGCTGAACCAATGGTCGACGACG
>CAVAXH010000231.1:0-2141 GCA_963592505.1 Bacteroidaceae bacterium
AGCGAGGCCATGCCGGCATGACCGGCGAAGGAGGCCACGCAGGCGCCCTGCATGTCATACACCCGGCTCGTGTGTGTGGTGCCGTCGGTGGTCAGCTCGCGGATGCCGTCGGTCACCTTCGTGTACGTCTTCTTGCCGTCCTTCACGGTGATGATGTATTCCTTCACGTCCTCGTCATCCACCGGGAAGTCCTCGATGTAGTAGCGGCAGTCGGTCCACACGCCTCCCTCGGGCTTGAAGGCTGTGGTCATGCGGTAGGTGCCGTCGGCCAGGGAGATGTCTTCGGTGAGCAGATCCTCGCGGTCGCCGATGGCCAGCTGATAGCTGCCGCAGCTGGTGTAGGCAGCCTCGCCGGTGGCCACGTCGGTCACCTTGAAGCCCAGTTCGCCCACATAGTCCACAGCCGAGTAGTTGCACAGTCCGCATCTGACTTTGCCTTCGTCGTCTCTTTCGAAGGGCATCGTCTGCACAATCATCATCACATACTGGCTGCCCTCCTGCGGCTTCCTCACGCCCGCGATGATGTTCTGCTTGTAGTTGTATGCGTAGTCGCGGGCCGTGCCGTTGAGATGCACGGTGGTGTTGAGTGCGTCGAGGCGGAAGAATCCGTTGGACTCACCTCCCCATCCCCAGTTGATGTGGTAGAAGCCGTCGCCGTCGTAGCCGTCGCAGACAAACTCGTGGCCTTCTCCGTAGGCTGTCATGCCGGCGTAGAGCACGGGGCCGTTGGTTGCCAGCTCGCTGTAGACCATCTCGTCCCACTCTTCGTCGGTGTACCATTCGCGCTGCTCGATGTGCAATGCTTTGTCGTATCCGAAGTTGTGGACCAGCGCCGAGGGGATGTTCACGGTCAGCGCTCCGCTGCCGAAGGGCGTATAGAGCGTGTGCAGACTGAAGCCGCAGTCGCGCTCGAGTAGCGCCACGGCAGCGCGCTGCCGGTCGGTGCCGCTCTCCTCGGTGGCATAGTCGTCGAGCATGTTGTCCCAGTCGAACACGTCGGCCGAGAGGTCGGTCTCCTCCAGCCGGAGCGGATTGTTGAGGTCTTCCTCATCGCGCGTGTTGCAGTAGTTGCCCCATGCCGTGCCCATGGCTCTCTCGGGCCATTTGTGATAGCGCATCACCTGCGACATGGCGTTGGCGACACACCCCGTGCGGCAGTGGTTGGCCTGTGTGGAGTCGAGGCCTATGTAGGGCGTCATCGCGTTGTAGGGCGCCGTCTGGTTCCACGTGGTGGTGAGCAGGGGCCCGATCTTGGCATGGTCGGTCTTCGCCGGCTCCTTGTAGGCCACGCCGCGCTGTGCCGCGCTCTCCACCTGCCGGGCATATTCGGCGAGCCACTCGCGGGCGGCATCCGGCAGTGCGTCGAGGCAGAAGCTGCCGTGGTCGGCATAGCCCAGGATGAGCGGTGCGCAGTCGTCGCCGGCAACGATCACATAGCCCCCGTCACCGTCGCGGTCCACCACGTAGAATGCTCCCTGGGGGTGGGTGTAGGCCAGTTGCATGCCGGCCGTCGGCTTCGGCGCGCGCATGGCCCCCTTTGCCACCTTGCTTTGGCAGAACAGCCTTGCCTCCTTCAGCGCCTTTTCAGGCGTCACCGGATTGGCATTCATGCCCAATGCTGCAGCAGCTGCCACAGCAAGCGATAACAGTCTTTTCATTCTTGATTTTTTTTGATTTTCCATTTCTTCATATTTCCAGCCCCCGCCTCTTACATCTGGTCTCTCCCCGTGTGTTCGCGTGGCGGAACCCCTCGGCGCGTCCTTACTAACGCTTCCCCCCCAGATGGCGGGGTCTTCGCAGAGGCTGGCCAAAGATACATGTTTTATTTGAGAAACCGGTATGAATAGTTGAAAAAGGCTTCTTAAGGAAAATGGAGCGATGAAAAGGAATGATGAAAAATCTCAACAAATGCCTCTCTGAGAATCGATTTTTTCGAAACACCTTTCCTCTCGTGAGCATTTAAGCGATTCTCGCGAGAGTTTCATAACACCTTGATAGTTAGGCTGTTATGTTTTTACAGCCTAAAAATCAACCCGATTTTGAGCTCAAAATTCGGCTTTCCACTGGAATGACGGCACGATTCTATTAGAATGACGGCGTCATTCCAGTGGAAAGCCGACGTCATAGTATATACTATGCCG
>CAVAXH010000232.1:0-2092 GCA_963592505.1 Bacteroidaceae bacterium
GCATGTAGCCGGGGACAGCCGCTTCACCCAAGGGCCCAGGGAAGAGCCGGCCGACACCCCAAACGAGAGAGAAAAAAACACACAGACAGTCACAAAAGTCAGACAGTCATCCACCCCATCGGCAGCGGCCGTGGTCCTGGTGGGGAGACAAAACGGGGATGGTCAGAACAGCCACTCCACACTATAGGCCAGGAGGAAGTAGCGGAGCGCCTTGCCGATGGTGATGCTGGTGAACGCGATGGGGATGTTGGCGCGCATGAGACCCAGCACGATGGTGATGGCCGACCCGAGGATGGGCAAAAAGGCGAAAAAGGCTATCCAGGCACCGTGACCGGCCACGAAGCGCTGGGCCTTGTCGAGGTCGCGCTGCTTGACGTGCAGATAGCGCTCTATCCAGTCGAGGCGCCCCATGCGCCCTACGGCATAGTTGAACATTGAGCCGGCCACATTGCCCACGGTGCCGTAGACCACGAGCGGCAGCGCCTGCAGTCCGGCCGCCTGCAGCGCCACCATGACAGCCTCGCTGCTGAAGGGAAAGAAACTGCCGGCCAGGAAAGCCGCTATGAGCATGCCCCAGTAGCCGTTGCTGAGGAGAAAATCGGTCATTGTTTGCATGATATGAAGAAGAGTGGTGTGGGGGATTGGTGGGGGATTACATAAACGTGTTGTAGCCGGTGACGGCCAGCGCTGCCGCGAGCAACACGAAGAACGCGATGTTCGACAGGCGCGAGTGGGTGAGCGCCAGAAAATGGCCCGCCAGCGGTGCCACGGTGACGGTGAGCAAGGCCAGCAGCATGTCGGCATGCTGCGGCTGGACCACCAGGGCCAGCAGCTGCACCACGGCCAGGGCGATGAACATCTCATAGATCATGCGGATGCGGATCTTGTCCTGATAGCTATAGAGCAGGAAGTGGACGGTGCCCAGCATGCCCACCACGACGATGAAGGCCAGCGAGGCCAGCCGATGCGTGTCGAGGACGGCGAGCTGCAGCGGCTGCTGCCACACGGCCAGCGCCGCAAAATGACCGGCGAAGAGGCTGGCACGGCCCGTGGCGAGCGCCCAGGCCCCGAAGAACCAGTAGGGCAGCATCAGGCCGAGCAGCGAGGCGGCAAAGGTGCGCAGGCTCAGCGCCAGCACATTGGTGCCGAGCAGCACCCACAGCACGGGCACGAGCCACACGATGTCGACACAGGCTATGCTCGCCACGCCTATGGCCACGAAGGCATAGAACACGTTGCCCACGGCCTGCTTGTCCTGGAAGGCGCGCAGCAGGAAGTGGAGACAGATGATGTAGCACAGCTGCACCACGCTGATCCCGACCGACAGCACGAGAAACCGGCTCATGAGCGCCACGACGAGAAACGAGCACGACACCATGCGGCTGTAGATGCGTATGAGCGAATGGCTGTTGTTGAGTTCCACCATCAGCAGCGTGGAAGCGCAGAGCATGAGCAGCTGCGGCCATGCGCCCTCAGCGGCCGCGCCCGACAGCAGCACCAGCGCAGCGGCATAGACGAAGGTGGCGGGCAGGGCCCAGCGCGACTGGGCTATTCTGTTTTGTGCACGTTTGATCATGAGCGATTGTGAGCGGTGTGTGTGTATCCTGATGAATGAAGGCGCGGTGCCGGCCGCACATGTGCGTGTGCGGACGGCATCGCGCGCCAGTGTTTTTTACCTTAGAGATCCTGACCGATGTCGCGGCGGAAGTACATGTCCTTGAAGCTGATCTTCTGCGCCTCGGCAAAGCTCTTGCCGAGCGCCTGCTCCTTGTCGGCACCATACGACGACACGGCCACCACGCGGCCTCCGGCGGTGAGCACCTCGCCCGTGGGTGAGGCGGCTGTGCCAGCATGGAAGACGATGCTGCCCTCGACGCTGTCGAGGCCGTCGATGACATAGCCCTTCTGATAGGCCTCGGGATAGCCGCCGCTGACGAGCATCACGCAGACGGCCGCGCGCTCGTCGAACGTGACGTGGCGCTCGTGGAGGTTGCCCTGTGCCACACCCTCGAGGAGGTCCACCAGGTCGCTCTTCAGGCGCAGCATAACCGTCTCGGTCTCGGGGTCGCCCATGCGGCAGTTGTACTCGATG
>CAVAXH010000233.1:0-2040 GCA_963592505.1 Bacteroidaceae bacterium
TTGTGGAGAGCGCTGCCGACACAGCACGCATCATGAGAAACATGAAACGCGCGGCAGCCTATCTCGGACTAGACGAAAACTACCTCCACCTCTTCGTCAACTACAACGTGCTAATGGTGAACTATAGCGACGAAGAGCACTCGTTCACCAAGTTCCAGCGGTGCGAAAAGCACGGCATCAACCTCACCTCCATTTCGCTGATAAGCAAGCTCACATGGCGGGCCATACGCGAAGACTACAGCTTGGACCAGTATGAGCAGGCGCTGCAGCAGGTGAAGAATACCAAGCGCAGCTTCAGCCCCTGGCAGGTGGCCATAGGAGGCGGCTTTGCCTGCGGCGGCTTCTGCATACAGTTCGGATGCGACTGGCCGGCCTTCTTCTACTGTTCGCTGGCTGCCATCCTGGGCTTCCGCCTGCGCATGCTTCTGCCCACCAAGGGCTGGAACAACTATGTGGCCATCGGCATAGCCGCCTTTGCAGCCACCCTCATAGCCTGGGCCACCTCCTTTCTGAGCACCAGTGCCACCCTGGCCGGCAGTCTGCCGGAGTTCATGGTCTCCAGCACTCCCTGGCATCCGCTCATGGCCTGCTCGCTGTTCATAGTGCCAGGAGTGCCGCTCATCAACTTTGTGAGCGACATGCTCGACGGTTATGTGGAGGTGGGCATCATCCGCGCCGTAAACACGCTGCTCATGGTGCTGGCCATGGCCTTCGGCATAGCCTTTGCCATACGCATCTGCGGAGTAAACAATTTCATCACCGACCTCACCATGACCCCTCACCATGCCTATTGGGAATACGCCATCGCCGCAGCCGTGTCGGCCATGGGCTTCTCCACCATATTCAGCATTCCGCGACGACTGCTGCCCGTGGTGGCCGTGGGAGGCATCATAGCCGTGTGCACCCGGAACTTCGTAAACCTGGGAGCCAGCAACGGCAATATAGGTCTCGACATGGGACTGAGCATAGGCTCCCTGGCCGGCAGTGCCGTGATCAGCATCATTGCCACCAGAGCGCAACACTGGTTTCACACGCCACACCAGTGCATCGCCATACCAAGCGTCATCCCCATGGTGCCCGGCGTGCTGATGTACAGGGCCCTCTTCGCCTTCATCGACATGCACGGCATAGTGGGCGAGGTGACCGTGGGCATGACAAACACCATCAAAGCCTCGCTGGCCATCCTCTGCATTGCACTCGGCGTGGCCATACCAAACATCTTCGTGCGGCGCATGGCAGAACCACGACGCAAACAGAAGCTTTTCAGGTTGCTCGTGGAAAGAAAACGGCGCAAAGGAGATTTTATCGACCTGCATGAGGTGGATGTGAAATAAATATTCGTATCTTTGTCAACACAAGAACAACAGGGATGGAAATTCGACAACTCAAATACTTCCTCAAGGCGGCCGAGACGCTCAATTTCTCGGAGGCTTCGCGCAAACTGTTCATCACGCAGAGCACTCTCTCGCAGCAGATCAGCCATCTGGAACAGGAAATCGGACTGATGCTCTTCGAGCGCAATTCGCACGAGGTGTTTCTCACCGAGGCCGGACGCGAACTGCAGATCTATGCACAGCGCACCGTCAATGCTTCGGAGGCATGCATGGACCGCATGAACGACCTGAAACAGATGCTCACAGGCGAACTGAACATCGGCGTGACCTACTCGTTCAGCAACATCATGTCGGAGACGCTCGTCAACTTTCTGCGCGCCTATCCTAATGTGCGCCTCAACATTCTTTATAAGAGCATGCAGGAACTGATGGAAGACCTGTGCCGCCGGCGCCTCGATCTGGTGTTGGCCTTCAAGCCGCTCAAGGAAGACAAGAATGTGGACAGCCGCACCCTCTTCTGCAACCGCCTGGCAGCCATCGTCAACCGGCAACACCCGCTGGCACGGCTCTCAAGCGTGCGTCTTGCCGACCTGCAACGCTACGATATGGTGCTGCCCACACCGGGATTGCAGGCACGCGGCGCCTTCGACCATCTGGTGGAAGGCAAAGAACTCGACTTCCGCATCAAGGTGGAGGTGAACAGCGT
>CAVAXH010000234.1:0-8869 GCA_963592505.1 Bacteroidaceae bacterium
CCCGGAACCTTCTGATCCGTAGTCAGATGCTCTATTCAGTTGAGCTACGGAGCCATATTTTTGTAAGCGAGTGCAAAGGTACAGTGAAAAATCGGAAGCACCAAATGTTTTGCGACTTTTTTGCCAAAAAAGTGCGTTTTTTCCTTCTGAACGGGCGTTTTTTCTTCTGAACGGGCGCTTTTCCCGTTTGGAACGGGCGCTTTTCCGTCAAAAAGTGGGTCGTTCTCCGCAGTTGGGCGTACCCTTCGGGTTACTGATGGTCACAAGACTTGTCCTCGACCCTATTGCCCTTGCTTTTTTCCATCTTGATAAGGAGCAGTCCGATGCCGACCCACGCCAATTCCCGGAGTCTGACGATGAGTGCCACGAAGATGCCGGCCGACGCTTGCAGCCCGAGCGAGGCCGACGACATGAGGAAGCCGCCCTCGCGACCGCCGAGCTGCAGAGGAATGAAGAAGAGCATGTTGGCGAAAAGCGACGTGAAGGCAAGGATAAGAATGCAATCGGGATAGCTTGGCGATGGCATGAGCACCAGCAAGACGAAGTATATCTCCAGTGCAGATGCCACGCGGCAGCCAAGTTCGAGCAGCACCGATGTCACGAAGAAAACCTTGTTTTGTCGGTGCAGCGCTGCAATCTGGCTGTCGATGGTGTCTAGCTGTTGCCGGTGTTTTTCCACGAAAGGCCGTGCCCAACGCTTCACGAAAGGCACATAGCGCAAGAAGGCCATCAGTTTGTTGGCCATTCCCTTGCGGTAGCCCGACATGAAGAACATGATGCCGAGCACGCAAAACGCTCCCGTGGCAGCGGCAAGGGGCCATAGGGCCACGCCCACGCGATGGGTGGCGAAGAGCAGGACAAGGGAAAGCAGCCAGAACCAGAAATGGCTGAAGATGTGGGTCATGACATAGAGAATGACCGACGACGAGGCCCGTTCCACCCCAATCTTTGGCGATAGCGCCATTATGCGGTAAGGCTCGCCGCCCATCAGTCCGCCCGGCGTGGCATAGTTGAGCGCAAAGCCCGACACCGTTATCTTGTAAAGCCAGGCAAAGGAGACGGGCCGCTTGGCGTTGACTGCCGGCAGGTCCCCGGCAATGGGTTCATGGCGGTTGTCGGGCTCGGCTGTCTGCAAGTCTCCGGCATTAGCCACCGGCAGATCCCCGGCATCGGCCGAAGGCTGCTGGCATACGCCTTTGATGATGAGATACCAAGCCGCGGTGTTGAGCACGTAGAGGGCAGCCCACAACAGTATGACGGCAGGAAACCAGTAGCCGGCATGCTTCAGGCCTTGCCACACTTGGGCAAAGTCGAGCTGCGTAATCATCACGGCGAGCACGGTGACACCGAAGATGAAGAATGCGTTTTGGTATTTCTTATTCATATTACCTTACGGGTGGTTCTGTAAAGCACCACCCTTATATAGCAGTGGGCCGGCAATGTGCCGACCCACCAGATAAGTTGCGACCTTATTGTTATTGGTCAAAAGTTATTCCTGTGCCGGCGCGGGGCTGGATGCCGCAGCATCGGTGTTGGGACGGTTGTTCTCCTTGTGTTCCTTGTCGCCGTCCTTGTGGAAAGAGTGCTTCTTCGGAATGGCGAAGCGCACCTTCTCGCTGTCGTCCTTGCGTTCCTTGTATATCTTCTGCAACGGGTTGGCATAAGGCGCGTCAAACTCTTTGCGGGCCCTGAAGCCGTCGATGGCGAGATATATGGCGTTGCGCATGGCCGTGGCGTCGGCCTTGCCCTGTCCTGCAATGTCGTAGCGTGGCGACATGTCTGGCGAGGTGCTTACTATTGGCAGGCCGGCAAGGTAGTGGACGTTGCCGTCGGGGCACAAGGCCTTCATCGGTGCCAGTCCCTGGTCCCAATACATCGACACCACAGCGTCGAAAGCCGCGAAGCCGCCTTCGCCGAAGAACTTCTCGCTCTGGTAAGGTCCGAAGACGCATACGCCGGCGTCGGACAACTTCTGTATGGCAGGTATCACCATCTCCTGCTCCTCCTTCCCGGGATGTGCGTCGGTGTCGTTGGGGTTGAGCGCCAGCACTGCAATGCGTGGGTTCTCGATCGAGAAGTCGCGGCGCAGGGTAGCGTAGAGCTGTGCCACGGTGTTGATTATGCCCTCCTCGCTGATGGCTGCGGGCACGTCTCTCAGGGCGATGTCGCCTGTCAGCGACGCCACACGCATGTTCTCGCCCATGATCACGTCGAGACCTTTCTTCTCGCTTGCAAGGCATACCTCGATGAAGCGCTCGTTGCAAGGGTAGTTGTAGCCGTCAACCTGCATGTTGTTCTTGTCCACGGGTGCCATCACGAGCACGTCGAAGAGACCGTCCTTGAAATCGGTCATGGCACGGTCGAGGCTCTTCAGTGCGGCGCGGCTTGCGTCTTGCGACGGCATGCCGAGCTCCACCTTCACGTCGTCGTCGTAGGCGGTGAGCAGGTTGATCCTTCCGTCCTTGGCCTCAGAGGCGTCGGCGATGATGCTGAACGTGTTGCCGTCGAGCCCAAGGGCGTCGCAATGGTAAGACGCCACCTTGGGCGAGCCATAGACGATGGGCGTGCAGATGTCGAACATCGCCGGCGTCTTGAATGCCTTGAAGATGAGTTCGTAGCCAATGCCATTGGTGTCACCGTTGGTCAGTGCCACGCGTATTTTTCTTGTGTCCATATTTCGTTTGTATTTATTGTTGTTTCAATTGTTTCAATTGCGTCGTTTAATGCTTTGCCGTCTGTTTGTCTGGTGTTGCCCAGTCTGCAGAGCGCAGCACCGCTTCCATCTGCCTCATGGCGTTGCGTTTGCCCTTGCCGGGTGCGAAGACGAAACCTTCCACCACTATGTCGGAGTCGGCCCCCGTCATCCGTATGCGGCGGCATACGAACGGTCCGCCCATGTTGTCGCCGGTCATCTCCCAAAGACCGCGCAACACAGTCGCGTCGCTGTTCTGTGCCACCGTCTCGGCCACTGTGGCCATGTGCATTTGGTCGGTTTCGCCCTTTATGTTCCTCGCCAGCGCACTGTCGCGCTGTGCCACGGGGTCGCCGGTGCGTGGCGCCTTGTATACCACGATGTTGCTCATTGCGCTTGGCGAGCCGTTGCTGAACCACACGAAGTCGGGCGCCTTGCGGCTCGACACCATTTCCTGCGGAATCCACAACTTCATGTGGAACAGGCTGTCGACCAGGCGTTCGGCCTTGGCGTTGCGGTGGCTGCGCAGCATCGCCAGAGTCTTTCTCATCTCCGCTGTGTTGAGAATGCGCAGGAGCGTTGGTGCCAGCCTGCCCAGGCTGTCGGCTACCGTCTTCATGGTGGGTGCCGTGACGGTGACCACCGTCTGCGGTTGCGCCCACACGTTGCGGTCGCGCCTTATCCTTACGGTGGCGTATAGCTTTGGCGATGTCCTCACCACCACGATCTCGCGCGTCGACCTCAGCGAAGGGCCGAAGGCAGCCGAATCTATCGACGAGACGTCGAACTGCGGTTCGCCTTGCGGCAGCCCCGGCATGTCGGTCTGCAGCGCACCCTTCACGATGTCGGCGCTGTCGCCTACGAGCAGCACCTCATACAGCTTGCCGCCCGACGGCGGCAGCAGACCGCGGCGCTCGTTGCACGAGCAAAGCAGCACGACAAGTGAGAGCGCAAGCAGAAAGACCTTGTTAGTCATGGCGCCTTGGGATGGTTATTGTGCCTCGCGGTGTTTGGTGCTCAGCAAGCCGCACGCAGCCTCGATGTCCTGGCCGCGGCTTGCCCTGATGGTGCAGAAGAAGCCGTGGGCGGTGAGATAGTCGCGAAACGACTCCATGCGCTCCTGGCTTGTGCCGCGCAACGGCACGTCGGGAATCTGGTGGAAGCGTATCAGGTTGACATGGCAGTCGAGACCTTTCAGCAGCCGGCATATCTCGCGGGCGTGGGCCTGACTGTCGTTGAGTCCGCCAAAGACAATATATTCGAAGGTGAGGCGGCGCTGGTGGGCGAAGTCGTAGTTGCGCAAGAGCTCGACCACTTCCTTTATCGCCATTCCCTTCTCGGCAGGCATGAGCTGCTCTCGCTGTTCGTGCAAGGGCGAGTGGAGGCTTATGGCCACCTGGCAGTCGCTCTCGTCGAGGAATCTGCGCAGTTTGTTTTTCAGTCCCACCGAGCTCACGGTGATGCGCTTCGGGCTCCAAGCCCAGCCGTAGGGTGCTGTGAGAATCTCGGTTGAGCGCAGCACGTTGTCGAGGTTGTCCATCGGCTCTCCCTGTCCCATGTAGACGATGTTTGTCAGGGTGCCGGCCTCTGGGATGCTGTAGACCTGGTTCAGGATGTCGGTCACGGTGAGATAGCCGTGGAATCCCTGCTTGCCCGTCTGGCAGAAGAGGCAGTTCATCTTGCAGCCCACCTCGCACGAGACGCACAGCGTGGCGTGGCCGCCCTCTTCGGGAATGTAGACCGTCTCCACAAAGCGTTTGCGCGACATGTCGCCGTCGGTGGTCCTCACGGGGAACAGATACTTCACCGTTCCGTCTTTTGAGTGGCGCGACTCTATCGGCGCCATGCAGCCTATCTCGTAGCTCTCCGCCAGCTTGGCGCGGTTGCCCTTGGAGAGATTGGTCATCTCGTCGATGCTCTTGACGCGGCGCTCGTATATCCACTTGGCAATCTGCGAACCGGTGAAGGCGGGCATGCCAAGCTCTTTTGCCACGTTCTTCAGCTCGTCAAGGGTGAGACCTAATAGTGTTTTCTTTTCCATATACGTGCAAAGTTACGAAAGTTTATTGAATTTTAGCGTTGGGAACTGACACAAAAACGCTACCTTTGCATAAATAAGAAATTCCGACAACCATGATAAAAAAATATGAAGGCACGCCGCTGGTGAGTGTCGGCATTGTGGGTGCCGAGAGCATAACGTTCACGCTCAACGGTTACGGTGCCGACGGCTCCACCCGCACTGCCACCATGCGCAACGGACTGATACAGTATGACGGTAAGGTCCATACCCGCATCTGCTTCGAGCCGCAGTCGCCAGCCGACAGCTTTTCGCTGACCGATGTCGTCATCGGTGTCAACTTCCATTGGCAACGCCTCGAGACCCAGACCTTCCGCGGCTCGCTCCGCCTCGTGGCCGACGGCGGCAAGATATGGGCCATCAACGACCTTCCCGTGGAGGATTATCTCGAGAGCGTGATCTCGAGCGAGATGAGCGCACAGTCGAGCCTGCCGCTTCTCATGGCCCACGCCGTGATCTCGCGCTCATGGCTGATGAGCCAGATCGACGGCACTGCGGCGCCCAACACGCAGGAGTCTCACGGCAATGCGCACATACGCTGGTACGACCACACCGACCACACGCTCTTCGACGTCTGCGCCGACGACCACTGCCAGCGCTACCAGGGCATAACCAAGGAGACGAGCCCCAACGTGGCTGAGGCCATCAGCCGCACACGCGGTGAGCTGCTGACCTATGGCGGCGGGATTTGCGACGCAAGGTTCTCAAAATGCTGCGGAGGTGCGATGGAGGAGTTCCAATACTGCTGGGAAGACACGCCGAAACCGTATCTCAAGGGCATCGGCGACACGCCGGAGCAGACCATCCCCGACCTCACCGCAGAGGAGAACGCGCGCCAGTGGATACTCGGCAGCCCCAAGAGCTTCTGCAACACCAGCGACAAGCGCATACTGGGTCAGGTGCTCAACTACTACGACCAGGAGACGACCGACTTCTACCGGTGGCGCGTCGGCTACGGCACGGAGGAGCTCTCGCGGCTGATAGAGAAAAAGCTTGGCGAAGACCTCGGCACCATAACCGACATGAAGCCGCTGAAGCGCGGCACGAGCGGCCGAATCTGCGAACTGCAGATCACAGGCACAAAGAAAACCATTGTCGTGGGCAAGGAGCTGGAGATACGCCGCGCCCTGAGCGAGAGCCATCTCTACAGTTCGGCGTTCATCGTGGAGAAACACGGCGACACCTTCGAGCTCATCGGCGCTGGATGGGGCCACGGCGTGGGCCTGTGCCAGATCGGCGCGGCGGTGATGGGCGACCAAGGCTACAGTTATGATAAGATTCTTAAACATTATTACCCGGGAGCGGAGATAGAAAAGGTATGGTAGACACACAAGACAATTTCAAGACATCAGACATGCAGAACCCCCGCCACTGGACGTGGGTCCCCTCGCTATCCTTTGCCGACGGTCTGCCTCTTGTGGCTGTGATGACGGTTTCGCTCATCTTCTATAAGCAGATGGGCCTGTCGAACGCCGCAATAACGTTCTATACCTCATGGATGTATCTCCCGTGGATTCTCAAACCCATCTGGAGTCCGTTCATCGACTTGGTGAAGACCAAGCGGTGGTGGGTCATGGCCACTGAGGTGCTGCTTGGCGCCGCTTTCGGTGGCGTGGCGTTCACCATCCCCACGTCGTTCTGGCTTCAGGGCACGCTCTTCTTTTTCTGGGTGGCCGCCTTCACGGGTGCCTCCCATTGCGTTGCCGCCGACGGCTACTATCTTCTCGCCCTCGACGAGAAGCAGCAGGCGTGGTTCATGGGGCTGCGCCAGGTGGGCGACCGCCTTGCCACCATAGTGGGGCAGGGCGTGCTGGTCATGGTGGCGGGCAACCTGCAGGTCATCTTCCGCGGATCCATAAGATATTCGTGGAGCATCACCTTCTATGGCCTTGCCGGCATCTTCCTGGCGCTGTGGCTCTGGCACTGCCAGGCAATGCCTTACGCACGCGACGACCGCAGCCGTCCGCTTGTGAGCGCACGCTCCGTGCTCAGCGGCTTCGCGCTCACGTTCCGCTCCTTCCTCGACAAGCCCAACATCGTGCTGGCACTTTGCTTCATCCTGCTCTTCCGCCTGCCCGAGGCACTGCTCTCCAAGGTGAGCCCGCTTTTCCTCATCGACTCGGCCCACAACGGGGGGTTGGGGCTCTCGCCTCAGGAATACGGCCTCGTGGAAGGAACGGTGGGCATGACGGGCATAATCATAGGATCCATCGTGGGCGGCATAGCCGTGAGCCGCAACGGGCTGCGCCATTGGCTCTACCCTATGGCTCTGGCCTATTCGCTGCCGCCGCTGATATATATCTTCCTGGCCTACGCACTTCCCGAGAGCCTCGCCGTGGTCTCCCTGACGATGTTTGTCGAGCAGGCTGGCGTGGGCTTCGGCATCACAGCCTGCATGATGTTCCTCATATATTATAACCGCGGTGAGTTCTGCACGTCCCACTATGCCATAGCGTCGGCGCTGATGACGCTCTCGCTCATGTTGCCGGGTCTCGTGGCGGGCGAGCTGCAGGAGGTTCTCGGCTACCGCATGTTCTTCGTCCTGACGCTGGCGGCTGCCGCGGCTACGTGGGCTGTGTCGATATGTGTGAAAAACAGGATGGCGACTGCGCTCGACAACGATACGGAATGAACCGCAGGAAAAGAAAGGAAACAAGAGATATGAAGAAATGGCTATTGACGCTGGTCCTCAGCGTGGCTCTCGCCGGCGCTGGGGCGCAATCGGTCGACAACCGCAACGTGGGCTACAGCGTGCGCTACGAGAAAGAGCACCTGTTGCTGCAGAAAGACTCCGGCATCAACGTCGTCGACTACGACATCGAGTGGCCGGAGGTGGTGGGCTACACCAATGTGCCAAGCCTGCAGCGCATCATCAGCGAGAGTCTTGCAGGCAAGGCCACATTGGGCTTCGACTCTCTCGCCACGAGCCTGCACCAGCTTTACGGCACGCCGGTAAGGGAGATGTTCCGCGAGATTCCCGACGACCGCCGCTTCTGCTATGTCACGGCTTCGGCACGCATCGTGGGCTATGAGCCGAACCATTGGATAGCCTGCAACGTGAGCCTGAAGGTTGAGCCGGGCAAGCTGTCGGAGTATAAGCCGGCAGCCGACAATCGGGTCGTGGTCTGCGACCTTGCCAGCGGAAAGGTGTATTATGCGAGCGACCTCGTCAGTTCGGGCATAATGAACCGCAACGAGCCTCAGGATTTCTACGACCTGCTTTTCCAGCCGCTCGGCGACAGCTTCTTCAACGCCATGATAGCCTACGAGATAGGCGGCGTGTGGTCAGCCAGGGGGCAGTTGCATTTCCTCGTTAAGGCCACATCGCCCGATGCGAGCCAGACCTACATCGCCTCGATGCCGCTCGACGCTTATGCCTATTCGCTCTCGCGGCAGGGCAAGAAGCTCTTCACCAAAAAGGCAGAGACGCTGAATCCGCAAGTGGCGATGCAGCCAAACGTGATCGGCGGCGACACTATATATAGTAATGTGGAGAAGATGCCCGAGATGAAAGGCGGCAGCGATGCCTTGAAGCAATATCTCAGCCATGTCAGTCAGCCGGGCGTGCGTTTGTCAGGCGCCGCAAAGGTCTACACGAGTTTCGTGGTTGGGAAAGACGGCAAGCTCACCGACGTCTGCGTGCTGCATCCCGTAGACCCCGTCGTCGACCGCCATGCCGCCATGACCGTGAAGGGCATGCCCGCGTTCACGCCCGGACAGCACGGCGGGCAGAACGTCGCAGTGAGGATGTATCTGCCCATAACCTACCAGCCCTGAACGAAGGGCTTTTGATCGGGCAAACGGTCTGCCAGCCCCTGCAAAGCATCAGGCCAATCACCTCTTGATACATACCTCTCCCTCCCCTGGGTGGGGGAGGGATAAGGGAGGGGCCGTGTGAAAAATCTCAACAAATGCCTCTCTGAGAATCGATTTTTTTGAACAACGTTTCCTCTCGTGCGCATTTAAGCGATTCTCGCGCGAGTTTTATAACATCTTAATAATTAGGTGGTTACATTTTTGCAGCCTAAAAATCGACCCGATTTTTAGCTCAAAATTCGGCTTTCCACTGGAATGACGGCGCGATTCTATTAGAATGACGA
>CAVAXH010000235.1:0-3447 GCA_963592505.1 Bacteroidaceae bacterium
CCCGTGTCGTCGACCACAGCTTCCGCCCGCATCGTCTACCGTTGGTTCAGCCCGCATCGCCGACCGTTGGTTCAGCCCGCGTCGTCGACCATTGGTTTCAGCCGACGCGTTGTCGGCCATCGGTTCAATCGCATCGTGAATAGTGCAAAAGGGATTAAAAACCAGCACAAAATATCTTTCTAAAAATGTAGATTTTGAACACCCTGCCTTCCTGCCCGATGGCGCGCTGCATAGACCGCAAGCGGCCGTCCCTGCCGTGGCCGCTTTCTGCCCATTTTGCATGGTTCAGCGCAGCCTCCGAAACGGGAATCATGAATAAATCGTGTAAAAAACGAAAAAATGAGATGAAAACTCTTGGGAGGTTCGGAAATATTTAGTAATTTTGCAGCGTTCAGTGGAATGAGGGGCTCCAAGAGAGTTCCTCATTTTATTTTATCAAACCATTACGTATGATAGACAAAAGCATCGTAAAAAACTTAGTTGAGGAGTGGTTGGCAGACAAAGACTACTTCCTGGTTGACGTCATCGTCAGCCCCGACGACAAGATCACCGTGGAGATAGACCATGCCGACGGCGTGTGGATAGACGACTGCGCCAAGCTCAGCCAGTACATCGAAGACCACCTCAGCCGCGACGAGGAAGACTATGAACTCGAGGTCGGCTCGGCCGGACTGGGACAGCCCTTCAAGGTGGCCCAGCAGTATGTGAACTGCATCGGCGAGGAGGTGGAGGTGCTCGACGCCGACGGCAAGAAGGTCTGCGGTGTGCTGAAGAGCGTCGACGGACGCGACTTCGTGGTGACCGTCAACGAGAAAGTGCAGGTGGAGGGAAAGAAGCGCCCCGTGAAGATGGACGTCGACCACGCCTACAACATGGACAACGTGAAATATACAAAATACTTAATCAGTTTCAAATAAACTATGGCTGTAAGAAAGAAAGACGACGAGCAACTGACGATGATCGACAGTTTTCGCGAGTTCAAGGATACGAAGAACATCGACCGCACCACGCTCGTGAGCGTGCTCGAGGAGAGCTTCCGCAATGTCCTGGCAAAGATATATGGCAGCGACGAGAACATC
The DNA here is from genome assembly GCA_963592505.1 of Bacteroidaceae bacterium. Classification (GTDB taxonomy): domain Bacteria; phylum Bacteroidota; class Bacteroidia; order Bacteroidales; family Bacteroidaceae; genus Prevotella. The sequence continues at coordinate 1,080 of CAVAXH010000235.1, forward strand.
GACGTGATCGTCAACCCCGACAAGGGCGACTTTGAGATCTACCGCACACGCATCGTCGTGGCCGACGGCGAGGTGGAAGACGAGAACAAGCAGATCAGCCTCAGCGACGCACAGAAGATCGGCGACGACTATGAGGTGGGCGAGGAGCTCTCCGAGAAGGTCGACTTCGAGAAGTTCGGACGCCGGGCCATCCTCACCCTGCGCCAGACGCTGGCCAGCAAGATCCTGGAGCTCGAGCACGACGCCCTCTACCAGAAATACAAGGACCGCGTGGGCCAGGTCATCTCGGCCGAGGTCTACCAGGTGTGGAAGCGCGAGGTGCTGCTCATCGACGACGAGAACAACGAGCTCGTGCTGCCCAAGAGCGAGCAGATACCCGCCGACCAGTATCGCAAGGGCGAGACCGTGCGTGCCGTCATCGAGCGCGTGGACAACGAGAACAACAACCCCAAGATCATCCTGTCGCGCACCAGCGGCAAGTTCCTCGAGCACCTGCTCGAGAATGAGGTGCCCGAGATTGCCGACGGACTCATAGCCATCAAGGCCGTGGCACGCATCCCCGGCGAGCGCGCCAAGATCGCCGTGGAGAGCTACGACGACCGCGTGGACCCCGTGGGAGCCTGCGTGGGCGTGCGCGGAAGCCGTGTGCACGGCATCGTGCGCGAGCTCTGCAACGAGAACATCGACGTCATCAACTGGACTGCCAACACCAAGCTCTTCATCCAGCGTGCCCTCAACCCCGCCAAGGTGTCGAGCATCGACCTCAACGAAGAGGAGAAGAAGGCCGACGTCTACCTGGAGCCCAGCGAGGTGAGCCTCGCCATCGGACGCGGCGGACAGAACATCAAGCTGGCCTCGATGCTCACCGGATACACCATCGACGTCTACCGTGTGGTCGACGGCAAGCAGGAGGCCGAGGACGATGTCTACCTCGACCAGTTCAACGACGAGATAGACCAGTGGATCATCGATGCCATCAAGGCACTCGGACTCACCACCGCCAAGGCAGTGCTCAACGCACCCCGCGTGATGCTCGTGGAGAAGGCCGACCTCGAAGAGGAGACCGTCGACCACGTCATCGAGGTGCTGAAGAAAGAGTTTGAGTAAGAAGAGTCATCCACACACTTAAGAACACAATTATAATAATATAGAGCAAGGCGACGGACCCCGGCAGAGCATCCTCACCCCGGCACTCCCGGATCGCCGCGCCTTTAAGAAAGGTTTTATGAGCATCAGATTAAACAAAGCATTACGTGAATTGAACATAGGAATGCAAACGGCAGTTGAATTCCTGGAAAAGAAAAGCGATCTGGGCGAGGTGCAGGCCGACCTGAATTTCAAACTCAACGATGCGCAGTATGCTGCGCTCGTCGATGCCTTCAAGCAAGATGCCGCCGTGCTCACGGCGGCCAAGCAGCTTTTCCCCAAGAACAAGGAGAAAAAGCGCGAAGCCGACACCAAGCGTCCCGAGACACGCACCAAGAGCGTGCTGGAGGGTACCAGCCACCAGCAGTACAAGCCATTGGGCAAGATCGACCTCGACAACCTGGGCAAGAAGCCTGTCGTGGCCGCGACTGTTGCTCCTGAGCCTGCCAAAAAAGACGATGCGCCGGCTGCTGCCGTCAGCAAGGTGCAAGACAACGTGACTGCCGCACAGCCCGCCGCTGAGAAACCGGCCGCAGCCGAGAAGCCGGCACCGCAGCCGGAGCCTGCCAAGCCTGCAGCGCCCGCCAACGACGCTGAGCCCGCCGCCGTGCAGCAGGCTGCCCCGGCAAAGCCTGCCGAGCCCGCCGCCAAGGCTCCCGAGCAGAAGGCCGAAGAGCCCAAGCAGGAAGCCCCGCAGCAGCAGGCCAGTGAGCCTGCCGCCAAGGAGGAGAAGAGCGGCGTGTTCCAGCTCAGCAGCGAGAAGAAGATCCTCAACGCACCCAAGGTGAACGTGCTCGGAAAGATCGACCTCTCGGCCATCAACCAGAGCACACGCCCCCGCAAGAAGTCGAAGGAGGAGCGCCGCAAGGAGCGCGAGGCCAAAGGCCAGAACGGGGCTGCTGCTGGCACCGCTGCCGGCGACCGCAAGAAGCGCCAGCGCATCAACAAGGAGCGCGTCGACATCAACGCCGTGGGCCAGCAGAACAACCGTGGCGGCAACAATGGCGGCGGCAACAACAATGCTGCCAACGCCGGCAAGAAAAACAACAACAAGAAGAAGAACAACGGCAACAACCGCAGCCAGAAACCGCTCGAGGTCAACGAGGAGGATGTGGCACGCCAGGTCAAGGAGACGCTGGCACGCCTCACCAGCAAGCAGACCAACACCAAGCGAGGCGCCAAGTACCGCAAGGAGAAGCGCGAGGCTGTGCAGGAGAAGCTC
>CAVAXH010000236.1:0-3283 GCA_963592505.1 Bacteroidaceae bacterium
GTCTACCCCCCGGCAGAGCCTCTTCTCCCGACCCAACAACAAACCCTCCATGAACTACAAGCAAACAGAACAAGAACTTACCGACCGTCTCATCGACCTGTCTTTCTCTGAGGACATCGGCGACGGCGACCACACCACCCTTTGCTGCATACCAGCCGACGCCATGGGCGAGAGCGTGCTGATGATTAAGGAAGAGGGCATCTTTGCCGGCGAGCGTGCCGCAAAGGAAGTGTTCAAGCGCTTCGACCCTGAGATGAAAGTCACCATGCACATGCACGACGGCGACCACGTGCGCCCGGGCGACATCGTGCTCTCGGTCACTGGCCGCGAACAGAGTCTCCTCACCACTGAGCGTCTCATGCTCAACATCTGCCAGCGCATGAGCGGCATTGCAACAATGGCTCACCGCTATCAGCAGGCGCTCATCGACGCCGGAACCAAGACGCGCATCCTCGACACTCGCAAGACAACACCGGGAATGCGTATGCTGGAGAAGGAGGCTGTGCGCATCGGTGGCGGCATGAACCACCGCATCGGCCTCTTCGACATGATCCTCCTCAAGGACAACCACATCGACTTCTGCGGCGGGGTGCACAACGCCATAACACGCGCTCGCCAGTATTGCAAGGACAAGGGCCTCGACCTGAAGATCGAGTGCGAGGTGCGCGACTTCACCGAACTGCACGAGGCGCTCAAGGATCTGCCCGACCGCATCATGTTCGACAACTTCACTCCTGCTGACACCGTCAAGGCCGTGGAGCTGGTACACGCTGCAAAGAACGCTGACGGCACGCCGGCCAACATTGAGACGGAGTCGTCGGGCGGCATCACCTTCGACACGATGATCCCGTATGCTAAGGCTGGGGTTGACTTCATCTCCTTTGGCGCACTCACCCACAGCGTCAAGTCGCTCGACATGAGTCTCAAGGCTAAAGGATCGTCAAAGCTCTCGGTATAAGGTATTAATACTGTAAATGAGATTATTCTGTTCTAAAGGGCCAATGCTTGCATTGGCTCTCTGCGTGCTCGTCGCTGCCTGCGGAGGCAAGGACGACAAGAAACCTGCTGAGCGCAAGCAGAAACCGGTCTCCATCACGGTAGACACGGCGTTGCAGTCGCGTCTGAAGGCTTTCTGTGCCCAGCCGCGCGTGCAGGGCAAGTTCGGACTCTACGTCTACGACCTCACCGCCGACAAACCTGTCACGGCTGAGAACATCGACCATGCTCAACCGGTGGCGTCATGCACCAAGGTGCTCGCCGGAGTGGCTGCGCTCAACAAGCTGGGGGCCGACTTCTCCTACCGCACCACGCTCTACACCAGGGGCAACATCGTCAAGGACACGCTGCGAGGCGACATCATGCTCATGGCGGGGCTTGACCCTATGCTCAAGGCGCAAGACATGACCGTGTTTGCGCGCCACTTGCGCAGCATGGGCGTGAAGTATGTCGACGGCAAGTGCTTCCTGAACCTCAAGCTGAAGGAGAAGGTGAAGGCGGAGCAGCATTGGTATCCCTGGGATCTCTCTTTCTCCAAGTATGGTGTTCTGTTCAAAGGTCCCGACGCAGTTCAGAAAGCCTTGAAAGCTGCACTCACAGCAAGGGGCATAAGGGTCAGGGATGGCTTTGAACAGTGTGTGCCGAAGAGGGACATCGCCAACAAATGGAGAGGCCGCATACGGGTGACGTGCCCTGTCCGCGCTGTAACCCGTCTGATGTGGAAAAACTCCAGCAACACCAAGGCTACAAGCCTGCTCTATGCTTTGGGCAACGCTGTCAGTCCCGACAACAACGGATCGGCTGACACGCTCGCCGCTGCCGGTGTCGACTATATACGGGCTTTCATGCGCGACTCGCTGCTTCTCACCGACACCACACTGGTGGTTCACGACGGCTGCGGTCTCTGCACCAGCAACCACCTGTCGCCCAAAGCGCTCGTCGCCGTGCTGCAGTTTGGTTATCACCACAAGTCTATCCACAGGCAGCTCATGCAGAACCTCGCCATATCGGGTGTCGACGGCACGCTGCGCCGCTTGCTCTACGACGCAAGGATGAGAGGTCTGATACATGCCAAGACGGGCACGCTGTCGCATCCTTATGGCATCTCGTCGCTCGCAGGCTACTGCAAAGGGGCTGACGGACATGACCTGTGCTTCGCTTTCCTCAACTCGGAGATGTCGGTGCTCGATGCGCATGTGTTGCAGCGCAAACTGTGCCTCGCACTGGTGGGAAAACAGAAAAAGCGTTAGGCATCAACGTTTCCACAAAGCGCTTCAATAACGATTCTTTAAAAACCTTTGGACATGAAAAAGATTATTGCAAAACATATCCCGGCTTCCATGCTTCCTCAACTACCGCAGGATGTGCCGGCTCTGCTCGACGCTGAGGGCGTGGAGTTTGTAGCCATCGACACCAACAACTGGGCTGCTGCCTTCCCCTACTCTCCTAAGGTGGAGTTTCGCATTGCCCACACCGGCCAGAGCATTGTGCTCAACTACCGTGTAGCGGAAGATTCGGTGCGTGCCGTGGCTGCCGACGACGGCAACGTGTGGGAGGACTCGTGCTGTGAGTTCTTCTCGGTTCCGGCGGGCGACAATATATATTATAATGTAGAATGCAACTGTGCCGGACACATGCTCATTGGCTGTGGTCCGGAGCGCGAGAACCGCGAGCGTGCCTCGCACGAGGTGCTCGACACCGTGAAGCGCTGGTCTTCATTGGGATGCCAACCCTTCGACGAGAAGGAGGCGCCGTCAGTGTGGCAACTGGTGCTTGTCGTTCCTGTATCAGCCTTCTACAATCACCGTATTTCTGATCTCTCCGGCTCTACCGTCCGTGCCAACTTCTATAAGTGCGGCGACAAGCTCCGCAACGTCCATTTCCTGTCGTGGAACCCGATCAACGTACCTAAGCCCGACTTCCACTGCCCCCAATTCTTCGGCGAAGTGGAATTTGAGCGTTGATTCCAAACGGTTAGTATGGCCAAACATTAGGCGTATAGGTCAGATATTACTCTCCAGTTAAATCGTAACAACAGGTCGTCGAAGACGGCCAATTATGCATAACCGCAGGTTGAGCGAGCAGAGCGAGCGAAGCCTGCGGTTTTAGCATACGCAGCCAAGTCGTCCTCGAAGAGGGCGAACTATGCATAACCGCAGGTTGAGCGAGCAAAGCGAGCGAAGCCTGCGGTTTTAGCATACGCAGCCAAGTCGTCCTCGAAGAGGGCGAACTATGCATAACCGCAGGTTGAGCGAGCAAAGCGAGCGAAGCCTGCGGTTTTAGCATA
>CAVAXH010000237.1:0-3261 GCA_963592505.1 Bacteroidaceae bacterium
CAGCCAGTCGTGGAACAGGTTGGTGCGTGCCACGACAATCTCCGGCATCTGCAGCGCGAGGTCGTTCTGCCGCTTTGCCTCGTAGTCGGAGTTGATCTCCTTCAGCGTGGCGTCGAGCGTGTGCGTGAACTTCTCCATGTTGTCCGGCTCCTTTGCGAACTCAATGAGCCACTGGTGCCGGCATTTGGCGCGTGCGTCCATGAAGACCGGTGCCGCCGTGTAGTCCGTGATCTGTGCACCTGTGGCGGCGCAAGCCTTGTCCAGTCCCCTCTCGGCATTGTCCACAATCAGCTCCTCGCCGAAGGCGTTGATGAAGTGCTTCGTGCGTCCGGTGATGACGAATTTGTACGGATGCTTTGACGTGAAGCGCACCGTGTCGCCAATCATGTAGCGCCACAATCCTGCCGACGTAGTGATGACGATGGCGTAGTTCTTTCCCGTCTCCACCTCCTCCAGGCACAGCACCTTCGGGTTGTCCTTGCCGACGTCCTCCAGCGGTATGAATTCGTAGAAGATACCGTAGTCTATCATCAGCAGCATCGACTCGTCGTCCAGCGTGCTCTGTGTGCCGAAGTAGCCCTCCGAGGCGTTGTATGTCTCCACGTAGTGCATGTTCGGCAGGTGTATGATCTGCTTGTACTGGTCGCGATAGGGCGTAAACGCCACGCCACCGTGGAAGAACACCTCCAGGTTGGGCCACACGTCGTCCAGCGTGTCCTTGCCCGTCTTCTCCATGATGCGCTTGATGAGCACCAGCATCCACGACGGCACGCCCGACAGGCTCGTCACGTTCTTGCCGATGGTGTAGTCGGCAATGCGCTCCACCTTGGGCTCGAAGTGCTCCATCAGTGCAATCTCCTTGCTCGGCACGCGCAGGAATGCTGCAAACGGGTTGAGGTTCTCGATGAGTATTGCCGAGAGGTCGCCCACAAGCGTGTTCTGCGTGTTCAGGTTGGGGCTGTGGCTGCCGCCCAGAATCAGTCCCTTGCCGCTGAAGAAGCGGCTCTGCGGGTTCATGTGCAGATAGAGTGCCACGGCATCGATGCCGCCCTGGTAGTGCGTGTCGTGTATCGACTCGCGGCTCACGGGTATGAACTTGCTCTTGTCGTTGGTCGTTCCGCTCGACTTGGCAAACCACACGATGCGGCTCGGCCAGATCAGGTTCTGCTCGCCGTGGCGTATGCGGTCGATGTATCCCTTCACCTCTTCGTAGGTCTGCACCGGCAGGCGGCGGCGAAACTCGTCGTAGGTCTTTATCGAGGCAAAGTCATGTTTCCGTCCCCACTCCGTACCGGCAGCCTTCGTCAGCAGCCGCCTGAGCACGCCTTCCTGGATCTCGGCAGAGTGGTCCGCATACCTCTCGATGCGGTGATAGCGCGGAGTGAAATATGCTTTATCGAGTAATGAAGTAAAACTCATATATCTGTGTGTGTTCTGTAGAAAAATCCTCTTGTTCTTGTTTAGCCCCACAAAGATAGTGCAACTTGGCCACGCGGACGCACGTAGCCCCATCTTTTTTGCCCTTCATGGTGACGTGCTGTCGGCTTTTACCTTACCTTTACGGCTCGGAAGCCGCGTCACCTCTGTCGTGTGCCGCAGCTTCGGCGATTGACACACATACACACACGTTTCTTTTTTAAAACTGTTTGGCTCATGAGAATCGGCGTATTGATATCAGGTGGAGACTGCCCAGGCATAAACGCAGCCATCTGGAGCATCTGCAAGTCTGCCGCCGCCCACGGCATGGAAGTGATGGGCATCCAGAGCGGATTCATGGGACTGCTCACCCGCGAGGTCGAAATCATCAAGGACCAGGAACTCTCCGGCCTCCTCAGCCTCGGTGGAGCCATCCTCGGCACCTCGCGCGAGAAGCCCTTCAAGAAGGGCGGCATCATGCCCGACACCGACAAGCCTGCACTCATGCTCAAGAACATCCACGACCTGCAGCTCGACGCCATCGTCTGCATCGGTGGCAACGGCACCCTCGAGACCGCAGCCAAGATGGTCGACATGGGCATCGACGTGGTGTGCTTCCCCAAGACCATCGACAACGACATCCCCGCCACCGACCTCAGCTTCGGCTTCGACTCGGCAGTCACCATCGCCACCGATGCCATCGACCGCCTCAACTGCACCGCCAGCTCCCACAAGCGCGTCATGGTCATCGAGGTCATGGGCGCACAGACCGGATGGATAGCCCTCCACTCCGGCATGGCTGGAGCCGCCGACGTCATCCTGCTTCCAGAGCACCCCTACGACATCAGCGTTGTCGGCGACGCGCTGCTCGACCGTTTCCGCCGTGGTCGTCCCTCGTCCGTTGTCGTTGTCGCCGAAGGCATCGCCGTCGGCAACAACCGCAAGCGTGCCGGCGAGTTCATTGCCGAAGAGATTGAGTACGAGACCGGCATCGAGACGCGCCAGACCGTTCTGGGGTACATACAGCGTGGCGGCACGCCCACGCCGCTCGACCGCAACCTCGCCACGCGCCTCGGCTGTCATGCCGTCGACCTCATCGCCCAGCGCCGCTTCGGCCGCATGGTAGCACTGCAGGGCGGCAAGATCTGCTCCGTGCCCATCAAGGACATCGCCGGCAAGGTGAAGCGCGTCCCCACCACCAACGACCTGTTCCTGCAAGGACGGCAAATCGGCATCTGCTTCGGCTGACGGGAGAGACATCCGACATCCAACACCGGATGTAATCCGACACACCTACACCGACAGATGCGGTATGGAAATTTGTCCAACATGTCAAAGAGCGCGAGGTTTGCCCCCACAAACCTTGTTCAAATCTTGCCTTCTCAACCTTCCTGAAAAAAATGATTCTTCGCTACAAGAGAAAGGGGCATTTCCCCGACACCCCTCAACAACCAACGTTCAAAGGTAGTGAATTTTCCGGAACCGTGCAAGCCCTTCGCGAACTTTTTTATGTGTATTCCGCGCGTTGTCTTCCCTGCTGACAGTCAGTGCGTTACGCTCGTTTCTCGCCACTCTCTGATTTTTACTCCGCGTGCGACTCGCAAGATGCTGCAAGGGCAAGGGTGACGATGCCCAGAACCACGCATGCGTGGAAAATGGAAAATTGTGTCTTCATGGTACTTGATTTTTATCCTCCGCTAAGGTAAGCCATGAATAAACGTTATACAACAATTCAGGCGAATAAAGTTTTCAACCCAGTTGTCAACAAAGTGCACTTTTGACGGGGCTGATTCTCATCACCCCGTTACAGATTACAGTTACAGTTAAGGTCATTTGCAGATGCAC
>CAVAXH010000238.1:0-2900 GCA_963592505.1 Bacteroidaceae bacterium
CACTCGGGTCCTAAGGCCCCAACACTCGAGTCCTAAGGCCTTAACACTCGGGTCCCAAGGGCTTTAGGACAGCAGTGTTAGGGCCTTAGGACAGCAGTGTTAAGGCCTTAGGACAGCAGTGTTAAGGCCGAATGACTCAAGCATAAAAAACGAAGGGCTGCAGCTATCCAATCTATCCCATGTATTATTATTCCCGTTGCAAAATTAGCTTTTTTATTCAATGAATACATCGTAATGAATAAAAAAGCACGTTTTTTGTTCATTACGATGTTTGAAAAGAACAAAAGCGGGAGTCTGTAGAGACTTATGGCAGCAGAAGAGAGCGTTCGCGCAACCCGACCGGCTGCATGAACGCTCTCTTCTCTATAGGGGGTGTGGGGACTGTGTGCGATATACGCCCGTTACTTCTTGTGGAGACACTCGCTGATGCCGAAGCCGAGGACGTAGCAGACGCCGATGGCCATGACGGCAACGGCTCCCTCCTGCCCGATGGCGTCGCTGGCGAAGCCCATGATGAGCGGGAAGATGGTGCCGCCGAAGAGGCCCATGATCATCAGGCCGCTCACCTCGTTTTTCTTGTTGGGCATGGCCATGAGGGCCTTGGAGAATATCATGGAGAACACGTTGGAGTTGCCGTAGCCCACGAGGGCGATGGCGACATAGAGCACCCACTGGCTCTGTCCGAAGAACATGCCGATCATGCTCAGCGTCATCATTGCCGCACTGATGATGAGAAACGTGCGCTCGTTCATGATGCGCAGGATGAACGAGCCCGTGAGGCATCCTGCCGTGCGGAAGAGGAAATAGAGCGAGGTGGCGAAGGCCGCATCGTTGAGGCTCCAGCCGAGACGTTCGATGAGCAGCTTCGGTGCGGTGGTGTTGGTGCCCACGTCGATGCCCACGTGGCACATGATGCCGATGAAGCAGAACAGTATGGCGGGGCGTCCGAGGAGCTTCAGGCAGTCGGCCACGGTGGAAGCGCCCTCCACCTCTTCCTCCTCGATGGGCGTGGCCCACAGCAGCAGTGTGGCCAGGGCACCCACGAGGAAATAGACCACGAAGAGGATGCGCCAGTTGAGGCCGAAGTGCGGGATGACCGACATGGCGCCCCACATGGCCAGATAAGGAGCCAGAAACGATGCCAGCGCCTTGACAAACTGTCCGAAGGTGAGCGTGGAGGCGAGGTTGCCGCCCTTGATGACGGTGGCGATGAGCGGGTTGAGCGATGTCTGCATCAGCGCATTGCCTATGCCCAGGAGTGAGAAGGAGATGAGCATGACGCTGAAGCTCTCGCCGAAGATGGGGATGAAGAGCGACACCACCGTGATGAGCAGCGAGAGGAGCACTGTCTTCTTGCGCCCGATCTTGTTCATCAGCATGCCCGTGGGCACGCTGAAGATGAGAAACCAGAAGAACACCAACGAGGGGAATATGTTGGCCGTTGAGTCGGTGAGCGCGAGGTCAGCCTTCACATAGTTGGAGGCGATGCCCACGAGGTCAACGAATCCCATGCTGAAGAAGCAGAGCATCAGCGGGATGAGGGTGAGTTTGCTTGACTTTGCCATAGTGGTAGTTTTTTTTATTTCAGTGTGTAAACTGTGTATTTTGCTTTGCCTTTAACGGCAATCTTGTTGTAAGGCTTGGTTGGGAAGACGAGGTTGGTCATTGCCATCTTGCCCTCGGCGTCGATGGCCTCGACGGAGCTGTTGTCGATGAATATGCGCAGCTGCTTTAACTTGCCGTGAGTGGGTGCTTTGGTGACCGCGGCAAACTCATTGCTGAAGTCAGACAGTCCGCTCTTTGTGCGGTCCATCTCAAACGTCTCCTTGTCGGCATCGTAGGTCATCGTGACCTGCTCACCCTTCCCGTTGGACAGCGTGATGGTGGCGCTGCCCTTGAGGGTGACGACCATCTCGGAGGGTCCCTGAAGCACCTTCGTGGCCTTCTCGCTTCTTGCTGCCAGCATCTCCGGTGAAGGAGTGACGCTGCAGTAAGTCTCGCCGTTGTGTTCGAAGAGACCGAGGTCACGAGGTATGGAGTTGGCCGAGCGATACTGCTTGGTAGGCACCTGGTTGGCATACTGCCAGTTGCTCATCCATGCCAGGGCGACGTGGCGTCCGTCAGGAGCGTTGTCGAAGGTGACGGTGGCGTAGTGGTCCTTGCCGTAGTCCATCCACTTCGTCACCTCCGGTTTGCTCTCGCAGGTGAACTTGTGGCCGTCGAAGTCGCCGACGAAATACTGTGTTGCCGAACCGCCGAACGGTCCGCCGGGGTTGATGTTGCAGATGAGCATCCACTTCTCCTTGTCGGTGCCGCGCACCTTCATCTTCATGAGGTCAGGACATTCCCACACGCCGTCGTGATTGCCGTAGCCCATGCCGAAGCTGCTTTCGTAGGTCCACTGCTTGAGGTCCGTAGACGAGTAGATGTTCATCTGCTGACCGGCGGCGAGGATCATGTTCCACTTCTTGATGTCGTCGTTCCAGAACATGTGCGGGTCGCGGAAGTCGGGCACGTTGCTCGTGATGACAGGGTTGCCCTCATACTTTGTGAACGTCTTGCCGTCGTCGGTGCTGTATGCCATGCTCTGCGTCTGGTTTTCTGCAGCCGAGGTGTAGAGCGCCACGACGGCATTCTTGCCGAAGCCCGCCGTGTTGTCCTTGTCCACAACAGCCGAACCGCTGAAGACGGTGCCGATGGCGTCGGGCTCCACAGCCTCGCCCTCAAACTTCCAGTTGATGAGGTCGGTGGAAGTGGAGTGTCCCCACGTCATGTTCTCCCACTGCGAACCGTAGGGGTTGTGCTGGTAGTAGAGGTGCCATGTGCCATCCTTGTAGAACATGCCGTTCGGGTCGTTCATCCATCCGTAGGCAGGAGTGTGATGATAGGCAGGGCGATAC
>CAVAXH010000239.1:0-2601 GCA_963592505.1 Bacteroidaceae bacterium
ACCAGTTCGCTGCCGGGACCGGTGGTATAGAGGTTCTTGATGAACTTGATGAACTTCTCGTTGATATACTCGGCATCTATCGTGCCGGCACCAGTCTCCGTGATGTAGGCTTCGAGCTGATATACATCGTTGTCGTCGTCTCCGCCACCAGATGTAGAGGTGAAGAGCTCGCGGTAGCGCTGGAGCAGAATCTTGTAGGTCTGTTCGTCGAAAGCGAGTTTCACCTTGGTCCAGCCACTGGTGTGCGGGAACTCATATTCCAGTTTCTCCCACACGAAGCCCTGCATCTTGCTGGCCTCGATGCGTCGGGTCATCTCACAAAACTCCTTGGCAAATTTCTTCTTCGAAGCCTCGGCCTGTGGCAGTGTGGCGTAGTATTCGATGCCCTCGGCAGTGAACAGTGCATCGATAGCCTTGAAGTTCTCGTTGATATACTCCAGGTTGGCCTCCAGTTTGTCGGTAAACACCGACAGTGGTTGGTTGACGTAGAGCTGCAGCGCATCGTCGATGTTCTTCTTCATCCGTTCCGGACGGGTGAAATACTTGATGATGCCGAACGGCTTCTCCGGCCCGAACAGACGGTTGGTGCGCGAAAAAGCCTGGATGACATCCACATACTGCATCAACTTGTCCACATACAGCGTGTTCACCCACTTCGAGTCGTAGCCCGTGAGCATCTGTGTCACCACGATGAGCATGTCGAGTTGCTGCGACTTCTCCAAGTGCTGGTAAGGAGCCTTGTGCGCCAGGCGCTTGGCCACGTCTTTCTTGTATTTGGCATAGTTGGACTGCTGGAAGGCGGTGCCGAATTTCCCGTTGTAGTCGTCGAGCATCTCCAGTATAGCGTCTTCTTTGTATTCGCCGCCGCCATTATTATCGATGCTGTCGTCAAAGATGGCGGTGACGTTATACTCCGGATAGTGCTCCTTGAAAAGGTGGTAGTACTCTATGGCTTCGGGTATGTTCTTCGTAGCCAATATGGCATGAAACTTTCCGTTGCGGCTGAGCATCGGCCGCTCCTCCACAATCTTGCGCATCACGGCGCGGTGGTGCTCGTCGGTCTGATAGAGGCTCTTGGCCTCGTCCTCCACCTTCAGCATGTCGGTATCCTGCATCCACTTGTTGTAGATGTCCACCTTCTCCTTGTCCTCCTTGATTTCGTCGAAGCTCTCGGCTTCCACGGCTCGCAGGGCCACCGCCTGCCGTATCTCCTGCTGTCGGAAGGTATCCTCCCGGTAGAGGTCGAAGCCCAACACGTTGCCGTCGGGAATGCCGCTGGCAAGGGTGTACTTGTGGAGCATATCGCCAAAGATGACCTCCGTGGTCAACTCCCCATGCGCGTTCTCGGGGAAGATAGGGGTGCCGGTGAAGCCGAAGAGCACGGCGCGTGGGAACGTGTTCTTGATGGTGAGCAGCATGCCGCTGCCGCTCTCCTTGCCGCTGCCCGTCACGCTGCGGTGGCACTCGTCTACGATGAACACCACACGCTTGTTGTTTATCCGGGTGATGGTGGATTGCGCTACATGGTTCTCTCGGGTGATGCGGCTCATCTTCTGTATGGAGGTTACGATGAGGTTCTCGTCCTTGTCGTCGCTCTCCAGCACGCGGATTAGGTTCTGCGTGTCCTCGGTGTCGAGCACGTTGTCGTCGGCATTGGCAAAGCCGCGGTATTCGTCGGCGCTCTGTGTGCTCAGTTCGATGCGGTCGAGCAGGAACACCACCTTGTCGGCATCGCCCGCCTTGGCTATGAGTTGGGCAGCCTTGAAGGAGGTCATCGTCTTGCCCGAGCCTGTGGTGTGCCAGACGAAGCCGCCGCGGTGCATGTGGTCGTCCCAGTTGGTGGCACGCACCTTTTCCCATATCTTGGTCACGGCAAAATACTGGTAACTGCGCAGCACCTTCAGTGTCTCGTCCTTGTCGTCGGCTATGCTGTAGTAGCCTATCATCTGGTGAGCCATGGGGATGGAGAGCAGGTTGGCGCCGATGCGCTTCCAGTCGTGTATCTCCTCGTTGTTGAAGTCGGCCCAGTGGAAGTAGAAGCTCGGCGAGAAATTCTCGCTCTTGCCGGGGTTGGCAAAGTAGAGGGTCTTCTCCGGCGTCATCGCCACGAATATCTGCACCAGCGAGAAGATGCCCCGACTGAATATGCCCTCGTGGGCGTATTTCTTTATCTGGTTCACGGCCTGCGTCACGTCCACGCCCGAGCGTTTCAGTTCGATGTGTATTACGGGCATACCGTTGATGAGCAGCATCACGTCGCCCCGCCGGGTAGTGCCCAGCGGATGCTTGGTCTGGAACTTCGGCTGGCGCACTATCTGGTAGACGCTCTGTCCTGCACGTATCTCCTTGGCATCGAAGATTTTCAGATATACCTCCTTGCCATAGTTTATCTTGTCGTTTTCGTTGTCGCGCTTTATCGTCACCAGTCCGCCGCCGATAAACTTGCTCACCTCGTAGGGCGACTGCAGGGCGTCCACCTGTGTGATGACCTGCTGCATCTCGCTGTCGGTGAGCGGGAAGTCGCCGAGGCGGTTCACGTCGCGGTTGTTGTTGTAGATGATGGCAGCCCAGTTCTTTATCAGCATCTCCTCTGTGGGGTTC
>CAVAXH010000240.1:0-2413 GCA_963592505.1 Bacteroidaceae bacterium
GCCAACTACAGCAAAGGCTGGAAGGGGCTCGGCAATATCACCGGTGTGAGTAAGGAAAACTTCGACAAGTGGCTGAAGTCAAGCGGCAGAAAGATGAAACCGTTCGCGGAGTATAAGGGGATTGCGAAGAGCAAGACCTTGCTTGACGTGGACGGCAAGCCTGCCGTGGTGCGCCATGACGACGGCAGCGTGGAGATGAACTACCGGACATGGAAGGACACCGACAAGGAGCGGATGCGCGACATACTGGTGAACGATGCCGGACTGGACCCGGACGATGTGGATGCAATGATCGCACAGGCCGACGCTGTGGCCGACGGCCTGCAGGCGTTCATGGAGAAATATCCCCGGTTTGGCCTGTTCCAGAACAGCGAGGCGAGCAACCGCCCGTTTGTCCGTGACACGGGAGAGTATATCAGCATCGACTATTCGTTCAACTGCATCAAGAAGGAGGCGATGAACAGCGTGATGGACACGCTCGTGGAAGCCGGCAAGGGCGGTCACCTGGGCGTTACGCAGGTGGAGGCTCTGAAGAAGATCCTGCAGAAGCACGGGTTCCTCACACCGTGTGTGATGTGCTATGTGGAGGCGAAGCGAAAGGTGCTGAAGCAGAGCAAGCGCGACGAGCAGATATGGAACAGCGTGCGCGAGGCGGCCGGCCTCGATGACAGGCTGATGGGCGAGCCTACGGCACTGACCACAGAACAGGAAACTGTGCTCAAAGAGCTTGCTGCCGGCAAGGGGCTGGACCGTGTGGCCAACTACGCCACGAAGACGGGCGAGGGCATCAAGGCCGACAGCATCAAGAAGATTGCCACACTGATGCTGGGCAGCGACATGCTGCGCGGCAACATGAGTTACGAGTGGTTCATGTCGCCGAGCGCGTTCACTGCCTTCTACGACAAGTTTGGCAACACGGGCGTGGTGGAATACCTTAGCCAAGGTCAGTTCCGCGGCAAACAGCTGCTCGACACCACCCCGTTCAGCATCGACCGCATTCCGCGTGACATCTACCTGAAGCTCTACTCGCAGGTGGAGATGCGCGAGCGTGGCGGCGTGCGCCAGTTCAGCTATGAGGATGCGCGTGCAAACATGTTCTTCGACTACTACACACAGTTCCTCATGCTTCAGGGCGCACGTGCGCCGATGCAGCTCTACACGAAACGTCCGTTCATGCCGGAGATGTTCGGCCGGACGGGAGCAAAGATGAACCAGAGCCTCATTGTGGACGTGTGGCGCGGCAGCGACTGGCACCGCGAGGCTCTCGGACTGGACAAGGCGGAGTATGACCAATGGCTCCGCGACCATGCCGGCTTTATAGCCAAGGGCGCTCTGCCGGAGAGCGACGGGCGATTCGAGAAAGGCTCGACCGAGCTGGTGCCGGCCTGGAGCGTGGAGAGCTTCCCGGTAGAGACAGCCATGGAGAATGCGCACAACCGTGCCTTCCGCGGACATGTGGGCAACGTGGTGGTGGCACCGTCGGTAGAGTTTATCAAGTGGGCGCTGGACAATCCGGACGTGCACATGATCCTGGCGTACCATGCCACGGGAGCCAGCCCCATCATGAAGCAGCTGACGGGCTACGACCTGGCCACCGCGATGGACAACGGCTACCACACACTGGGCACGGACGGCAAGGCCATCAGCGAGCTACACGTGAACGACATCGGCCTGCACATCGTGGACAAGGTGCTGCAGTTCAACTCGCTTGTGCGCAAGAACGGCGGCGATGCACGCCAGGCAGCCCAGGTGTATCTGGACTATTGTCGCAAGAACGGCCTCACGCCGATGTTCGACTATGAAGGCGTGACGGAGCATCCCGACTACTATAAGATGCTCACCGACTTCCGTATGTATGACGAGGACGGCAAGGCCGTGGTGCAGCCGCCGGTGAAGGCCAAGTTGCCCGACAACTGGCATGAGATTCTCGACAGGTATCTGCAAGAAGAACAAGGCATCAGCAACCGCGTCTCTGACATCGCGCTCGACGGTGAGATCATGAAGGAGATCAATGCGGCCACGAAATACACGTCGATAGAAGCCGAGGAGCGCGACACGATCGTCAGGATGCTGGGTGACATCTACGGCAAGGACAATGTGCAGGTGCTGCCGGCCGACGCCTTCGACAGACAGCTCGATGCCGACACCGAGCAGGGCCGCGCACAGATGCTGCGCGATGCCGGCGGCATGGTGTACGGCTATGCCGTCGGTGACCGCATGGTGCTGAAGGACGACGTATTCAACGCCAATACGCCGATGCACGAGCACACACACATCTGGATGAAGGTAGTGGAGACGAACAATCCGCGTCTCTACGCACGCGGCATGGAGCTGTGGAAGGACACGCCGATGTGGGAGGACGTGCGACGGGACCTGGAGGCCCTTGGCGAAGACGCCACTGACCGCCAAATCT